>NZ_CALERY010000036.1 GCF_937906905.1 uncultured Helicobacter sp. | reverse complement strand
CAGCATAGAGATTGAAATGCTCTACGCTGACATTTTTGAAGATTTGGGAGAGTCCGGTGGTGGCTTGGTTGAGGGTGGTTATAGCAAGAGTGCTGTCATCTGCAAGAGTTTTTATATTGAGGAGGGATCCTGTGTGATTTAGGGTGTTCATTGTGTTGGTTCCGCTTTGGGCTGCAAGCTCGACTTTGAGCCTTCCTTCAATATTTGCCGTCCCTATGTGGGAGTTGTTGAAGTAACCTTTACCCCAGATGCCAAAAGCATTTATAGTGGCATTCTTAGTTGCAATACCAAAGCTGTCTAAAGTAACCCCTTTTAGTATTAGGGTTCTGTTCCAACCGCCATCTGTGATGAGGCTTACCGAGTCCCCCTTGCAAGTATCGCCATTTTTGGGATCAATTTGAAAATCGCTACCAGTCCATTGGGGATTGCAGTTGGCGTATGTGTCATCACCAGGATACAGACCCCAACCAGCGTGGAGATTTGTCAAAGTTAAGCTAGAGGATAGTGCGACAAAGCACGCTAGGCTTAAGCCTAGGCGAGTAGGCTTTCTGTCGTTGTGAGTAGTGTTTGCTTGAGTAGGCTTGGAGCTAGAATCTACAAGATTCCCCCCCCCCCCGTTTATTTAAGGGGCTATTTGTGTTAAGCGTTTTCATAAAAACTCCTTAAAGCAAGAAATCAAAGCCACATTGTAGCCAAAATCAAAAAAAAAAAAAACGGCTTTTTATAATTAGACTAAATATTTACACATTGTTTGCGGAAGTGGATTCTAGGATTTATGTGTTTTAGTTGTTGTGTTTATGGATTGCCACGCCGATTTCATCGGCTCGCAATGACAGAGAAAAGCTAGAATCCACTTTTTGTGTTTATTGGGATTTGTGTTTTTATGTGTGTGTTTTTGTGGATTGCCACGACTTCCTTGCGGAAGTCTCGCAATGACGGAGAGAGAGATTCAGTGGCTTGCGATGACAGGGGGGAGTGAAGAATTGAAGGGTAGGGTAGTGGGGCTTAAAGTTGATTATGCTAGGATTGCGGCTTTTACTTCTTGGATTATTTGTAAGGATTGTGTATGTATGCGGATTCTGCGCTTAGTCTTGTTGTGCCCTTATCAGTCATCGCGCTTGTGTTTATCACCAAACGCGTGGTGTTAAGTCTATTTTGCGGGGTGGTGATCGCTGGAGTAATGATGGCGCAAGGCTGGCAAGATGTGGCGCCCTATGTATGGAAGCATATCTCAAGCGTATTTTATGGGATAGATTCTAGCGGGGAAATTGTGCTTGCGACAAATGGCTTATATGTGTTTGGGTTCTTGCTTATTCTTGGGATTTTAAGCCAGCTTATTGCGCATTCTGGTGGGGTAGGGGCGTTTGTCGCGTGGGCAAGACAGCGGGTAAAAAGCCCTAGAGGATCGGAGTTTGTGGCGTTTATCGCTGGGGTTGTGATATTTATCGATGACTATTTCAATGCTCTAAGCGTGGGGCAGATCTCACGCTCGCTTAATGACGCCAATGGCTCCACAAGAGAGCGGCTAGCCTATATCATCGACTCCACTTCTGCGCCGATTTGTATTCTCATGCCAATCTCAAGCTGGGGTGCATATATCATCGGTATCCTAGAATCCAAACATCTTGCACTAGATTCTGGGGCGTTTCTCACGCTGGTGGCAAGCGTGTGGCACAACTACTATGCGTGGTTTGCGCTACTCATGGTGTTTCTAAGTATTTATTGGCAGGTGTATTTTAAAGGCATGCGCACACATGTCAATGTCAAACGCACTATCCACGATCATGCGCATTCAAGTTCAAGTATCTGGCTACTTATTGCACCTATCGCATTGCTTATCATTAGTGTGGCAGCGATGTTATTTTACAGCGGTTATGCACAGAGCGGGAGTTTCTCGCTGATGATCATGCTGCAAAATACCCAGACTGGATTCTCGCTTTTCTGGGGTGGGCTTTTTGCTTTGTGCGTTAGTGTGGTGCTGTGTCTTAGGCATTTGGAGACGGATTCTATCGTGCCTATTATCCGCTATGGAGTTGGCTCGATGATGCCTGCGATTTTGATTCTTATCTTTGCATGGGCGATTGGTCCTATCATCAACGAAGATATGCAGACAGGGCGCTACCTAGCAGCTTTTGCCCAGCACTATCTTGCACAAAATACGACCATGATTCTGCCTGTGCTGCTATTTGTTATTTCAGGCTTCATCGCCTTTGCGACTGGGACGAGCTGGGGGACATTTGCTATCATGCTACCAATAGGCTCCTCTATCGCACTTAGCTGCGGAGCAGACTATATACTTAGTATTTCAGCAGTGCTTGCAGGCGCAGTGTATGGCGATCATGCTTCACCAATCTCTGATACAACGATTCTCTCTGCTACGGGTGCAGGCTGTGATACACAGAGTCATTTTATCACGCAACTACCCTATGTGAGCTTCGCAGCAGCTTGGGCGCTAGGAAGCTTTTGTATCGCCAGCATAAGTGGATATGTCGCACTAGGCTGGATAGCTGGAATCTGTGGCATGGTAGGGAGTGTGTATGTGATGGCTACTCGCTCTGCAGGAGATCGCAATATATCTAGTAGGGAGAAATACTAATGAAGCAAATCCGTGTGCATTTTGTTGATTTCAGTAATATGGACAACATTATAGAAAAAATCTGCTCGATTCTATCTAGGCATTTTGCAGTGATTATAGATGGGGAAAACCCTGAATATGTTTTTTACTCTGCTTTTGGTAGCGAATATCTCAAATACGATTGCGTGCGAATTTTCTATACCGGTGAAAATATTGTGCCAGATTTTAATCTCTGTGATTATGCGATTGGTTTTGATCACATTAAGTTTCTTGATAGATATTTGCGCTATCCACTCTACCTATTCTACGAAACCGATGTGCAAAAAGCAGCGAGAAAACACCAGAATCTAAGCTTGGAAGTCGTGCGAAACAAAAAGAGGTTTTGTAATTTTGTGGTAACTAATGGAAAGGGAGACCCATATAGGGAAAAGGTATTTCACGCTTTATGTGCATACAAAAGGGTGGATTCCGCTGGAAAGTTTCTTAATAATGTAGGTGTGCGAGTCAAAGATAAATTTGCCTTCCAGCGCGAATGCAGATTCTCGCTCTGCTTTGAAAACTCTTCTACGCCGGGCTACTTGACAGAAAAGCTTATCCAAGCAGCAGCAGCGCAAACTATCCCGATCTACTGGGGTGATACATTGGCTACTAAGCCATTATTTGATGGGGGGGGGGGCATAAATGCAAGGGCATTTATCAATGCGCATGAGTTTGCCAATATTGCGAGTCTTGTGCGCCACATAGAATCTATCGAAAATGATGAGAATGCGCAGCTTGCGATACTACAAGAGCCTTTGTTTTTAGATTCTAATCATATTGAGCTTTTTGAAAAGCAGCTTGAAGATTTTCTCGTATATATTTTTAGCCAGCCTTATGAGAGAAGCTTTAGGCGTGGGAAAATTATGTGGCAAGCACACCTAGAACAGATCATAAAAAGAGGTGTGCAACCCACAATGCTCGAAGTTTGGTTGAGACGACCACTTCGTAATTTTGAGCGAGCTATACGAATTAGGGTCAAAAAGATTATAGAAAAAGTAAAGAAGCCAAAAGATTTTATGTAAGAAATGCGCCACAATACTAAGGCAGGAATAGGATAGATATAAAATATATAAAATAAAAATTGAAAATTATAGTTTTCATAACTAAATAATAATTCTGGGATATGAGATAATCGTAAATTCACTTGTGGGCGGTTTGGATAGCTAAAATAGCTGCGGAGGTGGAGTTGATGATATAGGCTAGGGGCGCTTGGCAGTTAAACAAAGTCTCAAAAATCACCAAATGATAAGTGGCAGATTGGTAGAGTAAAGCCTAAAAGTAGTAGGGACTTATAAAAGGGGTTATAAAAAATGAGAAAAGAACCTCTTAAAATTTAAGAGCCTGATTCCAAAGTAGTCCTAGATTTCTATCATAGGGCGCTACTGCAACGCCCCATATATCAAACTATCGATTGGAATCTCGCTAGCGGTCTTTGATATTAAGCGTAGCGATGAGCTTTGTGTAGGACTCGTATTTGGTGCGTTTAAGGTATTTGAGTAGGTGCTTTCTCCTGCTTACAAGCTTTAGTAGCCCTAGTCTGCTGGAGTGATCTTTGGGGTTTGCTTTGAGATGTGCTGTAAGGGTGGAGATTCTCTCGCTAAGGAGCGCGATTTGCACCTCTGGGGAGCCTGTATCTTTTGCATCGCGGGCAAAGCCTGTGATGATCTCTTGTTTTTTCGCCGTATCTAAAGCCATAATGACCTCCTGATTGGTAAATTTGAGCGGGCATTATAGAGGCTTGAAACTAAAATTAAGGTTAATATCCTGGATTTTAAAGTTTTGCGTGATCTTGGAGTAAGGCAAATTCCAGGGCAACGGCAACGCACAGCACAAATCAGCAAACAAACACTCCTTGCCAAGCCCAAGCAAAGCTACTTTTTACCAAAATCTCGCTAGAATCCAGCTCCAACCATAAAAAAGCACACACAATATAAAGAACCCAAAAATCTAAATATCAAAAGCTAGAATCTAACGCAATCACATATATCAAGGCAGCTCATGGCACAAAAGCCCCAAAGCATATTTGCAAAGCTCGGCAGCTTCGTTCAAACGCTCATGCAGAGCAAAGATCTCACTGTTGTTGCATTCCTGCTTTGCATTCTTGTCATTATTATCGTGCCTCTACCACCAATGCTGCTGGACTTCTTGCTTACGATTTCCATCATGCTCTCAATCCTTATTATTTTCATCGCGCTGTATATCACTAAGCCCACGGATTTTTCCGCCTTCCCTACCCTACTGCTGATTGTTACGCTCTTTCGCCTAGCTTTGAATGTCGCTACTACGCGTATGATTCTCACAGAGGGTTATAAAGGTCCAAGTGCTGTGAGCGATATTATCACCGCCTTTGGAGAATTCACCATTAGCGGGAATTATGTTATTGGTGTAATTATTTTCACGATTCTCGTGCTTGTCAATCTGCTTGTCGTTACCAACGGATCCACGCGCGTTACGGAAGTGCGCGCTCGCTTCGCACTTGATGCAATGCCCGGGAAGCAAATGGCAATTGATGCGGATTTTAATAGCGGGCTAATCGATGAGAAAGAAGCCAAGCTCCGCCGCGCCGCTTTGTCGCAAGAAGCAGATTTCTATGGCTCCATGGACGGAGCGAGTAAGTTTGTCAAGGGCGATGCGATTGCTTCTATCATCATTACTATCATCAACATTATTGGCGGTTTTCTCATCGGTATGTTTCAGCGCGATATGGACGCAGCACAGGCGGCTTCGACCTTTACGATTCTCACAATAGGCGATGGGCTTGTCGGGCAGATCCCAGCTCTTATCATCGCCACTGCCACTGGTATTGTCGCCACTCGCACCGCCGCGCAAGAAAACACCAAAGAATCTTTCGCGCAAAATCTTGTCTCTCAGCTCACCTCCCAGTCTAAAACCCTTATCATCGTCGGCTTGATTCTCCTGCTTTTTGCTTCAATCCCTGGTCTCCCTACCCTATCGCTGCTTTTTGTTGGGGGGCTTTTACTCTTTATCGCATGGATTCTCTCTAAAGAAGATAAAAGAAGCATGCTTTCAATCCTCCTAGACTGGGTGAATAAGAAATTTAATACTAACTTCTCGCTACAAGAAGCCGACTCCACTCCAGAGCCAGACCTCTCCCCTGCTCCCAAGGCTGAAAAAACGCAAGAAGAAATCCGCAAAGAAGAGGAGCAAAATCTCAAAGACGCGCTTAAAGTAGATTTCCTCGAGCTCGAGCTTGGATTTGAGCTTATTGGTCTAGCAGATCAAAAGCAAGGTGGATTGCTGATTGAGCGTGTGCGATCTATGCGAAAGAAAATCGCACATGACTATGGATTCCTAATGCCCCAAATTAGAATCCGCGATAATCTCATGCTCCCCTCGCCCAACTACGAAGTCAAGCTAAAGGGCGTAGTCATTGGCGAGGGCATGGTCATGCCCACCAAGTTCCTAGCCCTTGATACAGGTGTGGTGGGCAAAAAGATTGAAGGTGTAGAGGTCAAAGAGCCGGCATTTGGTATGAATGCAGTGTGGATTGATGCCAAAGATAAAGAAGATGCTATCATCTCTGGCTACACGGTGTTTGATCCCTCCTCTGTCATCTCGACACACATTAGTGAGCTTGTTACGCGCAATGCCCATGAGTTTATCACGCGCGATGAAGTCAAGGGAATACTTGATCGCCTAAGCGATGACTACCCTGCCCTAATCGAAGAGGCGCGTAAAATCTCCTCTGTCATTCGCATGGTGCTTCAAGCTCTGCTTCAGGAGCGCGTGCCTATCCGCGATATGCTCACAATCCTGGAGACAACCATTGATAAGCAGGCTCAAGGTCTAGAGCTAGACATTATTATCGAACAGGTGCGCGCGCGCCTTGCGAGAGTGATTACACATAGTTTCGCGGATTCTGATGGGGTGCTCAAAATGATAGGATTCCCACCACTTGATGAGGAATATCTCAAAGCTCGCGTGAAAAATGACCCAGATTATGGTCAAGTGCTTGCACTTACCACTGCGGAGTCGGAGAAGTTTGTCGCTGCACTCACAAAAGCCATAGAAGAGATGAAAGACAAAAACATCTATGGAGTCATCGCCACAGATCCCAAGCTCCGTCGCGTGCTGGTGCGCGAGGTGCGCGATATCAAAGCCAGAATCCCCGTCATCAGCTATGCCGAGATTGATCCGCAAGCCAAGTTTGAATATGTTGGTGCGATCACACCAAATTTTTAGATTTTTAGATTCTATAAAGGACACACATGCAAGTCTATCATCTCTCTCATATCGATTTAGATGGCTATGGAGCGCAGTTTATCACGCGCCAGATGTTTAACGAAATCGAGTTCTATAATGCCAATTATGGCAAAGAAGTTATGGCGCGACTTCATATGATTTTCTCTAGGCTTGATCAACGATTGGCATTTGAAGAGCGCTTCCGCCAAAAATCCCCTACAAGCTTCTTGCTACTCATCACTGATTTAAATCTCACGCTAAGTGAGGCAAAATATGTCTATGAGCGCGTGAATGCGTATAAGCTTAATCAAAAAGATGTCAGTCTCCTGCTCCTAGATCATCATATCAGCGGCGAGGAGTGTGCAAAAATGTTTGAGTGGTATCACTTAGATAGCACCAAATGCGCGACTAAAATCACCTATGAGACGATGAAAGCTCTCTACCCTACCCTACTAGAAGCAGCAGAATCTACTGAATCTAGAGAATCTAAGACACTAGATTCTGGCACACCATATAGCCAGAGAGCTCCGCTTGCCGATATGGTCGAGATGATAAATTCCGTAGATATCTGGCAGGAAAATGGCTATGGTTTTGAGTTTGGCAAGGTGGCTTTGGGGCTTATTGCCGGGAGCAATGAGCTAAACCGCTTTATGTTTGATAAGCCTCATCGCGAGTATAAATTCGCTCTCCTAGAGCATGCGCGCACCTACCTTGGCAAACCAAAGGACGCCGTGGCATTTGACAATGCAATTTTCCTGCTTAAAAAGCGCTCTCTAGGCGGTGATCCAGAAAATGAAACTATGGATTTTATCACCAGCAGAGCTCAAGCACATCTTCTAGCAGAGCTAAAAGAGCAGTGCACAATAACCTACCACGATAAGCGTGGATTCCTAAGCTACTCTATGGGTGGGATTAGCGTGCTGGCAAATCTTTTTCTACGCGAGAATCCAGAGTTTGACTTCTATATGGATATCAATGCGCGGGGCAATATCTCGCTACGCGCCAATGGGAATTGCGATGTATGCGCACTAAGCAAGGAGCTTTTCAATGGTGGTGGGCATAAGAATGCAGCTGGCGGGAAGCTGGAGGGATTTAGAGAGAGTTTTTTCTACGAGGATATTAAAGCCCAAGTAGAATCTACAATCAAATCCAAAACACAAGAGCAACATCAAGCTTAGATTCCAGAATCTCGCAAATCCCAACAAAATATAAAGGAGTCATGATGAGTAGCAGCAAACCAAGCCTAAAGCCCGCACTTCAACAAGCGCAAAGCCAAAAACACAAGCCCTACAACAACCAGCTCTCACACCCCAAAAACCAGAATCCAACATCTAGCCACAAGCACGCCAAATCAGGCAAGCTAGACGATTTTGAGCATATTGATGAAGAGGAATTTGACGATGATATGGAGCTTTTTGATCTGCTATGTGTCGCGCTGCATTTTGCTGGGGTGAAAAAGTCCTGCCAGCAGCAGATTCTACAAGCCTATGCAAAAGAGCTTGATTGCTTTGATGATGATATGCCCTATGGACAGGAGCAGATGATTGCTATCATCAAAAGCCTACGGAAGAAATTCCCAGAGTCTTTTACCTAGGTGGCAATATAGATTCTAGCCCAACCCATAAACGCCTGCAATACTCAAAAAGGAGACCCCATGCTTGTCAAAGAAATCCAGCAAGCCAAGAAAATCGCACTTTTTATTGATTGCGAAAATATCAGCTACAAGCTATGTGCCGAGATTATGAAGCGACTTGATGAGATTGGCGAAGTGTGTATCAAAAAGGCTTATGGCGACTGGCGGAAAGATATGCTCGAGCCTTGGGCAGAGGTGCTACTGCAGTATTCTATCGAACCCATACAAATCCTCTCCAAAGCCCAGGTCAAAGACCCAACCCACAAAGCCAAAAACGCCAGCGATATCCGCTTGACAATTGATGTCATGCACACGCTCTACCAGCAGACTATGGATTGTCTCGCGCTAGCCACAAGCGATAGTGATTTTGCTTCGCTCGCACAGGAGATTCGCCGCTGGGCGATTCCAGCCATTGGCTTTGGCTCACATCAGGCTAGAGAGGAGCTAAAGCAAGCATTTAACACCTACGAAGAGCTAGATTCTCGCCCAAGCAGTGAGCAAAAACTCACAAGCAACAAAGCCCTTCTCAAACTCTTGCACCGCGCAATTGAAAGCACACAAGATACACAAGGCTTCGCGCTAGTTTCGACGATTGGTAATTGGATTAAGCAAAATCACTACAAAAGCGCCTCTTCCTATGACAAAGAGAGCTGGGGTGATGTGTTTAAGCAAATCTGCCAAGAAAATAAAGAAGAGTTTGAAATCCACTATGATGGGACACGCAATAGTATTATGAAAGTGCGTCTCAAGCGCCAATAGAGCGCGCAAAGCTTTTATAAGCATAGAGTTTATGCTACAATCCGCATATTTTTAATACCAAAGGAGCATACATGAAACCAATGAAAATTCTTGTTATCCAAGGACCAAATCTCAATCTCTTAGGTCATCGAGACCCCAGAATCTATGGTCCGCTTACACTCGATCAAATCCATGACAACATGCGCGCATTCGCTAGCCAAAACAACACCACGCTTGAATTTTTCCAGAGCAATTTCGAGGGCGAGATGATTGATAAGCTTCAGGAGTGTGTAGGCGGCGAGTTTGATGGTGTGCTCATAAACCCTGCCGCCTATGCACACACTTCTATCGCGCTTGCTGATGCGATCATGGCATGCGGAGTGCCTGTGGTGGAGGTGCATATTAGCAATATCTTTGCCCGCGAAGATTATAGACACAAAAGCTATACAGGCGCTGTATGCGCAGGAGTTATTACAGGCTTTGGTGCGTATGGCTATCATGTGGGACTAATCTCACTGGGACAAATCATCTCCGAAGTGCGCGCATTCAAAGAGCAAAACCAAGCCCAGCAGCAATAATCACACATAAAGATCAATCATGGAATCTACTCTGCGCACCCTACTAGCAAGCCAGCCCGCACTCTTGCCAAGCACTTTTTCTGCCAGGCTTGCAAGAGCGAGCTTTTTTACCAGCGATGAGAGTGCGCAGTATTTTGAATGTGGATATAGCTGTGATCATGCGATTTTGCTTAAACTTGATGCTGGCGGGGTGGATTCTGGTGCAAACTCTAGCCCAGAATCTAGTAAAATCTTCATCACAGATTCTCGCTACACGACTGAAGCACGCGAGAATCTCCGCCCTGGTATCACACTTATACAGAGTAATAATCTCCTAGAATCCATGATTGAGCTTCTACGCAAAGAGCGAGTGAAAGAGCTGCTCTATGACTCTGGTAAGCTTTGTGTGGGGGATTTTGAGCGACTGCGCAAAGAGGTGCCAGAATGCACCCTGCATGGTATGCCAAACTTCCACCAACATATCCGCCTTATCAAAACCAATGAGCAAGTCGCCCTCATCGCCAAATCCCAATCTTTAAACAAAAAAGCCTATAAAGCCTTTGCTAAAACCATAGAATCTAGATTCTACTCGCGCAAGTCTGGCGCACTTAGAGAGTTTAAGCTACACGCGCTGCTACGGCAGGCACTCGAGCGTAATGGCAAATATGATCTAAGCTTTAATCCAATTGTTGGGATAAACGCTAATGCTGCCAAGCCTCATGCTCTCCCCTGTGATGATGAATTGCATGAGGGGGATTTACTCCTAGTAGATGCAGGGGTTAAATACAAACGCTACTGCTCGGATTGCACGCGCACAGCAGTGGTGTCGCAAGGACACATAGATTTTGGTAAGTCCCAGCATTTTTCCAAGCCCAAGCTCCAAAAAATCTACGATATCGTTCGCAAAGCCCAAGAGCATGCGATTACTCATCTACGCGCCGGAATGAGTGGGAAGCAGATTGATGCGCTCGCGCGTGATGTGATAGAGAAAGCGGGCTATGGCGGGTATTTCTCGCACAGCACGGGGCATGGCATAGGGCTTGATATCCATGAATTACCCGTGATTTCTAGGCGCAGTGAGATGACTATTGAAAATGGCATGGTGTTTTCTATCGAGCCAGGGATTTATCTACCAGGCAAATATGGCGTGCGAATCGAGGATCTCGTCGTCGTGCGTAACGGGCGCGCAGAAGTGCTGGGCTAGAGTATCAAATCAAGCAGAGCAGATAACCTAGAGCATCAAACCTCAAAATACAAGAAGCGCAAAGCTGCAGATTTTTGAAAAAGTGGCATAAGCCTGCCAGACTCACACAGAATCTAGCAGGGGGCAGAATCTAGTTGCCTTTGACAACTGTGGTATAAGTGCTGTAAATCCCAAGAATACTAAACACCTTAGAATCTACGCTCTTGATTGAGCTGATATGTCCAGCCTCTGCAGCTGCATCTACGGAGCAATCACCCATCGCTACAAGCCCTAGGATACTCGTGCAAGTCGCCTCGCCCACTTTAGAAGCACCGCTTGCAGAAGTCGCTGTGGTAGGAAGCTTTGCGTCTGTGTAGAGCGCGCCCACTGGAGCCGTGCTTGCACAGCCAGAGAATAGCGCTACTGCCACGCCTAAGCTCAAAGTTGTCAAGAAAAGCTTTTTCATAAAAACCCTTTACGATAAATTTTCTGCCCAAATCAAGCAAGATATAGCGTTTTACAGCACTTCCATGCTGTCCTATACAGCGCTGATAATCCCCAAAAATTGGGCAGAATCTTAGTATATCAAAAAAAAAAAAAAAACAAAAACAATTTTAAAAACAACGCAAATTACAAGCCATATAGATTCTAGCTAGACCTATCGTGCAAAACTCCTAGCCTCTAGTAGCGTAGAGTCTGCTTGAGTAAGGATTCTAAATCCACTTTATGTCCTAAAAGCTCTTGATAGGTGATGTAGTTTGCAATAACTTTCATACCATAGAATCTAGGCTCTTCATTGGCAATTAGCTCCATAGAGAGCCAGGGCTCATATTTGCGATTTTTTACAAATAGCTTGCCTTTTTGCAGAGTCCTGCGCCAGAATCCCGGACCGCCATTATACGCATACGCGACAAAAAGCGGGTGCTTAAACTCCGCATTTAGCTCATCTAAAAACAGATTCCCAAACCTATATGCCATCTCGGGCTTAAACATATCCTCAAGTCCCACATCGCTAAGTCCAAGCTTTTTGGCGAATGGCTGCACATTAAAAGGCATAATCTGCATCATACCAAGCGCATAGGAGCGCGAAACTAGAGCTGGGATAAAGTGGCTTTCTTGCTTAGCAATCGCAAGTGCCATAGCCTTTTGGTCATCATCGCGCCACTGCACCAAATCCACATAGGGCATGATGTAGTAATTTGTGGAATATTTTGTTATGCGGTTGCTAAAGTGCGCTAGGTGAGGGATTGTCGCTGGGGTATAGAATTTAGTCGTGGCTTCTTCATAGAGTTTAGGGTCTTTAATCGCGCCAATTCCATCGCGCGCGATCTGCCAAGCAAATGGATCGCTAATATCAAGCGGAGGTTTTTTCACCACTAGACCATCAAACCCAGAGACGATTTTGTAGTTTGGTGTGGTTTTTAGCTGTTGATTGGCATAGATTGAAAATACATCTACAAATGTGCTTAGCTGCAAATCATGTAAAAACGCCCTGCTCCCACTCACAAGGTATTGCCAAAATATCGCACGATCTTTATAGAATGGATCAATCGCTGTATTTCTGGATCGCTCGAAATACTCCAGAGCCCTACTTTTCGCACCGCCTAGCATGATTTCATTGATACCTAGCAGAAAAAATGTCGCACTATCAGAGCGCGTAATATTGGCATGTGCGAGTGCTTTTTTAAAACTAGCAAAGGAATTATCAAGAATAATGCTTTGTAGCACGCGATTAAACGCATGTTTATTCTCATTAGCGAGCTTTTGTAATGACTTTGAATTGATATGCTGGGCAAAAATCGCAAGCTTTTGCTTATAAGGAAGCGCATTAAAGATTTCAGCAAATATCTGCGCATCACTGGCAAACATTGCCTGGGCAATGTTTGGTGCGCGGAGAATACGGATTTTTTTCAATAAATTTGGCGCTTGAGCAGGGAGAGTGCTAGCAGGAGTGGTGGTGCTAGAATCCTTGGAGAGCACACCGCCTGAAGTGCTAGCAGAGTCAGCCATACTATTTTGACTAAGTTTTTTTTCAATAATCGCAAGTGTAGCTGCGTCCATATTTGGCACTTCTGCGAGCTTTAGCCCAAAGACGATACACTCGCTATCTTGCTTAATGAGTTCTGCGAGCGTGAGTTTGGCGCATTTTAGATTCTTGGGGATTTCCTCGTGGTAGCCCTTGGCGTGTAGGGCGGATTTTAGCTTGGGAGATTCTATAAATGCAAGCTTGAATGCCTTGATAGAATCCTTCAAGCTCGTGTCTTTATCGCTGATAAATTCCCAGATATAAAAATCACGCACAATACCCTTGGGTTTGGACTCTAGCTCTTTTAGAGTGAGCAACGGCTTGGCTTGTAGAGTTGCACACGATACACACGCAAGCAATATCCATTTCGCGCTTCTTTTTAGACTTGTCTTCACACTATTTCCTTGACGCTTTTTATACTTTCGCACACTACATCATGTTAGCCAGCTTGCTTAGTAGCCCTATAAGAAGCTGATCGAGAATCTGTAGCGCAATAATCACTGCTATCGGGGAGAGATCCACACCATTTATCACAAGAAACCCAAGCTTCCTGCGTGCAAAATCCAGCACCGGGTAGCTTAAGCGATAAATTACTTGGACGATAGGGTTGCTAGGATCTGGGCGCACCCAGCTAAGAAACACCGCAATAATCAATACCCACATATACACCCACAACAGCATGTGGATCACATTGGCAAACGACATAATCACAATACCCATATTTTTTCCTTACTTAAAAAACCTTTTCCAGAATCTAGCGCACTTTAATATACACAAACCCTAATCCACAATCTCTACAACCATTTGCAAATATGGGCGCAGTAGTGGATAGAGCATGGCAAGATCTGGTCCATGACTTGCCCCTGTGAGCAAAATCCTAAGTGCCTTGAAAAATCCTTTCCCCTTAAGCCCGCTGCTCTCCTGCACTTGAACCTTAAACTCCTCATACTTCAGTGGTGCATTTGGTGCAATCTGCTTAAGTGCGCGCACTAGTATCTCGCATTCTTTCGAGAAATCCTGCCCCTCATAGAGTGTTTTTATATCCTTTTTGGCAAAGATTCTCTCCACTTTTTCGCGTAGCTCATTAAGCGTGCTTGCCTCCTCGAGATAGATTCTAGCCAGCGCGCCTACACTTTCATCTTCGCGCTCAAGTAGCAGAGCGAGATCTCTATCGCCTAGACGCTCCAAATGCGCGTGATTGACAAAGCGCAAGCGCGCTAGATCAAAGCGCACTGGGGATTTAGCAAGCGACTCTAGCTTGAACCATTCAAGTGCGTCTTGAAGTGTGAAAATCTCGCAAGGTGTGTGATTTCCCATACCGATAAGATAGTTACAAATTGCACTTGGTAAAAACCCCTGCTCCAGTAGCCACGCTACGCTTGAAGCGCTATCGCGCTTGCTCATCTTTTTGCCACTTTCTCCTAGGATTATAGGTAGATGCGCATACTCAATCTCGCGCTCATAGCCTAGTGCCCTATGCACCATAATCTGCTTGGGCGTGTTGCTCGTATGATCCTCACCGCGCACAATCGCGCTAATATCATAGAGCATATCATCGCACGCGCAGGCGAAATTATAAGTAGGCACGCCATCTTCTCGCATAATCACAAAGCTATCAAGCTCATTTGGTGCAAATCTTAGCTCCCCTTTGATACTATCGGTGTAAGAGATAGATTCTAGGCTTTTTCGTAGGCGCACCACAGGAGGCTTGCCGCTGGACTTCTCACATTCCGCCCAACTCTCATCATAGCGAAATGCGCGCTTTTGCTCGATTGCCTGGGCTTTTTTAGATTCTAGGAACTCTTTGGAGCAGTAGCAGTAAAATGCCTTGCCCTCATCGATGAGCTTCTGGGCAAGCTGGCGGTGGTAGGGGAAATTGGCACTTTGATAGACCAAATCGTCCCACAATAGCCCAAATAGTGTGAGAATCTGCAAAATCTCTTTGTCTTTACCCTCGATATTACGCGTGAAATCCGTATCCTCTATGCGGATAAGAAAGCGTTCGCCACGCTGCTTAGCAAGGATATAGTTGAAAATAGCGGCACGCAGATTGCCAATGTGCATATCACCGGTAGGAGAAGGTGCAAAACGAAGCATGGAGAACCTTTATTGGGGATTTATGCCTAAAATATGATGTTCTAAACCGGCGCATTGTAGCATAAATCCACGCACACTTAAAACCCCAATATAGTCTGTATTCTTGAGATTTACCTCCACTAGCTTGCTAGATTCTACTCTCTAAAAATACTACCATTTGCAAGTGCTTGAAGCGTTTTGATACCAACAAACACCACCGCACAAAATGCTCCAAAAAGCGCAAAAAAGCCCAGCCACATATAACCACATTCAAAGCTTGCCAGGCTAAAGGCGCAAAGCGGAAAGGTAAAAGCCCACCAAGAAGGAGCAAAGCCAAGCTTCAAAAATATCTTACTTAGTGCCAAAAGCAAAAGTGCGAAAAAGAGCGCGATATAATAAACCATAAGCACCAAAGGGGTGGATAATGCACTAGAGCCAAAAAGCAGTGTAAAATCCAGCACAAACACGCTTGGAGGCGCGATAAAAATAAAAAGTGTGGGGATAAATTTAGACTCTAAACTCTGTTCAAAAATCAGGCGTCCCATCACCAGCACACACAAAACCAGCCAAAAAAAGCAGCCAATACTAAAAAAGAACAGCAGCATATCAGTAGGTGGGGCGAGCAGGAATAAATCTCGCACCGAATCTATGCTTGAAGTCAAAGCGCCCTGCTCACGCATGAAGTCATAAGATTCTAGCAGTTTTATCCCACTTACAGGCACAATGAGATTGCCAACGATTGGAATGAACCATGCCGGAGAGAGCAAGCTCATTTTCATGGGGTTCTTAAACCAAAAGCGCATTACATATAGCGAAAACCCTAGCTGCAAGACAGCAGCAAGGTAAAAAATCACAAGCATGGTAATATAAAACCAAAAGGGTGCAGAACTTACCACCGCAGAATCCATGGATTCTGGTGTAGAATCCACATGTAGCAAAAGCAACATATCCCCAAAATACGCCACAAGCAGCAGCGCCCCAATAGGAATGGTGGAGAGAAAGTTGATTTTGACTTGATGTGTAGCATCGCCCTTAAATTCGTCAAAATGCCTTATCGCTTTCCCTATGTAGCACACCAGCAGGCAGCCAAATATTACTAGCCCCAACACCACGGAGCCAAAGCTAAGATAATAAAAAATATCATGCCAAAGATTCTGGGTGGAATCTAGCGCCTGTGCAGCTTGTATAGCATGAGCGCTAGATTGTGCACTAAAGCCTGAAATCATGGCTGCCTTTTTAAGCGCTAAGCCTAGCCCCACAAAGCCCATAACAGAGGCAAAAAGCGCCAAAGGTAGTGCAGCGAGTTTGGAGGGCTGCTTGTGTGGCGTGCTGGTATTCTCTAATATATGCGTGGAATCTAGATTCATTGCTTACCTCCAAAAGTCTTATAGAGTCTTATCAGTAGATTCTGCCTCGAAATCCCACAAACCATGGCGATGTGTAGCATACTCTCTCTCCACCTTGCCACTAAACATTGAGGGCAAAAGCTTGCGATTGGGCTTGAAGATAAACGCACCCAAATGCGCAATAATACCGAGGATAAGCAGTATTAGCCCAAGATTATGTAGCTGCGCACTCCAAAAATACACCCCATCGCTCAAATTAAACCCTGCTAAGTTTTTAAAAGTTTTCACCACTCCAGTAATCACCAGCAGCAAAATTACCCCACCAATACCAACATACGCGAGCTTTTGCTCGGGGAGATATTTGCCACTTGGTGGCTCCTCTCCGTCAAATATCATTGCTTTCATAATTTGCAAGCTTTTTTTCACATCGCCTTTTTGCGGTAGGATATCAAACTCACGCCTAGCGACATGAAAGCTCAAATGTAAAAACACAAAAAATAGCAAGGCTGCAGCGCCCAAATAATGCACAATAAGGCTGATATGATAGTCTCCGCTCCAGCCCATTAGGGGCAGCTCATTAAGCATGTAGCGTTTGGAAATTGGCATTTGCAAGATTCCGCTAAAAATAAGCACAAAACAGCTCAATGCAATGCCCCAGTGTGTAATTCTATTTTGCAGACTTTGGCGCAGGATTTTTGCCTCTTGCTTATGCACTCGCACCTTGCAGGAGTCTTGAGGGGTTATATTTGCAGCTTTCATTATCCTCTCCTTTGTGTGCTAGATTCTGTGGATTCTGCAGAATCTAGCTTAGATTTTGGTGTAGGCTTGGGCGTTTTGGATTTTGCCACTGCAATCGCACCTGCTATTACACCCACAAGCGGCGCAGCAAGCGCAGTTTTAATAAGCGCAGAATCACCACTTACAAAGTTTTTTATCTCTACATTCATGTGAGGGCGTCCCATTTTTGGATTTTTAGCATATTGAGCACTAGATTCTACGCCGTATTTTTGTGCAATCGCCTCATCGATTTTTTCAAAACTCACTGATGAGATATAAAAAGTGCTCGTGCCGCCATTTTGCGTATCTCCATAAACAAACTTGCCATTCTTACGCTCTCTCTCAAGCTGTGCTAGAATCTTGCTTTTATCATCAAAAATTATTGCTTCTTTGGGGCATTGCGCTTCGCAGGCGGGCTTTTGCCCTATTACAAGAGAGTCCGCACACATATCGCATTTAAACATCGATCCGCCTCCAGCGAGCTTTGGCGCGATTTTGAGATAAATCCCCACTCCTGCTTGACGCTGCGGAATCCCCCACGGGCAAACATCTCGGCACTTCGCTCCGCCAAAGCAAAAATGCTCATCAATATCCACTGCATTATTTTTATCCTTGCTAATCACGCCAAAAGGGCAGATTTTTTGACAGGTGGGGTCATCACAATGCATGCAGCGCCGAGGGATAAACACACTTTTAGAATCCACCTCTACACGCTCAATATAAGTCCAGTTATAAGGAGTTAGGCGTGAAATATCCTCTCTATTTTTGGAATAGTCTTCATATTTTGTGCGCGGAAAATAAGGCGGGATATTCTCAATGGGCTCTGGGAAGCGCGATGTGTTTTTAGCCCTGCACGCACTCACACAAGCTGGGGTCTGCAAATGCGCACACCCATCGCATTTATCAATATCAATAATAGATGCTTTGCCTTCTATCTTTGCTCCTTTAAGCATGCTATCTTGCTTGGTATTTGGGCTAGAATCTAGGCTGTTTGGATTGGCGGTAGATTCTGGATTCTGTGCGTTTGCCGAAGCAATAAATGCCGGAGCAATCGCGAGTGTTTGGAGAAACTGGCGCCTTTTCATCATTGGTCCTTTTAGAGAAAAATATTGGGGTGTTGCGATATAATGGCGGCATTCTAAAAAAAAGGCACAAACATTGTGTGTAACAAAATCACAAAACCAGCGAACATAGATTCTGCAGATCCTACAAAATCTGCGCTTATTGACTCTATCAACACTCTTATTGGCGGCAATGAGCAAAGCGCGCATGCTTTAGCGCAGTTTGGGCGAAACAAGCAGTATAAAAAAGGGTGCAGAATCTACCCTGATAACGAAGAATTGCTGGGGTTTTTATATGTAGTGAGTGGGAAGATCCGCTTTCTTAGTGTGGCGAGCAATGGACGCGAGATTAGTATTTTTAGCATTGGCGAGGCGGAGGGCTGTATCATCTCCACAAGCTGTATTTTAGAGAGTTTTGAAGGCGATGTAGTGCTTGAGTTTATGGCAGATTCTTGTGTATTTGTGATGCCAAACGAGGCTTTCAACACACTTTCAAGGCAAAATGAAAATATCGCGCATTTTAGCCTCTCTCTCATATCCAAGCGGCTTAAACAGGCATTTGAGACCATCAATGATGTCGCCTTTAACTCTTTGCGTGCGCGGGTGCTGAAATTTCTTGAAAATAATGCCAAAAATGGCAGAATCCAAACCAGCCAAGAAGCAATCGCCCAAAATATTGGTAGTGCTCGCGAAGCTGTGGCACGGGTGATAAAAAAGCTACGAGAATCTGGTGTAATAGAAACCAAACGTGGAGAGATTGTGCTGCGTGAAAATTATCATGTAGCCTACACGATGTAAAGATCTTGTGGTAACAAAAGGCAAATATAGCAATTATCACAGGATTTAATTATCAAGGGATTAAAGTTTCTTACGAGGCTTTACCCCGCTGCAATATGTGCAGTGGGGTAAGAGATGGTTAGATATCGTAGTGTATCCAGAGGAATGCGTGGCTTCGATCAGCGACATTTTTAGGAGTGCCTACTGCAGCACCACTTTCGCCCACTTTATAGCCAGCTTTTGTCGTATCACTGAAGTATTCGATTTTGCCACCGACTGAAAGGTGTTGATCGATTTGGTATTTACAATTAAGCGCGATCGCGTGCTCTTGGCTACGCTCTGCATCTGTCCAGCGACCAGTGAGCTGCCACCAAAGCTTGTTGGCAAAGTGAGTTCCCCCGACAAAGAGATAAGGTGTGATAGCATCTTTACCAATCATATCGCTCACGCTTCGACCAATGTCATAGGAGCTAGCTGTCCAGAAATCCAGCATCCAAGGGTTCCCGGTAGTCCCGATTCTGGCGTTTGCGTGCCCAAAGTTTTTATACACACCTAGCCCGAAGTTGTAGTTGTTGTAGTCAAACTGCTGCTGGATAAGCAAGCTTTGGGTGTATTTATCAACCACAGAGCCCCAGCGGTATTTCCCTACCCAAGTATCATCACCATAGATTGGAAGCAAAATATTTGCAAAGGTGCGTGAGCGCCAGCCTGTGCCATCAAAGCCTTTGTTTGTATCATACTCTACGCGGAATGCCGGAGCAGTGTAAGTGCCAGGCGAGAAGTAGATATAAGGCGTGATGTCAAGCCCACCAAGGCTGTAAATCGCTTTAAACGCGTGGATCCCGTAGTTGGCAAACTGCCCACCTGGAGTCATATAACCCTGTGGAGAGTAGAAGTCAATCAACCATTGACCAAAGGCAAATGCTCTCCCATAGGAGCTAAACCACCAGAGTTTAAGCGATTGGGAGTCGCTGAATTTGAATTTCGTAGTAAATTCAAAACCTTGTGTATAGCCGCTCATATACTCCGCGCCAGAGAGATAGCGACCGCCCTTAAACTGGAAGAAAAACTTCCCATCGTTAAAATCCCCAGTATAGTCGAGATAAGCATTATTGATGACATAAAGATGTCGGTTTGAGCCATCTTTTGATCCTAGGTTTTGGTTATACCCTGCCCAGTTTCCTACATATTCGTTATTTACACTATCTGGTCCTAGTGGATAGCCCTTGCTTGTGGAGTCTAGAATCATTGACCCGCCAGTGAAGTTGAAACCATAATTTAGCTTTTGATTCTCAAGTGTCTTAGGGAGAAGATTCCCGTCAAACCCGATACTCCCCACGACATTAAGAAAGCTATCTGTGGGATAGATTCCTTTATCTTTGTCGATTGGCTGGTTATTAAACCCACCTTTCCCAAACATCTCAAGCCAGCCGTTGTATTTAATATCAAATGCCTGCGCACTGCTGATAACCCCAGCTGCGACTACGCTTACAACCAATGCTCTACGCACAGATTCTAAAACTTTTACACTCATGATAACCCCTTGATTTTTGAAATTTAAGGCAGGGCGAATATTGTATCTTTATTACCTTAAATTTACTTTTAGAATTATTTTTTAGATTCTCTATGTATTGAAGTGCGTGTGGCGCAGGGTTTGTGTAGATTCTGCGCGCACTAGAATCTAGCACCCAGATCTAATGTGCCAAAAGTAGCCAGAGCTTTAGAATTGATAGCGATAGCCGATAGAGACTTTAAACATTCCCCCAAGCGGGGCATTAGGGCTTTGACCTATAAGCGTAGAAGTTAGTTTCCCTACACCCCCGCCTAACTCGAAAAACGCGCCATGCCCACTGCGCGAGATAAACTCATGCCCAAGCCCCGCACTTACCTCCCAATAGTATGGCGCCTGAGCAAAACTGCTTGTCGCCGCGTTTAGCCAGCTAAACCCGCCACCTACATACAAATAGGGACGAAAATACGAGAATCCAATATACGAAGCAATTGACGCACCCCCGAAAATCCCTATAAGCAGCTTTTCTTGCACACCTGTGAGATTGCTATCGAACTTCTCATCTCCTAGGAGCTTGGCAGCTTTAGATTCTATGGCAATAACATTGCGCAGCTGTAAGATATCACCCTGATACAGCCCAGCCCCAAACTCCACGCCTCCGCCCATCATCGACCCAGGCGCAGCATACACACCTACCGAGAATCTACTTTTGCTCGAAAACTCCCCCGCATTTGCAAGCACCATGCACAGCGCAAGTGTAATAGCAATTCGTGCTCTATGATTTCCACTCATCACCCTACTCCTTTGTCCAATGATCTGTGGGCGATTATACATGCAAATCACTTGCACAATACTTGCAAATCACCTGACTTGCGCCAAACTAGATTCTAGGCAGAAACTGCGATGAGCCTAATCCAATGCGCATGCAATCCAAATAGATATTCTGTGCTACAATTCACCCAAACATCACAGCATCAAAGCACAATCAATCATCACTAAATATATTCACAAGCACACTGGAGCTGGCATGGAGTTTCTCGCCTATCTAACCGATGGCAATGTCATTGTATTTTTACTGCTGCTACTACGATTTAGCGCAATTTTGACATTTTTCCCGTTTTTTGACTCGCAGCTTGTGCCCATCTCTGTGCGCGGTGCTATGGCGTTTTTTCTCACTATTGCCTTTCTCCCGCTTGCTCACTCTAGCGCAAGCATTACCAATCTCCCTGATTTGCTTCTAGCAGCGTTTATGGAGATAGCACTCGGGTTTATGGCTTCACTCGCGCTCCAGATTGTCTTCAACGCTCTTAGTATCGCGGGCGATAGTATCAGCTTCTCCATGGGAATGACTATGGCAAGCGCGTATGACCCAGCCAGCGGCAATACCAAATCCATAATTGTGCAAGTCATTATGATAAGCGCACTTACACTCGCACTGCTCCTAAACTTTCATCATCTCATTTTTCGGTTTGTGGCTTTTACGCTTGAGATTCTCCCGCTTGGAGAAGTGGCATTCTCGCCAAATCTCATAAACTATCTTGTGCGCGCATTTGGGAGCATGTTCGCACTAGGTTTTGCTATGGCATTCCCTGTGCTTGGTGTGATTTTGCTAACTGACATTGTCTTTGGCATGATTATGAAAACGCACTCGCAATTTAATCTTTTCTCCTTTGGATTCCCACTTAAAATCGGCGTGGCACTAAGCGTCATTATTCTCATCGTGCCAGGCATTCTTTATCACTTCAAAACCGATTTATACGAAGCATTCAAGGCGCTAAATATTATATTCCGCTTGGAGTAAGTTGGATTCTGGCGCGCAAAAAGCAGCCAGAATCTAAAGCTTCAGCTGCTTTTCTATAAGAGCGCAAAGATGTAGGATTTGGGATTTTTTTTCATAGAAGCTATTGGTATTGGCGATTAGATGAGCGCTGGAGTGCAAGATTGTCTCGACTTCAATGAGATTATTTTGCCGCATCGTATCGCCTGTCTCGACAATATCGACAATCCCATCTGCCAGCCCTACGATGGGTGCAAGCTCAATAGAGCCATAGAGTTTAATGATTTCTATGGGAATAGCCTTTTGCAAAAAGTGCTTTAGCGTGATATTTGGCATTTTTGTGGCGATTTTGATTTTAGGCTTTAAGTAGTCAATGGGCGTATCCCTATGCTCGCCCACGATTACACGACATTTGCCAATCCCAAGATCAAGTAGCCGCATAACACTGCACGGCTGCTCTTGCAGCACATCAAGCCCGACAACGCCAATATCTGCCGCTTGATGATACACATAGGTAGCGACATCTTGTGAGCGCACAAGCATGAAACGAAACCCATGCTTCTCCAGCACCAGCTTCCTATCATCAAAACAAAACTCCTCCCCAAACACCTGTGAAAAAACTTGCAAAGTATCCTTTGCGATTCTACCTTTTGGCAGTGCGATTGCAATCATGCCCGCTCCTTTGTCTGGCTCTGTATGCCTTGCTGTTGGCGTCGTTTCTGCAAAGCACGCTCGATAGAGATACGCATACCACGAAAAACAAGCGTCTCATCATAAATCGCCTGGGCGAAAAACTTTGCGAGATATTTGCCATCACCTCCTGTGAAATACGCCTTTTTCGTGCCGATTGTGTTTTGGATAGTGAGAATAGTGCTTTTTAGCACACCATAAGCGATTGCGTCTTTGGTATTGCTGGGCAGAACATTTGGCTCAAGCCCAAAATTGATATGCCCCTGCAACGCCGGGGAGATCCTAGTATAAGAGGCGAGCATTTCATTAAACCCAGGCAAAATATAGCCACCCTGGTGCTCCCCGCCGCTCATCACATCAATGGTAATCGCACTCCCCACATCTACAATCACACCATCGCTTACGCATAGACAAGCAGCTTTTCTATCCACGCCAAGCCCACGATAACGCGTAGGTAGGTGGATAATAGACTCTAGGTCATAAGTAGTTTTAAACAGCTTGTTTAGCAGTTTTTCGTGTGCTGCATTCACACTGATATAGTAAATCTCTTGATCAAACATCTTTTTATGTAAGGATTTTGGAAGAATATGGGAAATCTTGCCATTTTCCCAGAAATGAAAATGCGTATTACCAATATCGCATAGCAGCATTAGCGCAGTCCGTTTAAATCAACATAGTATCGATCGTAGTAGAAAATATCACCGCTGTAGAAATTAAGCTTATTTGCCGGGACGCGACCGAAGCTATCTTGCATGCGATAGACTTTGTGGCTAAAGTCCGTGAGATTCAGCGTGATAATATAGCCACCATGGCTTTCAAATGTATAAAGCATATTGCCCATCATGCTCATGCCCTCAAGCTTAGCATAGGGGAATTTCTCGCTATTAACAACGCGCAGCGTGTGGTCAAACTGGGCTAAAAGTCCATCAAGACTTAGCATATAGACAAAGCCTTTATAAAACCGCACATCTTTAATCGAAGCAAGATGGCTAAACTCCTGTCCAGCGACAATGCTTATAAGCTTTTTGGGCGTAGCGGCAAAAATCCTATCCTCATCGCCCTCGAGGAAAATCACATTGTTGAAAAATTTATCACTTGAGATGATGATATTGCGCTCTGGGGAGAAAGTTTTACTACTCACTACAAGCAACCGCCCATCAAGCGTAGGGAACACTACAAGAGATTCTAGGAAAAGTGGTGCAGCAATTAGCTCATTGACCGCTAGCACCGAGGAGCCTTTTTGCGAGAATTTCTGGGCTTTGGTGTTGATATCGATAATCGTAGCAGAGTTGTCATTACCAATGATGGCAAGCAGGTTGTCTTTTATGCTCGCGCTTAATGCGCAGGTGCTTACGGGAATCTCTATCTCATCTTCACCGCAAGCGGTATTTTGTTCTTTGACGCTGCAGGTGGCTTGCGAAAACGCACTCTCATCAATCAAACTTGTGCGCACAAGCTTCAAGCTCTCACAGCCCTTGGCAAACACATAAAACCCTCCAGACTCCCGTAGAAATCGCGCATTTTTAGGAAGCTTCTCATGCTTAGGCAATAAGCCGTGCTTAGTGATAATCGTGTCATCTTTTAGCATGGCACCATAGCGATCGCTTGAGACTATGGACGCTGGAAGCATGCGCTCAAAAATCACATCACTTTGGATATTTGCTGGAGTGTAGAACTTTTTGGATCCACAGCCAGTTAGCATAAACAAAAACATAAAGCCAAATAGCGCGCCACTTGCGACACAAAGCAGAATCTGCCCTAGCTTTCTTTGGCGTATCATGCTTCCCATCTTGCTCTCCCCTAGTGAATAATTGCCTGCTGTGTTATTGCGCCTGGGCGTCTGGCTTGCTAGCGTTATTTTGTGCTTCTTTACTTGGCATTTCTTGTCCTACTTCCTTTAGATCAAGCGCGCTTTCAAGAGGATATTTTGTAATCCCATAGTGCTTCATCTGTGAGGCAATCCCATAGAGCGCAGAATCTAAGCCAATGGATTCTAGCTCTTTGCGTGCCTCTGGGATTTGGTTCTTGCTTAGGTAGAGATAGGCTTGCTGGATTTTAGCAAAATCCGCCATCACCCCGCTAACTTGCGAGAGATTCTCCTGCTTAAGACTAGCTAGCTCATAGGTAGCAAGCTCTCTTACAAGTGGATTTGGAGAATCCACAAGCTCTTTCAAGTGAGTCTCTGCACCCTCTTGTGCCAAATCTATCCGCATAAGCGTATAGAGATCATAAAGCCCTTTAGATTCTGCTTGGAGCTGGTCCTGGAGCAGGGTATTGTCTGGATTTTGCGTAAGCTCTGTATAGAGCGCGCTTATCTTTTGGGCTTTGTTCTCTGTCATAACACCATAGACTGATCTATAGCCAACCCAAGCGACAATAAGCACCACAAGTGCAATGAGATAGTATTTGTATTTTTTTACTAGGCGTTCAAGACGAAATGCACTCTCTAGGATTTTTTCATCTTGCTCAAATTCCTGCTTGATGCCTTGTAAAATCGCGTCGCTTTTCACACTTTGTTTATCATCTGTCTTTTTTGCCATGAAATCCCTTTGTTGATATAAATTCTGCAGATTTGATTAGTCAAATCATTGCACGCTTACACGCCGCTTGAGCCAAAGCCCTTTGTCCCGCGCTCACTTGGGCTAAGCTCGCCCTCCTCCAGGCACACTTCAAAGCACACTTGACACACTTGCGCCACCACACCTTGCGCGATCCTATCGCCTGCTTGGATAGTAAAATCACTTTTACCATGATTGATCAAAATCACCATGATTTCCCCACGATAGTCGCTATCAATCGTGCCAGGCGTGTTTAGCACAGAGATTTTGGATTTTACCGCTAGACCGCTGCGTGGGCGGATTTGCAGCTCTAGCCCCTGTGCTAATTCCATGGCAAGCCCAGTGCGCACCACCCCCACATCGCCTGCTGGGATCGTAGTGGCTTCTAGTGCGTGGAAATCAAACCCAGATGCCCCAGCACTCTGGTATCGTGGGATAATAGCACGAGAATCGAGCTTTTGGAGTTTCATAGTTACCTGTGCTATTTGCATGATGTGCCCTTAAACTTCGGTTGTGGATTCTGTAGATTCATACATGCCTGCCAAAGCCAATCTAGCTTTCAAAATCAATAGGCTTGTAGTAGATTTTGACAATTTCAAACTCGCACTCTCCACGCGGCAAGGCTACAGAGATTTCATCGCCCTCTTGCTTACCAATAAGCGCTTTGGCAATAGGCGAACCATAGGAGATTCTGCCCTTTGAAGTATCGCTCTCGATACTCCCTACAATCGTATAAACATGGCGTTTTTCTGTATCTAGATCAATAATTTCAATCGTGCTGCCAAAGCTCACTTTGTCATGCGGGAGAATTGATGGATCGATGACTTGGGCGTTTGCGAGCATCTGGCTTAGGTCTTTAATCCTTGCATCGATAAAGAGCTGACGCTCTTTAGCTGCGTGGTATTCGGCATTTTCTTTCAAATCCCCATGCTCTCTGGCGATGTCGATTTCGCGCACGATATGTGGGCGCTCGACTTCTTTTAGCTGCTTTAGCTCTTGGGTGAGCTTATCATAGCCATATTGACTGATTGGTTCCATTTCTCGCTCCTAAAAGGCACTATCATACCAAAAATTCGCTTACAGGGATTTTACATCCACTCCAAAATCTTGCTTACTTCATCTGCAGCAAAGCACTTCATGCCAGGAAATTTACTCTTAGGCTGCTTGGCTAACACCACGCGCTCAAATCCATAGCTCTGCAGCTCTTTTAGCCGCACATCGACATTGCTTACCTCGCGGATATCGCCCACCAACGACACTTCACCAATAAATGCTGTGCTCGCACTTAATGCGCGATTACGGAAACTTGAGATAATGCAAGCTAGCACACAGAGATCCGCGCTTGGCTCGTTGATTTTAATCCCACCAGCCACATTGATAAACACATCATAGCGCCCAAGTGGGAGTTCGAGCTTACGCTCCAAGAGTGCTAGGAGCATATTCAAGCGATTTGCTTCAAACCCAGTGCTTTGCCTGCGTGGATTCCCATAGCTCTCACTCACCAACGCTTGGATCTCAATCACCAACGCCCGAGACCCTTCTAAAATCACACTCACTGCACTGCCAACCGCGCTTGCACGCTTTTGAAAAAAGAGCTTAGAAGCGTTTTTTGCACTATGTAGCCCTGCACTGCTCATCTCAAAAATCCCTATCTCGCTCGTCGTCCCAAAGCGGTTTTTAAACCCACGCAGGATACGAAGCTCTTTGCTTGGATCGCCCTCGAAATACAACACGCAATCCACCATATGCTCCAGCACTCGAGGTCCAGCGATCGAGCCTTCTTTAGTGATGTGTCCAATAATTGCGATTGTGATATTGCGCTCTTTAGCCAAACGCATAAGCTCAAATGTAATCTCGCGCACCTGTGAGACGGAACCGGGTGCAGAAGAGACATTTGGCGCATAGAGCGTCTGGATAGAATCTATCACACAAAGACGATAGCTATGCATGAGCAAAATCTGCTTAATAGAATCAAGATTGATTTCATTTAGTAGATAGAGTGTATCGCTTAGCGCGCCTAGCCGTTCGGCACGCAACCGAATCTGCCCCGCACTCTCTTCTCCACTAACATAGAGTATCTCTGCTCCAGTGCTAGCTAGATCGCCAGCAACCTTAAGCAAAAGAGTGGATTTCCCCACACCAGGACTCCCGCCAATAAGATAAAGCCCGCCAGGCACGAGCCCGCCACCTAGCACAATATCAAACTCCTCTTGATGTGAGCTAAAAAATACATGCTGTTCAGTGCATACCTGCGTGATCGCACGGGGCTCTTGCATATGGCTAGTGGAGTTTGCTTGCTTTAGAATCTGCTTTTGACTTTCACTAAGCTCGATGAAGCTATCCCAGCTCCCGCATTCTGGGCATTTTCCTAGCCATTTTGCTGTGCTATACCCACAATGCTGACACTCAAAGACTTGGTGCTTTTTTGCCATTAGCGCTCATTTATAAACAGACAATCAAGCAAGCCTTGAATATATGTCTCTCTATCAAAAGGGATAAAATCCCCCTCACGCTCACCCACCCCTAGAAAAAGAATCGGTATCTGCAAGCTATGTGCGATGCTTAGGATTACGCCGCCTTTACTCGTGCCATCAAGCTTAGTTACAATCACGCCATCAACCGCTACGCTTTGGCTAAAGACTTTGGCTTGACTTAGCGCAGATGAGCCTTGTGTGCCATCAAGGACTAGAATCTTACGCAAATGTGCTTGGGGTTTGGGGCTTATAGTTTGCATAGCTTCTGGACTTTGGATAGCTTTGGCACAAACACGATCGATTTTCTCGAGCTCTTTTTTTAGATTCTCTTGGTTATGCAGTCTCCCTGCAGTATCGATAATAATATGCTGCATACTACGAGCAAGCCCAGATTGGATCGCATCAAAAGCCAACGCACTTGGGTCGCTGCCTTGCTGAGTGGCGATGATTGGGATTTGGAGCTTTTGCGCCCAGAGTTTTAGCTGCTCAATGGCTGCAGCGCGGAATGTATCCCCAGCCCCCAGCAGCACACTCTCTCCACGATCAAGGTAGAATCTAGCAAGCTTAGCTATGGTAGTCGTTTTCCCCGCACCATTGACCCCGATGATGAGATCAATGGTAGGAGGTTTAGATTCTGGCGAGCTTGTGATAATAGGCTCCAAACTACTAGAGCCAGAATCTAGCGAGTCAAAAAGTCTTGAAAGCTGCTCGCCAAGCTGGGCTCTGCTTGGATATTTGGGGAGATTTTCTAGCATAAGCTCGATGAGATCATAGTCGATATCTGCCTCGATAAGCAGCTCTTCTAGCGCAGGCTTGTCGATCCTATCGCTTTTATCACCAAAGATAGAGGCGAGATTCTGGGCGGTTTTAGCAAGATAATGTAGCATGAATACCCCTACTGCAGAATCTGGGCGATATCACTAGAAAATATCTCCTCTGGCACAATCCCCTCATAATCTTGATAAAACAAATGCTCATTGTCATAGAGCACAAAATATGGCAGAGTAACGCCAACATCTACCACAGGGGCTACAGCATCTCCAATAGATTGCGCGCTAGATTCTGGGCTAGGCTCTTGGGCAGAACCTGCCACAGAATCTTTGGATTCGCTAGATTCTGTGGCGGAGTCTTTCATGCCAGAATCTTGGGCACCGGATTGTAGCAGCCCATTTACGCGCATGCGCTTGGTTTGCAGCAGGCTTTCTAGCAGTGAATTGCTAGAAGTGCTATGCAGCAGCGGGAATGTGATATTGTGAGTTTGAGCAAATTCTTTTAGCATGGTTTTATCACTAAGCTTGCTATCAAACACACCCAAAATCTTAAAATCCTTCTCGCTTGCTTGCAGGTGGTTTAAATGCTCATAATACGCCTCACACTCCGCACAATCCTGCGCCAAAAACACTAGCAACACCGCGGAATCCAACTCTTTACCTCCAGCTTTAACAATGAGTTTATCCCCCTCTTGGTGTATTATGGTGTAGCTCGTGTCGCTGGATTCAAAGCTATACTCTTTGGACGCGCCACCGCTACCAGAACACCCAGCATAAAATGCTCCCGCCATAAGCAGCACGCAAACACCAATAGCCTTATAGATTCTAGCCAACATAGATTCTCCTTTATGATAGATATGATTGCCCTGCCCTTTTGGAGTGCATTACAGGTATATTTGGGGTATTCTTGATTGTGCTAATGCGCAAACTCCACCGCACGCACTTCGCGTATCACGCTGACTTTCACCTCGCCTGGGTAGTTTAGGGTGGCTTCAATCTCTTGAGCGATTTCTTTAGCCAGCACAATACTTTGTGAATCACTGATAATATCTGCGCGCGCGATAACCCTAAGCTCGCGTCCAGCATTGATTGCATAAGCCTGTTTTACGCCTAGCTTTTGCGTGGCAATCTGCTCTAAATCTTGCATTCTATTAAGAAAGCTCTCGAGCACATCGCGTCTCGCTCCAGGTCGCGCAGCAGAGAGCGTATCAGCGGCGCACACCGCTGCTGCTTCCACACTCTCAAAGGCTTCATTGCCATGATGGGACATGATTGCATTGATGACCACGGGGTGCTCTTTGTAGCGCTTGCACACTTCGGCACCTAGTAGGACATGATTCCCACCACCTTGATCGATTGTAAGTGCTTTGCCAATATCATGCAGTAGCCCCGCACGCTTGGCAAGTTTCTCATCACCGCCAAGCTGGGCAGCAATAATACCAGCAAGATTTGCTGTCTGGATAGAGTGTCCTAGCGCATTTTGCCCATAGCTTGCTCGGTAGCGAAGCTTGCCAATAAGCTTAATAATATCAGGGTGTGGAAAATCAATTCCCAAATCAATAATCACATTTTTCCCATCTTCGAGAATCTCTTGCTCCATTTGCTCTTCCACGCGTGTATAGACTTCTTCGATTCTAGCTGGGTGGATTCTGCCATCTTCGATGAGAATATTAAGCGTCTTTAGTGCTATGGCGCGTCGATAGAGATTGAAACTACTTAAGATAATCGTCGCAGGCGTATCATCAATGATAATATCCACCCCGCTAATCATCTCTAGTGCTTTAATATTGCGCCCTTCTTTGCCAATGATCCGCCCTTTCATCTCGTCATCTGGCAGGGTTAGCACGCTGATAAGTCGCTCCGCGGCAAACTCTCCAACATAGCGCGTAACAGCTTGAGCGAGAATATAATTGGCTGCTTTTTGAGCTTGCTCGCGAGTTTCCTTCTCGTAGCGGCGGATAAGGTGTGCTTTCTCATCGATGAGTTCATGCTCAAGATTATGGAGCAAAATATCTTTAGCCTCTTGTTTGGTAAGCCCTGTGTAGTGGCTTAGCGTGTGGTTTAGCTCTTCGATGAGCGTATAGTAGCGTTTAGTGGCTTTTAGCTGCTCTTCTTTTTGCAAGAGAAGCTCATTATGCTCTTGCTTCATGCGGGATTTTTGCTGCTCCAAAGCAGAGAGCTCACAAGCAAGCTTGTCTTGGAGATTTTGCTCCCTACGCTCGATTGCATGCAGCTTCTTGGTATAAGATTCATGCAAAGTGCGTTCTTTTTCTTTAAACTGCTGCTGCAAGGAGAGCTCGGCGTCTTTTAGTTCAAGCTGCTTTTTGTGCAAAAGATTCTGTGCTTCAAGCTCGATTGCCTGGGCTTTTGCTTTTGCGCGCTCGATAATATGACTAGAATCTAGGGCAAAAAACTTCCTACACGCTAGATAAACGCCTAGCCCGACAAGAAGCCCGAACCCTAAAAACCCTGCGATGAGAATCCACATTATAAAAACCCCGTATATTTTTTACTACTGCTGTATAGCTAATGTATTCATGTGCATTGATGTCAAACTCTTGCGTTATGTGATTGTTTGCGATAAGTAGATTTTGACTGACAAATGCGCGATATGGTAATTTGGACTTGGAAGCAAAGCTTCGATCATACACGCCTTTTCCCATGCCTATACGACCAAATACAATATCTATCCCAAGACTTGGGATAAGGACAAAATCTACCTGCTGATACACATATCCAGAGCCACTAGGCTCGTAAATCCCAAAATGATTACGCACTAAAGGCAGTCGATATGGTAGCATTTTTACCTTAAGACCTCGCATAGCAGGGAGAAAAATCTGTATGTTTTTTGATTTTTTGAGCTTTTTAAGCAAAGGAAGAATATTTGGCTCATGGCGCATGGGATAAAATAGTGCGATACGCTTAAAGCCACGATGGGCGATGAGAGACTCTAAATAGGCACAAAGCGCGCGATTAGCATAAAAACAATGGCATGTGCCTAGCGATCGAGCATAGGAGCGCAACGACTGCTTAGAATCAAAATCCTTTTTCTTGTGAGCAGAGAGCGGATATATCGCCAAGCCACAAGCACCCATGAGAGAGTCATGCTTCTTGTGTGATTTTGGTGATTTTTTGCACCTTTAGGCGTTTGATTCTCGCGCCGTCCATGGCTAGCACGCTAAATTCTAAAATCTCATCGCGCACGACATCACCAACCTCTGGCAATCTCCCAAGCAAACTAAACACATAACCCCCTATAGTAACCTGCTCACATTCCTCATCGAAATGCACGCTCATAAGCTCCTCGACACTCTCAAGATCTAAGATCCCATCAAGCTCATATACATCAGCGCCAATCTGTGTAAATTCTTGGTTTTTCAAGTCATGCTCGTCTGTAATATCGCCCATGACCTCCTCGATAATATCCTCCATGGTAAGAATCCCAGCGGTGCCACCGTATTCATCAATAATAAGCGCAGTGTGAATTTGCTCTTTATTCATGGATTTGAGAATCTCCACGATTCTGGCTGTCTCTGGGACAATAATCATCTTCCGCACAATTTGCTCTAGGGGGATTGGAGTGCAAGGACTTGTGCCTTTACTCTGCCCTACACTACTGATGAGTAAATCGCGAATATGGATCATGCCTAGGATATTGTCTTTATTGCCATTGCAGTATGGGTAGCGCGTGAAATTTGTCTGCGTAACAATAGCGAGATTCTCCTCGTAGCTTTTCTCTGCATAGAGGCAGACCATATCTTTACGCGGCGTCATAATTTCTTTTGCGATTGTTTCGGAGAAATCCACGGCATTTTTGATAATTTCGCCTTCCAGCGAGTCGATGAAACCGCCCTTGAGACTCTCACCTACGATAATCTTTAATTCCTCTTCGGAATGAGCATTTTCTTCCTCGCTGGCTGGCTGGATTCCAATGCGCCGCAAGACAAAATTCGCAAGCTTATCAAACAGCACGATAATGGGGTAGAAAATGATGGAAAAATAATACAGCGGATAAGAGATGAGCAACGCTGATTTTTCAGTTTTGGCAATCGCAATAGACTTTGGCACAATCTCGCCTAGCACGACATGAAATAGCGTAATAATCGTAAAAGCGACAACAACACTTAGAATAGTCAGGGAGTCTTGAGATAAGATATTGCCAAAAGGAATAGCAATAAGCCTAGCAAGAGCTGGCTCGCCAATCCACCCCAAAGCAAGCGAGCTTAGTGTAATCCCAAGCTGCGTGGCACTAAGATAAGAATCTAGCTTTTTGGTAATAGAGAGAGTGAGCTTGGCAGTGTTGTTAGTCTTGGATAGCTCTTCAAGCTTAGATCGGCGCACCTTGACAATCGCAAATTCCGCAACAACAAAAAAGGCATTGAGTAGAACAAAAAATAATGCAAGAAGTAGCATTATGACCGAGTGATATGGGTCCAAAATTTGACTCCTTGAAAGTAAAGGCTAGGAGTATAGCACATTTATCCTAAAACTTGTTGAATCACATAAAACGCCAATGCACCAAGTAGTCCAGAAGCAGGCACGGTAATGATCCAAGAAGCGATAATACGATTGATTTCACTGCGCTTTACAAGCTCGTGTTTATAAAATTTTTTAAGCTCTTTTTTCTCTTTTTTGCTTAACTCAAACTCATCGCCTTGTGCGCGATCTTTAAGGGATTCTAGCATTTTACTTTTTTGCTTGACGCCTGCTCTGGCAAAATTTTTCAAAAATGTCTGGATTGTCTTTTGGTCTTTGCCCTTATGTGCCTTGATGATCTGCTCGCACATCTCAAAATAGCGCCCCTTGATATACTCGCGCAAAAATCCAACCCCAATCACCGCACCAATAGCAATATGCGTGCTACTCACAGGAAGTCCAAGTGCGCTGGCTAGTAGCACCGTAAGTGCTGCACTCATTGCAATGCAAAATGCCCTCATTCTATCAAGCTCAGTAATCTCACTCCCCACTGTGCGGATAAGCCTTGGTCCATAGAGCCCAAGTCCCAGTGAAATCCCCACTCCACCCACAAACATAATCCAAAATGGCACTTGTGCTTTAAGCGCCACTCCAGATTCTGTAGAATCTAAAAGCGTCTGGTGAATCGCAGCCAGCGGTCCAATAGCATTTGCCACATCATTTGCACCATGCGCGAAGCTTAGTAACGCAGCGGAGAAAATTAGTGGAAATGTGAAAAGGGTATTGATAGATTCTTTGGTATTTTCTAGGCTATTAGCCTTTCTTCTAATGATAGGCGTAATGATAACATAGCCAATAGCCGCGACAATAAAGGAAATTACCCCTGCCTGCAACCCACTAAATGCGTAGATCTTCGAGAGACCTTTAAGCATGAGATACGCACCGAACGCCCAGAGCATAACAAAAATTAACAGCGGAACTATTTTTTTTGCCGCCTCCTTTTTATCCTGCTGGTAAGTAATCGTGCGCTTGATAAACAGCAAAAATAGCACCGCAATCACCCCACCAAGCACAGGAGAAAGCACCCAACTAGAGGCAATTGCACCTAGTTTTCCCCAATTGGCTACGCTAAAGCCCCCCGCAGCAATCCCAGCCCCTAGAATCCCACCAACGATAGAATGTGTGGTTGAAACCGGTGCGCGCAAAATTGTAGCCAAATGCACCCAAATCGCGCCAGAAATAAGCGTAGCAAGCATGACAGCGAGAAAGACTTGGGAATCGTTGATTTTTTTTGGATCGATGATGTCAGATTTTATAGTATTGACGACATCGCCACCCGCAAGGATTGCTCCACTAGCTTCAAAGACAGCAGCGATGATAATAGCGCCAGTAAGGGTGATTGCTTGCGAACCTACTGCTGGACCGACATTGTTTGCCACATCATTCGCGCCAATGCTCATTGCCATATAGCCACCCACAAGCGTAGCAAATGCGAGCAAAATCGGCTGTGTGCTTGAGCCAAAATTTATTGCAATGATTGCAATAATCACCATAAAAAAAACAACCGCACCAATCTTGATACGCTCTATTTGATTGTCTTTGGTATTGACGCTTTGCTGGAATTTTTTGATGTCTTTGATGTCCATAAGTAGCACCACTCTTTGAGCTAGATTTTGTGAGACCTAGGACCCAGCCTAGTAAAAAACCGCCTAAATAACAATAAAAATATCACACCTAATACACAGCATATGCCAAAATGTAACACTTACAAAATGCGACATTCAAATTCTCATAAAAAGCCTGCAAATTTGGATTCTCTCACTAGATTCTCGAGCTCATAAAACTCTCACTATCGTCAGCCATGCTACATATCCGCCCACAAGTTGCAAAAAGTTTAAAATTTTTTTTACACATTGTGAGCAAGCGTTAGGTTTTTTGCTATACTAGAATCCACTTTCAAATCCCCACCACAAAGGACACACAATGAAAATCACTTACACACTCACAGATGAATCCCCAGCCCTAG
>NZ_CALERY010000035.1 GCF_937906905.1 uncultured Helicobacter sp. | reverse complement strand
CTTAAAGCAAGAAATCAAAGCCGCGATTATAGCAAAATCAAAAAAAAAAAAAAACACACCCCCTAGATTCTAGGGACTCTGGGTGGGCTGAAGCAAGATAGCCGTAGGCTGGTGCAGGGTTTGGGGGGGTAGTTTGGAGGCTACTTTTTGCGGGATTTTGCTGTCGCTGCTGGCAGGCTAAAGCGCAGGAGATACACACGCCATAAAAACGAAGCACTTAGTGAGATAAGTAGAATCTGGAAGATCATTTCACTTTGGGTATGGAGACTCTCAAACTCATCTGTGGCAGTGGCGGCTGCGCCATCGGCTTGGGCAGCAATGATTGCCGGGGTGTAATACATTGTAAAAAGAAAGATAAGCACCACGCTAAAAATCCCAATCCCTAAGAGAAACAACGACTTTTTTGACGAGATATTAAAGGCAAGCAGCTCATAGACAAGGATAAAAATCGCCATAGCGTTTAGCAGGTAGTTGAAGCGGACAAAAATCTCTGTCATCAAAATCCCTGAGGCATAGCGGGTCATATCTGTGATCTCAAGGGCGGCGAGATACTGGGAGGCGTTGAATATCACAGGCGCACTAAGCGCGCCGCAGGCGATGATCCCGCCGATGATAGTCCCTAGGCATAGGAGATAGAGGCTTGTGATACAGGAGGCGAATATTTTCATGGTGGTAAGTCCTTTTGATATAATGGGCGCAATCATACAGAAAAAGAGTTACAATGAAAATACTTCTAAGCCCGAGTGAGGGCAAGCGGAATCCTGCGGAGAATGTGGGGGGTGATGAGTGTGATATAGGCTTGCTAGATGATGAGATGTGGGGCGGCAGGGAGGCGCGTAATGCGCAGATTTTGGCGTATATCGAGCTGCTAGAATCTGCTGATGATAGCGAGCTGGGCAGGGTGTTTGGCACTAAGAGTGTGAAGCTCGAGGTGCTGGCGCGCTGTGCTAGGCTGCTAGAATCTGCGCGTATGCGTGCCATAGAGCTGTATAGCGGGGTGGCGTTTAAGGCGCTGGACTTTGCGGGGCTGGATTCTAGGGGGCAGGAGTTTTTGCTGGAGTCTGTGCTGATTACGAGCAATCTCTTTGGGCTGGTGCGTGCGAGCGATAGGCTGCCATTCTATCATCTCAATCAAAACTACAAATCTAAGGAGCTATCGCTAAACAAGCTCTATAAGGCGCAAAAACCCCAGATCGATACGCTGCTATCTGGGGAAAATGTGATTATCGATCTGCGCGCACAGGTGTATGCCAAGGCATATCCGCTAGCACGCCCACACTATACGCTAGAAATCCCTAGCGGGACAAGCCACCAGGCGAAGCACTATCGCGGGGCGGCACTGCGCGCGCTTGCGATAAGATATAGTGAGCTGCTGGGGGCAGGGGTGTGCGGGGGAATGGCTGGGGGTCTGGATACTAGTAGGGCAGGGCAGCTGGAGACAGAGCTGCTAGAATATGTGGAGGGGCATTTCGCGCGCGTGGAGTGTGGGGGTAAATGAAATGGGTGAAATGGCGGTGTGTAAGCTGTGTCGAAAGGCGGTGTGTGGATCTTTGCGGATCTGGCGCTCTGGCTCTGGCTCGGCTCTCTAGCTCGATTCTGGCTCTAAGACTATCGAAAATATTTTGCACTTCTGTGCTTTCAGCAACCTTTAAGCTATAAATTACTACTATTCCGCTTCCCAAATTTTCAT
>NZ_CALERY010000034.1 GCF_937906905.1 uncultured Helicobacter sp. | reverse complement strand
ATGATAAGGATTCTAATGTGATATGGGGCGATAAGCTAAGCGATGAAGAGTATTTACAAGCGATTAAACAAGCAGAGAAAAGGAAGTGATATGCAGGATATAAGTAAAAAAGCTACAACCAAAGCCACACCACGCACAGATAGAGATATTTTCACGCGTGATTTGGCGGGTGAACTAGTGGATATGAATGATCCAGAGTTTGATAAGATTAAAAAAATCATCTTGCGGACAATAGAGCTTACCCATAAGCTCAACTCCGCACATCATAGCCCAGAATCTACACGAGCGATTTTTAGCGAGATTGTAGGCTATGATGTGGATTCTAGCACTTGGATTATCCCGCCTTTTTATGTGGATTTTGGACGCAATATCAAGGTAGGTAAAAACTTCTTTATGAATAGCTCTTGCACTTTTATGGATAGGGGTGGGATTACAATTGGCGATGATGTGTTTATCGCCCCAAAGGTGTGTCTCACTACAATCAATCACGATTTTAATCCCTACAATCGCAAGGCAACTTTCACAAAGCCCATTGTGATAAAAGATAGGGTGTGGATAGGGATAAATGCCACGATTTGCCCGGGCGTTACCATTGGGGAAAATTCAATCATTGCCGCAGGAAGTGTAGTAACCAAAGATGTCCCGCCAAATGTCATTGTAGGCGGGAATCCCGCTAAGATTCTAAAAAGGCTTTGAATTTGTTTGGCTTTAAAATGCCAAAGTAGCTAGTATCTAGGATTTAAAGCCCAGATAGACGCATACGATCCCACATACATTGGAGAGTAGCACATAAGCATTGCGGTAAAGACACAATGATTCTGCAAGAGCTTTAGCACCTCTAAGCTAATCACCAAATCCACGCCCTACCCCAATCCCTCCAAAATCCCTGCAAGATTCTCCACCACATAAGCAATCTGCTCACGCGTGATGATATATGGAGGCATGAAGTAGATCGTATTGCCAAGCGGGCGCAGTAGCAGCCCTCTCTCCAAAGCACGCAAGAACACCTCGCGCCCCAGCCGCTCCCCAGGATTGGCGCGCAAATCCAGCGCAAATATCATGCCACAATGCCGCAGATTACGCACAATAGGCAGCTCACCAAGCTCGCTCCAGCACTCTGCGATATAGGCAGAAGTCGTGCGATTTTTCTCGATGATATGCTCTTGTGCAAATATATCCAGCACGGCATTTGCCGCGCTACATGCCAACGCATTGCCCGTGTAGCTATGGCTGTGTAAAAACGCCCGCTGCTCCTCATAGGGCGCATAAAATGCCTGATAAATCTCATCGCTTGTGATAACCACACTTAAGGGCATGTAGCCACCTGTGATACCTTTTGATAAGCAGAGAAAATCTGGCACAATCCCGCACTGCTCATAGGCAAACATGCTCCCGCTCCTGCCAAACCCCACCGCAATTTCATCAAATATAATGAGAATCCCATAGCTCCTAGCTAGCTCACAGGCTTTTTGCACAAATGCACGCGGATAGATATGCATGCCCCCTGCACACTGGATAAGTGGCTCTAAGATGAATGCACAAATCTCCTCACCCTGCTCTTGCAAGATAGATTCTAGGGCGAGCAGCTCATGTTCATAATACTCGCTAGAATCTAGCAGCGCAGGGTTTAGCACGCCGTTTTGAAATGCGCTATTAGGGAATGTATTACAGAGATTTTGCGCGTGCGCATTGCCAAGCACATCTGGCACAGGTGTAGCGATATTAGTAAGCAATATGGGCTCATAAGTAGCTTTATACAGCCCCAGATCCCCCACACTTAGTGCGCCGATCGTCTCGCCATGGTAAGCATTAGTAAGGGAGAGAAATTTCGTGCGTTTAGCATGTTTAGCACCAGAATCTAGCCTAGATTCTAGCAGAAGCCCACGCGTATCATATCCCTGCATGTTTAGGTGGTAGTGGAAGCTCATTTTGAGCGCGACTTCAATCGCCGATGAGCCATTATCCGCATAGAAGCATTTGCGTAGATTCTCTGGCAGCAAAGCACACAGACGCTGGGAAAGCGTGATGATAGGCTCATGTGTAAATCCCGCAAGCAGCACATGCTCTAGGCTCTCTAGTTGCGCGCTGATTGCAGCGTTTATCGTTGGGTTGCAATGCCCAAAGAGATTTACCCACCAGCTACTGATACAATCAATATACTCGCGCCCTTCAAAGTCAAACAAACTCGCGCCACGAGCGGATTTTATGGGGATTATAGGCAGGGATTCATGCTCTTTCATCTGCGTGCATGGGTGCCAGATGTGCGCAAGATCGCGCGCAGCGAGAGTAGCGTTTGACGAGATTTGGGAAGCTTGTGATATAGGCGATATGGCAGGCATGATGACTCCTTAATCGCACATTATCGCATAATTTGCTACAATCCGCGCCAATTTTAACTACCGGTGTCTCATGGCTAAATCACTCTCCAATACCCCAAAATCCACCTCCCTTACCACACGCGCCCACACGCAGCTAGAATCTCTCCAGCGCGCGCATAATCTCCGCACAATCACCGACTACGCTCATCATGGGATTTATCTCCAAAAACCAAAATCCCCAAACCCTCAAACCACGCCAGAATCCACCCCGCAATCCCCTCTCTTGCTCAATCTCACTAGCAACGACTACCTTGGGCTAGCAGGCGCAAGCCACGCAATCCTAAACCAGAATCTAAATCGCCCAGGCAATGCCGCTCCTGATGACTCTGCGCTTACACTCGCACAGAGATTCTGGGAGTTTGTTAGGCAAAAGGGGATTAGAGAGCAGGATTTGCGCTTTGGCTCTGGGTCTTCAAGGCTGCTAAGTGGTGGCTCACCTGTGTGGGAAGCGTTTGAAGCGCATTTACAGACATGTTTTGCGCAAAAATCCGCACTGCTTTTCAACAGCGGCTATCATCTTAACTGCTCTTGTCTGGCTGCGCTTGGCAGGCTAGAATCCACGCTTATTCTCATCGATGAATACGCGCACGCGAGCATGTTTGATGGGCTACTGCTTGGCAAATCCCTAAACCCAGCGCTACGCTGGAAACGCTTTAAACACAATGATATAGCGCATCTAAGCGCACTCCTAGAATCTAGCCACAAGAATTTCGCGCATATTATCATCGTGAGTGAAGCACTCTTTAGCATGGAGGGGGATTTGTGCGATTTAGCAGGACTTGTCGCACTCAAGCGCACCTATCCTAACGCCCTACTCTATCTCGATGAAGCCCATAGCCTTGGTGTAGTGGGCGAGCTTGGGCTTTGCGCTAGTATGGGCTATATCACAGAAGTGGATTTTCTCGTGCTAACCTTTGGCAAAGCGCTTGGGAGCGTGGGGGCATGTATGCTATGCGCGCGCCCACTTCGCGAGCTCTTTGTCAATCTCGCTCGTGGGCTCATCTACTCCACTGCACTGCCACCCATCAATATCGCATTTAGCTATTTTGCTTTCACGCTGCTGGGCGAGCTTGAGCCCAAACGCGAGAAAATCCGTGCTTTAAGCCAGCATACCCGCGCACAGCTAGAATCTATCACGCATAAAATCCGCTTACCCGATAATGCAGAGTGGCAAGTGCTTGGCGAGCTACAAATCATCTCGCTTGTGCTTGGGGCAAATGAGCGCGCCATCGCCTGCGAGAGGGCACTAGAATCTAGCGGGATTTTTGCCAAGGCGATCAAATCTCCCACAATCCCACATGGAAGTGCGAGAATCCGCTTCTGCCTGCATGCCGATCTGCCCAATCTCGCGCCACTTTTTGACGCATTAGAATCCTATGCAAATCACCTATAAACGCGCAAGTCAAAAAACACGCGCCCACACGCTTGTCGTGGTATTTGGCGGGTTTGCTACGATAGAGGAGATGTTTTGGGGCTTGGATTGCCCAGAATCCAGAGCAGAATCTAGCCAGGACACTCCCACTACATGCGATGTGGTGCTGTGCTATGGATATGGGGATTTGGACTCTGGTGCATTAGTTGGCGAACGAGAATCTAGCCAGATCAATTTTGACAAACTAGAATCCGCCGCGCGCACGCTAGAAGAGTATATGGCAGGGTATGAGCGCTGTGTCCTTGTGGCATTTTCTCTAGGAGTCTGTGTCGCGCCTAGAATCTTTAGCGCGCTAGATTCTGGGCTATGGGGGAGATTTAGCGCGCGTATCGCAGTAAATGGCACACCACTTGGGATTGATGAAACACTAGGAATCCACCCCAGAATCTACACACGCACGATGAGATATTTTAGCCTAGGAGATTTTGCCCACGCACTTTTTGGGCTAGATTCTCGCTCGCCAACTAATGCACCAGAGTCTAAATCGCCCACTCTCTGCCAAGCACTAGAATCTAGCCTTGATACCAATACCTGCAAACGCGAGCTTGAGAGTCTCTGCACGCTTGCAACTGCTCTAGCATATAATCCCAAGCTCACCTACACCCACGCGCTCATCTCCACGCGCGATAATATTTTCCCACCAAAGAGCGTGCGTGTATATTTTAGCAAGCACACTCCACCAATCCCCTGCTATGAGCTTAATGCACCACATTTTTTGTTTGGGCTATTTACGAGCTGGAGCGATGTGCTACGACTCTGCGGAGCGCTTGAAATACCAAAAACCACTCCAAAGTCTCAAAAATTTAGGACGCTCGATTCTAGTCTGCCAGAGAGCAAGGCAGTGGCACGGCGATTTTATGCAGCACGAGAGAGCTATGCCAAACATGCCAGAATCCAAGCGCACATGCGCGAGAATCTTATGCACCTACTCCTAGAATCTAATCTACCAACCCATGGCAGAGAGTTTGCGCGGATTTTTGAATTTGGCGCGGGGGGCGGTGAGTTTAGCGAGATATTACAGCGTGAGCTGGTGTATAGAGAGTTTATCTGCAGCGACATCAATGATTTCTCCCAGCACTGGGAGAAGCGACTTAGTCCTGCTACGAGGGCGGAGATTTTTGACATGCGAGATTTAGCCACGCATAGCATGAGCAAAAAGCGCTTTGACCTCATCACATCAAACGCCTGCCTACAATGGCTAGATAGCTATGAGATACTACCTGTGCTTGCTCGTATGTTGGAAAACCATGGGGTGCTGCTGCTAGGGAGCTTTGGCATGCAAAATTACTATGAAATCGCCTATACACTTGGCGTCTCGCTTGAATATCGGGGGGTAGATTCTCTGCGAAACCAGCTTGAAGCGCTAGGGCTACAGGTGCTACATATCAGCAGTGAAGTGCAGGTGCTAGATTTTGGCAATGCGCTTGGGGTGTTTAGGCATTTGCGCGATAGCGGGGTCAATAGCCTACATGCCACACTCACAAAATCCAAGCTCCTAGCCTATGAGCAGATGTTTGGCGCTCGCTTAACCTACGAGCCCCTCTATATCCTCGCCCAAAAGATTCTATAAACTTGATATAATAGACTTGCTCCCAATCGAATATATAAAGGAAACCCATGCCTAAGAATAATCACCCAGAAAACGCCCAGCCACAAGAGCCAGAAAGCTCCCCTGATAAGCTAGATTCCGCGCCACAAGAGCCAGAATCTAGCGCACTAGATTCTACCATGGACACAAAATCTACCAAAGAATCTCTGGAAAAAGAGAGTGCAGATTCTAGTGCAAAATCCCATGCCCACACCAAAATCCCCAATGTCTCGCTCGATGAAATCAAGCAAGACATGAAAGCTAAGCTCTCTGGCGAGAGCTCGCGCTATATCACTGCAGCTGTGCTTATTGGCGTCATCGCCGCATTGCTTTTATGGAACAATCCAATCGTGATTTGGGCAGTGATTGGCGCGGTGTTTATCCTGGGCTTTAGAGAAGCGCTAGCTCTGTATGATCTTGAGCAGCACGCGGGATTCTACGCGCTGGCTCTCGCACTCTGGGCGACATCGTATTTCGTAGCAAACCCAATCGAAAGCGCACTTGTAGCATGTATGATCCTAGCCTCTATTACTGCCTATGCCCAGCGCCTAAGCCCTCGCGCAATGCTGCCATTTCTCTACCCGACATTGCCATTTCTCGCGCTCTATAGCGTGTATAAGGACTTTGGTGTTTCACATATTGTGTGGCTGATTTTGATTATCGCACTTTGTGATATTGGGGCATATTTTGGCGGCAGACTTTTTGGCAAAACTCCACTAAGCCCCACCAGCCCTAAAAAGACGCTTGAGGGCGTTATTATCGGTGTAGCAGTTTCTATTGTCGTAGGGAGTGTGGCGGGGATTTTTGTGCTTGGGACGCACTTTTTCTTCGCGATTTTTGCAAGCCTCATCGTGGCGGTGTGTGGAGTGTTTGGCGATTTATACGAGAGCTATCTCAAGCGCCAAGCACAAGTAAAAGACTCTGGCTCGATTCTGCCCGGGCATGGGGGGATTCTCGATCGATTTGACGCAGTGCTCTTTGGCGCAGTGGGCATGCATTTCTTGCTGATATTTTTTAATGATTTTGCCTGCTCGCGCTGCATGTCTCTGCTCAATCTCATGCAATAGCTACAAACCCCATGATAATCCTAGGTAGCACCGGGTCTATTGGCGTCGCTACGCTAGAAATAGCGACTAGATTCTCGCGCAGAGTCGAAGCGCTCGCTTGTGGGCGCAACATCGCACTACTAAACCAACAAATCCAAGCGCACCGCCCACGCTTCGTGGCAATCGCGGATTATGCCGATATGCCACTGCTAGAGCCCATGGGCGCAGAAGTGTTTGTTGGGAGTGCGGGGATTTGCGAGATGATTGAAAAAGCAGAATCTAGTCTTGTAGTAAATGCCATTGTTGGATTTGCCGGGCTTGAACCATCGCTATGCACCCAACAATGTGGCAAGACCCTAGCCCTAGCCAATAAAGAATCTCTCGTCTCTGGGGGCTGGCTCCTGGATACTAGCGTAATTATCCCCATAGATAGCGAGCATTTCGGGCTATGGTATCTGCGCACACACCGCGTGCTAAAGCGGCTTGTCATCACTGCTAGCGGTGGGGCATTTCGCGATACGCCACTGCATGAAATCCCGCACAAACGCGCTCATGACGCGCTCTGCCACCCAAACTGGCGCATGGGGCAAAAAATCACCATAGATTCTGCAAGTATGGTAAATAAGCTATTTGAGATTCTAGAAGCATTTTGGCTCTTTGGCTGCAGGGAAGTGGAAGCATTCATTGAGCGAAGCTCTAGTGTGCATGCGCTTATAGAGTTTCTTGATGGCAGCACGACAGCACATTTCGCTCTGCCTGATATGCGCCTGCCTATCGCTTATGCCATAGATCCTATCCAAGCCGCACAGAGCCAAATCATAGAGTCCATGGATTTGTCCCAGATTCTAGCCCTTAGCTTCGAGCCTATCAGCACAGATCGCTACCCACTCTATGGGCTAAAAAACAAGCTCCTAGCAAACCCCAAACTCGGCATCATAATCAATGCTAGCAATGAGACTGCCATAGCGCATTTTCTGCGCGATGAATTTAGGTTTGGTGAGATTTGCGCGGTGGTGCTCGCTGCGCTGGAGCACTTTGCTAGCAGACCAGAGCTTGCACCAGAATCTAATATGCTGAACTCATATGAAGCGATTCGGTCGCTAGACTCGCAGGTGCGCGATTATAGTAGCAACTACTGCAAGAGAATTATTACCAGCCAATAGCAAGCTTTTGATTGCGCGACAATATAAGTTTGGAAATACTAGAATCCAAATGGCACTTTTTTTGCTTGCTTTAATCTAGGAGGCGGAGTGTGTAAAAAGTAGATTCTAGGGGTTAAGTCAATTTTGGAAAAAACGATTCTAGGATTTGAGTAAAAGACAGCAAGCTCAAGTCGCAAGCGGCAGGATTTTTGATGAGAAATGTGGGGTGCAAGGAAAATCGCAAGGGAGCTACCTTAGCGGCAGTGACTGCGGCGATTTTTCTCAGCTCCCGCATTTATCGCAAAAAGCCAACGCCAAACATACAAAAAGTGGATTCTAGGATTTTAAGTTCAAGGAGATTCTATGCGTATCACATTTGGGACTAAATACAACCAAATGAACCACTATCAAAATACCTTGCAAAACAAGCTTAATGACAAAAACACGCAGATCGCCTCTGGGCTGAAAATCCAATACGGCTACCAAGACGCAAGTGTCTATAATCAAAATCTCCGCTTTGAAAATGAGATCAACACCCTAGCCCAAGGCATTGATGTCGCCGAGCACGCACAAACCGCCACGCTCAATACCGATAAAACTCTCTCAGATCTATCAGAAACAATGGTGCAGTTTAAGACAAAGCTAATCCAAGCGGCAAACGACATACACTCCCCAGCCTCGCGCGAAGCCATCGCCAATGATATGGAGGCGTTGAAAAAGCACTTCCTAAGCCTAGCAAACACATCTATTGGTGGGAATTTCATCTTTGGTGGAAGCAGGGTCGATCACCCACCATTTGATGAAGATGGCAATTACCACGGCAATGATGAAAAGCTCAATGTCCTAGTAAGCTCGCATAATCTCGTGCCATATAATGTAACAGGGCAGGAGCTATTCTTTGGCAGGGATAGTGATAAGCAGCGTATCATCACTACAAACCTAAAAATGCTTAATCAATCTAAACTGCATCCGGGCATTATGGATAGCTCCAATCGCAGCAATCTCTCCCAAGAAGTCTATATCAAAGCCAGCGATACTCTGCGCGATTTAATCGGCGATGATGATAGCGACCCTAGTAATGATAAGCCGGAGTATTTTTACTTGCGTGGTGTGCGATCTGATGGCTCGGTGTTTAAGTCTAAGTTTGCTTTGGATAAGGCGTTTTCTAATGATGAGCGTGCGACAAAGGTGCAAGACTTGCTCGATCGCATTGGCAAGGAGTTTGGCAACACTGCGTTAAATAAGGTCGTAGAAGTTACGCTCAATCAGTGGGGGCAAATAGAGATAAAAGATTTAGAGCCGGGTAAATCAGGGATAGATTTTCATCTCATCTCAAGTGATATGAATGTCGATAATGTCGATGACCTCATCACCAATGGTGCGCGCGTTACAGCCTATAATCAAAGCGCGTTTTTGACAGATAGGGCAGTATCTAGTATCACAGGGGTAACGGATAAAAGCGACTTCCGCAAGGTGGAGCTACCTACTGCTTTCATCACCAGAGATAATAAAGCCGCGGAGATGACTACCAAGCTTGAAGAGCTTTTCCCCCCTAATGTCTCTACACTTGTTATCAGTGGCACGCGCCCAAATACGCCAGATGGCAGGATTGATACAGGAGAGGGGAAGGAGCCACTAGACTTCTTGCGCTTTGATATTAAAGGAGCTACTGCTAGGGATCTCGCCCAAGCGATTAAAGAGCATTTTGGCGGCAATATTGATGTAACGATTACTAAAGGGCGTTTGATTGTTATTGATAATAATGTCGCCAATCAGGCTCACGACTTCCAAGATCCGCCCTTTAATGGTGAGCACGGATTCTCCATTGCGCTCACCACACTTGATGAGTTTGGCGCACAGACTGATGGCATACCTACAGATTACGCCAATGAGTATGATCGCACATTTTTTCAGGTCGAAGGCTCTAAAATCACTTCTAGTCTCTCGCAAGTGCTGGCAAATGGCGGAGGCTATGCCAATGGTGAGACAAGACTAAGTGATGTGGTGGGGGCAAGTATTGAGGGGCAAAGCTATGTTCTAAAGCTTAACGATATGAATGGCATGCAAATTGATGCGCGAATCGTTTTTGACAAAGCAGGCGCATATCTCATGCTGCCACATCTTGGTGATGGGCAGGACTACACGATACCAATCTTTAATCCAATCGATGAGCCACCAGGGGTTAGTATCACAAAACCAGATGATGTAACTTATCGCCAGCTTATGGACGCTATGAGTATCGCGCTGAACTATAGCAACCAAGATCACGAAGCCTACAAGGCTGTCGAGCCACCAAATGGCGGGGTCGTGCAAAACACCAAGGACGCTTATATCCAACTACTCACCGATGCTAAAGGAATGTTTGATGTGATGATGACTCCAGATGGTAGAATCCAAATCCAAGACAAAATGCGCTCTGTAACAAGAATGAATGTAATGCTCTATGATGCAAGTAGCAATGACTTTTCACAAGATAGACTAAAACGCAACACCAACTCTCTGCGCCTAAATGCCAATAACGCCCTAGTCATTGATACGCCAGAAATCAACTTTTTCAAAGAAGTAGATGAGATTATCGAAGCTGTGCGAAAGGGCATATATCGTGCCGGAGCAAAGGATACTTATGGGGAGAGTATGCGTAATAAAGGCGTGCAAAATGGCATAACAGCCTTTGACCACCTAAGCGACCATATAGAAAAAATCATTGCGCTCAATGGCTCACACGGCAAAACTTTTGAAAATGTCATACGCCGCCACGAGATTTTAAAAACACAGATTGAAGGGCTTAAGGGGCAAAATATCGGCGCAGACATCGCTGATACATATAATAAATTTACCAATATCACCACAAACCTAAGTGCCGTGATGAACTCCACAAGCAGAATCAACCAAATGTCGCTTGTAAATTATCTCTAGGCAGATCTAGAATCTACCAATCTCTAAAATAAACCTAAAAAGATATTAAGGGGAGAAACGCCTAGCGCTAGGGGGAAGCGCTAGGGAATTTAAGGAGTTAAATAAACAAAAAGGAGAGCAACGCACACAAAACATGCAGATCATAATTCATACATTTCAGTCAATGCGTTTAAGCCGGACTCTTGCAAATCCGGCTTGGGCGAAATTATGAAATAAAAAAGTAAATAAACAACAATCATGCCCAGATTCTGCTTGTGCGCCTAGGCAACTTGCGGCGTAAGAATTTAATGCTTTAATTACAATAAAAATTTTATAAGAATTAGCTGAAAAAATTGTTTATTTTGCTATAATCCAGGCTTTGATTATGTATCAAGATTCTAAGAACATGGCTTAAGGAAGGAAGTATGCGTATTTTAGTAGTCGAAGATGATGTGGCGCTAAGCGACAAGATCAGCAGAGATCTCAACGACAGCGGCTACCAAACAGACATAGCAGAGAGCATGAAAGATGGCTCATACTACATCAATATCCGTAATTATGATCTTGTGCTACTGAGCTTCAAGCTCCCAGATGGCAACGGCTTGGATCTCATCACAGAGATCAAAGCAAAATCCCCCAGAGTCCCCGTCATCGTGCTAGCACAAAAACCAAAAACCGAGCAAGAGGTGAGCGCATTCAAGGCAGGTGCAGATGATTTTATTGCCAAGCCATTTGAGGTGCCTGTGCTGCTAGCTCGAGTGGAAGCTAGGCTTAGATTCTGGGGTTCAAGCACGATAGAAATCGATGATCTCATCATCAATCCAGATGAAGAAAAAATCACCTACAAAGGCAAGGAAATCGAGGTCAAAGGCAAGCCATTTGAAGTGCTAACCCACCTAGCACGCCACCGCGACCAAATCGTCTCCAAGGAGCAATTGCTTGATGCGATTTGGGAGGAGCCAGAGCTAGTTACGCCAAATGTCATCGAGGTAGCCATCAACCAGATCCGCCAGAAAATGGACAAGCCCCTGGGAATCGCCACGATAGAGACCGTGCGCCGACGCGGATATCGATTCTGCTATCCCAAAAAGCCCTCCGAACTCTAAGCAAAATCTAGTCAAGCTCGAAGTAGCCAAGCCCCTAGTAGCAAAGCAATCAAAAGCAATAAGGATCGCTAGGCTACTCTAAATATCCAGAATCTAGCCCCACTCACATATTCTATAAGGAGCACCCATGAAAAAAGCATTACAAATAACAGGTATAAGCGCTATTCTTACACTATTTTTAGGCTGCGGTGATGAGAGCGCCAAGCTCTACAATACCTGGAGCCTAACAGCGCTAAGCGATAGCGGAAAGGTTGTCGATATAGCCAAAGCCGAGCAGCCAGCCACACTCACCATAGAAAAGAGTAAATTTAATGGCAACGCCGGGTGTAATGGATTTTTTGGCGGATATACACTAAGTGGAGATTTGCTCAAAACCACAAGTGTCGGCTCGACTCGCAAGCTCTGTGCGCCAGAATCTATGGCAGTAGAAGATACGCTTATGAAACTTTTTGCTGATACTTCTATCGCATTTAAGATCCAAGGCGATACGCTTGTGCTCGAGCATGGCGCTATACACGCAGAGTTTCGCACACAAGTCCCAGCAAACATGACCCAGCCCTTAGAATCCAAAGAAGCAGAACTTTCAGCAGAATCTGGACAGGCGCAACCCTCCCAAACAGCCCAGGAGCAGACTCCACAAGAGCAAGCACAATAAGTTGGCTGCATAAGGCTCACCCAGTCAAACTTACCGCCTTATTTTAGGAGAAATCCATGGTATTAAATGGTTCGCAGATGCTCGTTGAGGCGTTGCACTTAGAAGGTGTTGAGGTTATCTTTGGCTATCCTGGTGGTGCGGTGCTCAACATCTATGATGAGCTCTACAAGCAAACATATTTTTCACATATTCTCACGCGCCACGAGCAAGCCGCCGTCCATGCAGCCGATGGCTATGCGCGCGCGAGTGGCAAAGTGGGCGTGGCAATCATCACTTCAGGTCCAGGCTTTACCAACGCCGTAACCGGAATCGCCACAGCATATATGGATTCTATCCCGCTGGTAGTTATAAGCGGACAAGTCCCTGTGGCGCAAATTGGCACAGATGCCTTTCAGGAAATCGATGCTGTGGGAATCTCGCGTCCCTGCACCAAGCACAACTTCCTTGTCAAAGACATCGCCGATCTCCCCAGAATCATCAAAGAAGCTTTCTATATTGCTAGAAGCGGACGCTATGGACCAGTGCTTATCGATCTCCCCAAAGATATCTCAGCAAGCATTGCGGAGTTCTCCTACCCAAGCCAAATACATCTCCCTAGCTATCAGCCTACCACCACACCAGCACGCTCACAAGTGCAAGCCCTTATGCAGGCGATCGCCTCCTCTGTGCGCCCACTAGCCTATCTTGGCGGCGGAGTCATCGCAAGCGATTCTAGTGCGCTAGTGCGCGAATTTCTCCGCCAAATGGGGATTCCAGCAGTAGAAACCCTCATGGCGCGCGGTGCGCTAGAATCTACCAACGAACTCAATCTTGGTATGGTAGGTATGCACGGGAGCTATGCGGCAAATATGGCGATGTGCGAGTGCGACTTGCTGCTAAGCTTTGGCGCGCGCTTTGATGATCGCGTTACAGGCAAAGTGAGCGAATTTGCCAAGCATGCCAAAATCGCACATATTGATGTAGATCCTAGCTCGATAGGCAAAATCATCGATGTAGATTATCCAATCATCGGCGATATGCGCGCAGTGGTGCAAATGCTCCTAGACATGCTTGTAGATTCTCATACCCCAGAATCTCGCTCCATAGATTCTGGAGTTTCACCAGCTGCTTTTGCGCCTTGGCGCGAACACCTTACCAGCCACCAGAATCTCCACCCCCTAGGCTATGAACATAGCGCAGAATCTATTAAGCCCCAGTGGGTCATCGAGCAGCTAGGTGCGCTACTAGGCGATAATGCAATCATCGCCACAGATGTTGGGCAGCACCAGATGTGGGCAGCGCAGTTTTATCCATTTGCTTCACCTAGGAGATTTCTCACAAGCGGTGGGCTAGGGACTATGGGCTTTGGCTTCCCAGCGGCAATGGGTGCATATTTCGCACATAAAGACAAATATATCATCAATATCACAGGCGATGGTAGTATTTTGATGAATATCCAGGAGCTTATGACCTGCGTAGCATGCGAGATTCCAGTAGTCAATGTGATTTTAAACAACAACTACCTAGGCATGGTGCGCCAGTGGCAGAGCTTTTTCTATGAAAATCGCTTCTCGCATACAGATTTATCACTCCAGCCAGATTTTGTCGCGCTTGCAGCGAGCTTTGGTGGGCTAGGATTCCGTGTGGAGCGCCCAGAAGATGTTATCCCCACACTTGAAAAGGCACTTGCAAGCAAGCGCGTATGTCTTGTAGATATTGTGGTGGATCGTTACGAGAGCGTGCTGCCTATGGTGCCAGGTGGCGCACCACTTGATAAAATGATCCTAAAATAGCCTAGAATCTAGCCAGAATAGATTCTAACGCGTGAATGGAGAGAGTATGACTAGAAAAATCATCAGCGTTGTCGTGGTAAATGAACATAGCGTCTTAGCGCGTGTATCAGGGCTTTTTGCTGGCAGAGGCTACAATATCGAATCACTCACCGTAGCCCCCATACCAGAGTCCAATCTCTCTAGGATTACAATTGCCACCCATGGCGAAGCGCGCGTGCTCGAGCAGATCATCAAGCAGCTCCATAAGCTTATCCCTGTGCTTGAAGTCAGTGATAACGACGATTTCCTAGAGAAAGAAAGCGTGCTTATCAAAATCAGCATAGAAGAGGATCTCGCTAGTATCGAGGCGCTCGCGCGTGCCTACAATGGCAAAATCGCCAATGCCAATGAAAAATACATCATCATCGTCGCCACAGAGAAGCCCCATAGGATCACAAGTCTCATCAAAGCTATGTCGCGCTTCAAGCCCAAAGAAATCGTGCGTAGCGGTGTCATCGCTATGGAGCGATACTAAAGGCAGAATCTAGCGCGAGCAAGCATTAGAATGCAGCCCTAGTAAGCAGATTCTACTACCCGCAACGCTGCAAGAGCTGCTGCCACGATAGGATAAACGCACTTCCCTTGCCTTTTTCACTCTCCACGCAAATGCCTATCCCATAGCGCGTGGCGATTTCTTTCACAAGGCACAGCCCTATGCCAAAGCCACCTTGACTTGCGTGGTAGCGCGTATAGCGCGTGAAAATCTGCTCTATCTCGCTAGGCTCTAGCCCGCAGCCGCTATCGGCAATGATGAGTTCAAAAGTGGATTCTAGCTTACAGAGCTGTATGCTAATGCTCCCGCCCTTTTTGTTGTATTTCATCGCATTACTTAGGAGATTATCAAGCAAAATGACGATTTCATCGTAGTTTGCATACAAAAAGGCTGGGGACAAGTCTTTGGTAATGGTAAGGGATTTTTGCGCAAAGAGCGCGCTAAAATACTCCAATCTTCGCTCTACAAGCCCCTGCATATCAAGCTTTTGTATCACGCCCTTGCCTTGGTAGAAATTTAGGAAAATAAGATTCTGGTAGAGGTGGTTGAGATTCTGGGCGGAGAGCTTGATATGCTGGAGTTTAGTGAGATTACTCGCGCTAAGATTTTTGGTATCAAAGCTCTGCACACTCATCAAAATTACGCTAAGTGGGGTGTTGATCTCGTGTGTAGAGTCTTTAATGAAGCGTTCAAGCGTTTGGATTTTTTCTCGTATGGGTGCTAGGGCTAGGCGCGTAAGGTAGTAGGCGATTATCCCCATAAGCACAATGGCGCAGGCAAAGTAGAGCCAAATTTCTACCTTGAGCTTGCGCACTTCTTTTGGGACATCGATGGCGGCTAGAGAGAGCTGCTCTATGGGCTTTGGCGCAAGCATGGGGAAGCTATCATCGATATTGTAGCCTTGCAAAATAATGCGGATATGCAGGCTATCGACATAGTGGAATATCTTTTTTGGGAATTTTTGACTAGGCGGCGGAATATGGCGCAAAAATCGATGATCGATGAAAAATTGCTCCCCAAAGTGCGCGGGACGCTGTGTTTTTAATGCGCTTATGATCGCGCCAATATCAAAAGCAATGGTGCTAAACACAACTCCACCGCTAGAATCCACAATCGCAAATGGCGTATTTATCGCGCTCTCTAGCTCATCTATCGCATTTTCTATGCCCTTTTGCTCATAGATAATTGCCGCGATTTTTATGGAGTCATCGCGCATTTGCGCCATTTGGTTGGCTTTAAGATTCTGCAAGCCTTTGTGATACATCACAAAGCATATCACCCCAAGCAGCACGATACTTGTGCCAAGATACAATGCCAAGATAGACAAAATACTCTTATGAAATTTCACGCTTTTAGGCGGTGTGGAGCGCATTTTATGCCTTGTAGCAGTAGCCGCAAAATCGCTGGGTGATAATGCTCTCTTTTCCCAAAATTTTGCGTAAGTTTTTCACATATACGCGCAGTGCCATACTTGTAGGACTCTCATCATAGCTCCATACGCGCTCAAATATCTCATCTTGGGAGACAAACTGCCCTCTTTTTTGCACAAGCAGGGCTAAAAGCTCGCGCTCTTTGTTTGTCAGCGCGATTAGCTCGCCTTGTGGGGAGTAGAGTGTCTTTTGTATGCAGTCAAAGCGCACGCCATTATGCAGCGTGATTGTGGGAGAGTCTTGGTGGTAAAATGGTCGTTTGAGCAAAGAGTTGATACGCAGCAGTAGCTCTTCCACATCAAAAGGCTTGCGGATATAATCATCACAGCCAGACTCAAAGCCCTCTTTGACATCGCTCGCTTGGGCGAGAGAAGTGAGCATAATCGCAGGGCTAGTTTTGCCCACAGAGCGTAGATAGCGCAGGAGAGTAAAGCCATTGGACTCTAGGCTAGAATCTGCCCTAGAATCCACTTTTTGCACATCACCGCTTGGGAGCTTTACATCAAGGATATAGAGGTCAAAATGTTCTTCATATCCCACCTCCATAGCACTTTGCACATCTTCGCACAAGCACACGCTAAAGCCCCTCTCCTGCAAGATAGAAGTAAGCATACTAGAGAGCAACACATCATCTTCTACAAGCAGGAGTTTTGCCGCCATTGTGCTATTTGTCCTTTTTGGGCTTATCGCTAGGCTTTTCTTTGGGCTTATCTTTATGATTGTGGCATTTTGGCTCTTTGCGTTTGGACTCTTTTAGCTTCTCGCAGTCGGCGTGGATTTTCAGCCCTACTTCTCTAATCTCCTTGCCACTCATAGAATCTGTCTTTTTCTGCATAGCTTTGCACACTTCTACTGCGCGGCTTTGTCGCTGCTCTTTAGATAGCTTCTCGTGCGCGGCTTTGCGTGCTTGGTGGATAGCGTCTCTAAACGCTTTCGCCTGTGGCTCATCTTTTGCCTTTAGTCGCTTATGCACTTCCATTACAAACTCTGGCTCATCTTGCGCGCTTAGGCTTGCGACTTTCTTTACCAACGCCGCATCATCTAGCTTGCTAAAATCCGCGCCAAAGCTTGTGCTAAACCCACAAGCCACAAAACTTGTCGCTACGATAATCGATCGCAATGTGGTCATTTTCAATCCTTTAAAGTGGTGTAGTTTATAGAAAAATCCATAAACGCTGCAAGTATAGGGGAGCAAGATGAAATCAGCGTGAAAGTAGAAAGAGATAAATAATGAAGCTAAATTCTAGGGTTTAGCCCCCGCCCAAATACGCGGAGACCAGCCTGCCAAGCCTATTTGCCAAGCAGAGTTTTAATGTATTGATCGACAAGATAGAGACTATTGCCACTATCGCCTACAAGCTTGATTTTATCCACAATACCGCGGAATAGTGCTTCTTCTTCGTGCTGCTCGGCGACATACCATTGCAAGAAGTTGAAAGTAGAAAAATCCTTATGCGATAGCGTAAAATCCACAAGCTCATTGATAGACTGCGTGATACCAACCTCGTGCTCATAAGTTTTTGTAAAAACATCAAGCAAGCTTGCAAAGCTAGATTCTGGCTCTTTGATCGCTTGTAGCTTGAGATTAGAGTCTGTCTCATTTAGGTAGGTGATAAGCCTTTTTGCGTGCTCACTCTCCTGCCCTGCGTGCTCGAACAAAAACGCCCCAGCCCCATCGAAGCGGTGCGTATAGCACCAAGAGCTCATACTCAAATACAAATTTGAAGCGAACATTTCCTTAGCGACTTGGTCGTTTAGACGCGCGATAACCTCTTTTGATAGCATTGTAGCTCCTTTCATTTTTAAGTGGATTCTGGGAATTATAGAAAAAAATGCTTAAAGTATTATTATAATTCACTTATTTATGAGAAAGCCACATCAAATCGCACCCTTACCAAGCAAATACGAAATTTTAGCCAAAAACTCAAGAGCCAAAAGGATTAAGCCCACCTAGCATATTTAGTGCTAGCGATTTTTTGTTATTCTCCATATTTTTATATGCCTCATTAAGCGCGGAAATGAGCAAAATCTGGAGAGCATCTTTATCATCTAGCAAAGAATCATCAATATTGATATCTACCACCTCGCCTGCACCATTAACACTCACGCTCAAAAGCCCGCCACCACTTTTGGCGGTGAATACACTCTCTTTGGATTTTTCCTCTAGCTCTTTAATGTTTTTTTGCATATCGCCAAGCATATTTTGCAAATTATTCATATCAAACATACATGCTCCTTTGGAAATTGTGTGAGATAGTGTTGGAAATAGATTCTAGGCTTGTAAAGCATTATGCTCATCGACAAACACGACTCTAGGCTTGTGCGCTTTTGCTTCATCTGCTTCCATGCTTGCATACGCGATGATAATCACCACATCACCCACGCATGCCAGCCTCGCCGCTGCACCATTTAGACAGACTACCCCGCTATCGCGTTGCCCTAGCAGCACATAAGTGCTAAGTCGCGCACCATTATTGACATTGACCACATCAACTTTCATGCCTTCAAGTAAGCCTGCTGCCTCGCATAGCGTCTCATCAATCGTGATTGAACCTACATAGTTGATATTTGCATCGCTCACGCGTGCGCGATGGATTTTGGCATAGAGCATTTCAAATCGCATTTTTTCTCCTAGTTCAATCCACTACTTAGAATCTACCCAGCCATCTTGGGGCAGGATAAGCGTGATATCGCGCGGCAGATAGAGCAGAATCTTATCCAAAAATACTTTATGGCTAAGCATATCACCGCATAAAAATACTTGCTTCATCGCATAGTTTTGCACTACATCACGCACAAATCCGCCCATAAACTCCGCTAGAGAATCCAGCACACCATAGGCAATAAGCTCCTTCTCAACACCTGCGAGCGCGAAGCTCATACAGCTACGCAGGATTCTAGGGTAGTCAAGATCTAGCGCGCCAGAATCTAGCTTCTTAAGCTTATAGTCAATTCTAGGTCCCTTGTCGCGCAAGCAAAGCTTGGCAGAATCTAGTAGTGAGTAGATAGCACTTGGGGTGGCGGACTCTTTCTTGCAGTATCCAAGTGTGCGCGCGATAATAGCAAGCATGTCAATCAAATTGCGCGAGTCGAGATTCTGGGACGCAGGGTGCGCACAAAAGTCGAGTGCATCATCACCAAAATGCTTGCGATAGTTTGCAATAAGCCTATCTGCGCCCTGATAATGCTGCTCAAGCTGGGAGAGCATATATGCCTCACTCGCATGAAAATGTATAGGCAGTAGCTCGAAAAACTGCGCGCCATTATAGCTCCAAATCGCGCTTTGATGGCTAGTGGAGAGATAGCACACAAGCATTTGTCTGGCGTTTGGATTGTGCGGATTTGATATAGAGGGCGAATCTTTAGCATGAGAATCTGGAGACTTAGAATCCAATAGGTTTTGACGCGAGGCGTGTTTGGATTCTAGGGGCTGGGTAGATTCTGGGGCAAGATTGCAGGCTGGATAGTGGCGTTTAATGATTGCGGGGAGATCGTGCAAGGAGCGTTTCTCCTCGATATAGACCCCATCACCACCACATACAATAAGCTTAGGCACTGGAGCAAAACAATGCAACCCATATATGAAATCAGGGTTTTTGCTTGAAGTTTTGGTGAGAAACACATATTCCAATCCACTTTCTAGCCCATCTGCCAATCCTTCTGTTTCACTCATTTCGCGTGCCACTGCCCCAAATAGCATAAGCATGGGGTCAAAGGCAAGCTGGCATGGGATCTCTACACTGCTGCAAGCAGCAGTTCTACTAGCGCTCATTTCACTAGGTGGGGATTTTGGAAAAAACTGCTCGCGAAAAATCTCTTTAGGGCAGAGCCGCATGCTAGGCTTCTCGATACTCGCCAAAAATGAGACCTGCAGAGAATCCACGCGCATAAATGTCTGCAGTGCGTTTGTATCCCAAAAAACCGCAGTAGATTCTGCTGTGCTCTGGGCTGCGCGCGAAGTCTGTAAGGCACTTAAAATCATAGGCGTGCGCGAGAGCGTATAGCTACCAATCGGCGTGGCAATAGTGATAGGGCGCTGCTGAAGAAGTTGAAATAAAGCCTTAATCGCGGCATAAAGATCATGGTATCCAATCACATGCAAACTAGGCGCAGCACTAGATGTGTGTGCTGGCTTTTTTCCTTGCTTATTGCTTGTGATTTGGGTGGGCTGGATATGAGAATCTAGTGTGCCAAGCACCTGGGAGAAAAACCGCCTATAAAGTTTGCTCCATTTTGTAGAATCTCGGTTTGAATCAGCTTTAGGATTCTCTTGCATGAAGCAGGCAAGTAGCTCTGCAATCTCTGGGACGGAGGGGACAAAAGGTTTTTGACTAAGTTTAAAGGCGCTGGAAAATCGCTTCGTGCAATGTTCGCGCGGCTCTATGGCATGAAAGACAAAATACATACTCATGGGCAATGAGCGGCTAATATCATCTGCAAATGCCAACACACACTCATGGAATATAGATTCTCGCTCGGGCTGATTCTGGGGGGATCGCTTAGAATCCAGCGCGACAATAAACTCATAGCGATAGGGCAAAATCGAAGTATCAAAGCCTATCGCAAATGCCAAAGAATGCTCGCATGCAAGGCGCTTTAGCATGTCTTCAAATGGCGCAAGATAGGAGCGAGATTTGCTCGTATGGAAGATAAATGCGAACAACTTCTAATAGCCTTTGTAGGAATTATCAGCGATGACTTGAATGGGTGTAGAGCCTATGCGCTTGATATGAAAGCCCAGGGATTGTAAATGATTGAGCGCGGCTTGCTCCATGGTGGGAAACTGCGCTAAAAGCTCCTGTGAGAGTGCAAATGTCGTATCCTCGCCGATGATTTTAGGGATAATCCCTATGATATGTAATGGTGGCAAATCGCCTAAAATCTGTGTCATTCTAAGAGTCTGGAGCATTTCGACCTCATGCGCACTCCCTGCCCAAGTAACCTGCTCTGGTAGAGCCGAGAAAGGGAAGCTATACACATCGCCTATTTTACCATTATGCACATCTACGCTATCAAGCATAAGCACATAGTCATACTCAACAATTAGCGGAATAAGCGCTTGCGCGAGCGTGCCACCATCAATAAACTCAACACTATGCTCACTGGAAGTGAAAGCAAAATTGACTTTAAGATAGTTGCTTAGATGAACACCAATGCCCTCATCGCCAAAAAGGATATTGCCTATCCCCAGCACCAAAACACGCAATGCTAGACTTTCAGCTCATTTTGATAGCGCACACCACTGATAATCGCATCTGCCCCACCATTTGGATATTTCACAGAATTCCACACAACAAGATAAATATGCACCGGGATAAAGATAATAAACGCCCAAGTCAAAATATGGTGAATCACACGGACATTGGCTAGCCCGCCGCACAGCACCTCCACCCATTTAAAGCACACACCTAGCACCCCACCTAGCCCACTATGATAGACATTGCCATAGAGCGCAACACCCGTTAGACACACAAGCAATGTCAGCACGCCAAGTGTGAAGTAAGTGATAAATTGCAAGGGATTGTAGGCACCATCTATATGCGGATGCTTACCGATAAATAGATAGGTTTTAATCGAAGCAATCCACACCTTAACATCGACAAATTGCTTAAACGATCGGCGCTCCTCTTTACTACCATCTTTATCAAAAAAGAAAAGATACACACGGAAAATCGATATTGCAATGAGAATAAAGCCCAAAATCAAGTGGATACTACGGATATAGGCTTGGGTAAAAAGTGTGGGCTGGGCACTTGGCGTGGAGCTCAAAAATGGTAGCGCAATATAAAAGCCCGTGCCAATAAGCCCAAAAATCGCAAACGCGCGCAACCAGTGAAAAATCCTAGTAAGCCCGGAGAACTCGGTATGGGCTTGAAAATCTCGATTGCCAGAATCTACTGCAGCTCTCATGCTCTCTCCTTATATACGCGCAAAAGATGGTTCGACTTTATATTGGCTGATTTCGTTGCCCTTGGTGTCTGTAATATGCACCGCACAGGCAATACAAGGATCAAACGAGTGGATATGACGGATAATCTCTAGAGGCTGTGTAATATCCGCGACCTTTGTGCCTATAAGACTCATCTCATACGGACCTTTTTTGCCTTGAGAATCCCTTGGACCAGCATTCCAAGTTGAAGGCACAACAGCTTGGTAATTTTCTACCTTACCGCCCTTGATTCTCACCCAATGGCTTAACATACCCCTAGGCACATTGCCGATATAGCGACCCTTATAGTCTTCATTTTCATCGATGCTATACGGCGCGCAGGTGCGTTTATCGACCTTCAAATTCTCCACAAGTGTATCAAATGCTTTTAGTCCATGCTCGCACAATACACGCGCCTCGATACAGCGTGCCGCAGTCCTGCCAAGCGTGGTAAAGAGCGCCCCTACTGGCAAGCCCGTTTGCTTTAAAAACTCTTGCGCTATTGGCGTGATATAAGGATTTTTCGCCGCAAGTCCTACCACAACAGTCGCCAAAGGTCCTACTTCCATAGGCTCACCATCATAGCGAGGAGACTTGATCCAAGAATATTTGCCAGAGTGGTTTAGGTTTTTGGTTTTGATTTCTTTGCCATCTGGTCCAATACTTGTGCCATCTTGGAATCCTGTGTATTCTGGCGTAGTTTGCCCATCATAAGGGTGGAGTGCGACTTTATCAGTGTTTTCGTATTTATACCAAGAGTTTGTTACCTCTTCAGCGATTAGATTCTCATCTAAATCATAGAGTTTGCTTAGATCGCCATTTTTCACAATCCCTGTGCTATAGAGGTATTCATTCTCACCAATTTGCATTTCGGCGTGTGATAAGAAGTTTTTTACACCACAGCCTGTCGCCGCCACAGATGGCTCACTAGCATATACCTTGCCTGCCATGACAAGATCCGCCCAATATGCGCGCTTGACAAAGTCTGCCACCATGTCAAACTTACTCTTCCACTCGCCGAGCCTTGATGGATCCAAAATATCCATGACAGAAGTTACACCGCCCACAGTGAGGCTTTGTGGGTGTGGCTGCTTCGCGCCAAATATCGCCATCATTTTGGCGACTTCTCGTTGCACTTCTAGGAGTTTTAGGTAGTGAGATAGAACGATAAGATTTTGTTCTGGTGAAAATCTGTATGTCTTATGTCCCCAATACGCATTCTGGAATGGTCCAAGCGCTCCCTGCTGGACAAAATCACCAACGCGTTTTTGCACTGCCTTTAAGTCGCTTTCCCCAGCAGCGAGCGGGATATCCGTGTAGTTGTAAGCCTCCTTCGCAGCCTTTGCCGGATCGGCTTTAAGAGCACTTGTGATATCACACCAATCAAGCCCGTGTAGCGTGTAGAAATGCACAATATGATCATGCAAGAAAAGCGAGATATTCATAAGGCTTCGCACCATTTGTGCATTGAGTGGAGGAGTGATACCAAGCGCATTTTCGACTGCCATAATCCCTGCTTTATAGTGGCTATATGTGCAGACACCGCAGATTCTTTGCGCGATGAAACCTGCGTCTCTAGGATCTCGCCCTACAATAATCTTCTCCAGCCCTCTCCATAGTGTAGAGGAAGAGAATGCGTCTGTAATGACATTGTTTTCATCAACAATAACTTCGATACGCAAGTGTCCTTCGATTCTGGTAATTGGATCGACGATAATTCTTTTTGACATGTGTTCTCCTTAGATTCTGCTTTGCACGCTTATTTGGCTTTGACCATGCTTGATACTACAGCATGTGCTGCGATTCCTACTGCAGTAGCTGCAAGCACTGCGGTGCCGATTGTATCTGCTGCCTTATCCGCGCCATAGCCATTATATGCGGTATGGAAAGGCGTATTCCCCAAGGGTCGCTCAAATGGGCTCATCGTATCCCAGAAGTTTGGCTCACTGCAGCCAATGCAGCCATGTCCTGCTTGTATGGGCCAGCTTGTGTGGGAGTTGAAGCGGAGTTTGGAGCAGTTATTGAAAGTATAAGGACCTTTGCAGCCTACCTTGTAGAGGCAGTAGCCTTTCTCTGCGTTGCTATCGCCAAATGCTTCTACAAACTCGCCCGCATCAAAATGCCCCCTACGCTCGCAGAGATCGTGAATCCTATGCTGATATGCCCAAGTCGGTCGCCCAAAGGCGTCGGTTGGAGGTGTCTTGCCAAACATGATGAAATACAATACATTACCTACGATATTTTTCTCGCTTGGTGGGCAGCCAGGGACTTTAATCACAGGTTTAGAGATGATTTTATCAAGTGGTTGGGCGTTAGTTGGGTTTGGTGCAGCTGCTTGCACACCACCATAGCTCGAGCAAGTCCCAATAGCAAAAATCGCCATAGCACCTTCTGCGGCGTGGCGGCATTCCTGCGCACCTGTGGTGCCATCTGCACCAATTGTCAAGAAATACTCATTACCTTTTGGGATACCACCTTCAACCATGAGAATATAGTTGCCATGGTGCTTTTTGATGGCATTTTCTAGATTCTGGCTTGCTTGATAGCCTGAAGCAGCCATGATTGTCTCATGATATTCAAGATTGATCATATCAAAGAGTATAGAATCCACACTTGGATCTTCTGTGCGTAGCAGGCTCTCGCTGCAGCCTGTGCATTCTGCCATGTGTAGCCAAATCACAGGCGTGCGATTGGCAACTTCTGCCGCACGCGCTGTTAGTGGCGCAAAACTCGCTGGGAGCGAGAGTGCCGCCGTCATTGCGCCTGCCCATTTCATAAAATCGCGTCGAGAGACCCCTTTACTCTCTAGCTCACTTTCAAGCGATCTCTCTGCATTATGTGCAGGTAGTTTAGCAATACGCTCAAGCCGTGCAGAAACTTCAGAAAACAGCGCCTCTGTGGCATTCTTGTCTTGCATATTTACTCCTTAAGTATGGTTAAAGTATCCATGAGATTTCTCAAGCGACAAATTGTAAGCCCCAAGTGCTAAAAAATCACTTAAATCCGCTGGTCTGGCTACCAATCACACTCGCCATACTCGAAAGAATATCTACCAAGAAAAATATCCAATACTCTAAATATATTCAAGAAAATCCAGCACAAAGGCGTTTGGGATTGTTTGTGCTATAATGCCCACTCTATCTCACTTAAATATATGGATTTTGCTACATGACAATGGGCTTAGATTCTTTGCAGAAATTTTTGCACGAGGGTTCGCGCGCCAAGCCCCTACTATTCTTAGCACCCCTTGCTGGCTATACAGATTTGCCCTTTCGCTCGGTGGTGAAGCGATTTGGCGTAGATGTAACGGTGAGTGAAATGGTAAGCTCGCACGCCCTTGCATTCTCCAGCACCAAAACGCTCAAAATGCTAGAAAAATCTCCAGCAGAGTCCCCATACAGCGTGCAAATCGCAGGATCAAAGCCAGAAATCATCACTCGCGCGGTGAATGTAATCAATGAGCAAATCACTCGTATCGGTATTGATATTTTGGACTTCAACTGCGGCTGCCCTGCGCCCAAAGTCGCAAACCATGGCAATGGCAGCGGTCTCCTGCAAGATCTCCCGCTGCTTGTGAAACTACTCACACTTATACGCGAGCATAGTCGCACAAGCTACACAAGCGTAAAGGTGCGCCTAGGCTTCGAGCAGAAAATCCCCCTAGAAATCGTGCAAGCACTCAATGACGCACCAGTGGATTTTGTCGTGGTGCATGGCAGGACACGCAAAGATGGCTACAAAAAAGACAAAATCGACTACGATGCTATTGCTGCGATGAAGTCTGCCTGCCGCCACCCGCTCATCGCAAATGGCGAAATCGACTCCCCAGCCAAAGCCCAACAAGTGCTTAATCGCACGGGCGCAGATGGGCTTATGATCGGGCGTGCAGCACTGGTAAGCCCGTGGATTTTCTGGCAGATCCGCGAGGGGAGCGAAGAGCTGCCTTGCATTATCAAGCAAGAGCTCGTGCTCGAGCATTTTGACTCTATGGTTAGATTCTATGGGGATCGCGGGGTGGTGATGTTTCGCAAAAATCTACATGCCTATGCCAAAGGTCATGAGGGTGCGAGCGCATTTCGCAGTGTGGTAAATTCTATCACGCAGCCAAAAATTATGCGCGAGTGTATTGAGGAGTTTTTTGCTTTGACACCGCTAGAGTGGGGCAGTGCGCCCATAGTTGAGCTTAACAAAAGAAGTGTCTAATGAGCCTAGAATCTCACCCAAATACCACAAACAGCACATGCCAAAGCACTAGCCAAATCAGCATGAATCTACTGCAGTGTATCTCGCTATCTCTTCTCTGCTCTGCCAGCCTCCATGCCACAAATCCCAAAGAAAGCCCAATCCAATCCTTTGCACAGCTAGATTCTGCCACGCCTCCAGAATCTACAATCCCTGCCGAGCCACCCAAAGTGCGCAAGCACTCTCACAAAGCGCTTGATCCAAAGACACTAGATTCTAACGCCTATGTAGAATCTAATCCCAAAAAGCAGTGGCTTTTTGGAGATATCCTCCACCCCTATGTCGCCATGGGGCTTGTCAGCGCAAGCAGCAATGCCACAAATGTGCGCCAAAGCATGAGCAAAGAAGTCGCCACCTGCCCCGACCAGCTCTGCACAGGCGATACTACAAGCGCCTCATACCAGGGAATGTTTGATAGCGGCATGAGCTTAGAGCTTGGTGCGGAATACTTTTTTGACAGATTTCATATCATCGGGGTGCGGCTTTTTGGCGAAATGTCCCAGCGCAACGGCTCGCTTGGGAGCAAGATTCAAGGCAGCGACAAGCGCGATACGACTACAAATAACCTGCAAGAAGCCTATCAAATCTGCCTAGACAAAAACACTGCATGGGGTAATCCCACCTACGATAAAGAAACGGGCGTTATGACAGCTCCAGCCCCACAAGCAGCGCTAGATAAATGCGGAATCCTTATCATGGGGCAGCACCCAAGTCTCCCAAATACCAAAGTCGAGGACTCTTTCACATTTCAAAAGACCCCCGACGCAGCGCAGCTTGCTCCACAAGATGGCAAATACCTAAGCTTCGCGCTTGGTATTGATGCCCTGCTCAATCTCCCTATCGACTACGCGCTCAAGCGCTGGGCTGGATTCTACCTAGGCGATGGGTTTTTCGCCTCACGACTGACATATATCAAGCTTGGTGTGTTTGTTGGCGGAGGTGCGGAGTTCGCGCGCTTTTCCCAAGGCGACCCACAGAATAAAACCTGGCAAAACACCGCTGCTGCACAAGGCAAAGCAAGCAATCTTAATGACGCGTTTTTCGCTGCTGGGAGCGGGGGATTTCTACGCTATGGAGTGAGTGTATATCTCACGCGCTTTGCGAGACTTAGCTTTGGCTACAAACATAGCTACTACCCTATCGCGCAGGAGCGGTGGTATGGCTATGATGGCGCGAAATTTGACACCAGCAAACCTGATAATATCGGTGAAGCGCGCCCAAATGACCCATGGAGTGAGACCCTGCTACGCCAGCGATATGTGAGCGCAAAGGGGGAAGAGTGGTTTTTGCAATTTGCCCTAAGCTTTTAGCGTAGAAAGACAAAATATTGGTGCGGGTGCGCAGAATCTAAATCGAAATAATCACTCTAATGTATCACACAAAGCCAATCATAAAGGATTACCATGAATATAGCGTTTTTCGATTTTGATGGCACCTTGACTCGGCGCGATAGTCTCTTTGCATTTGTGGCATTTGTGCATGGGCGTGGGCGACTCTATCGCGGGCTACTCTCGCGCTGCTGGATTCTAGTAGGATACATACTAGGGCTTATTAGCAATACTGCCGCCAAGCAAGCGCTCATGCGATATTTTTTTGCTGGAATGGAGCATGCGGAGTTTATAGGATACTGCGAGCGCTTCACAAGCGTGCTAGAATCCATGCTAAGAGAATCCGCCCTAGATCGCCTAGAGTGGCACAAACAACGCGGAGACAAAGTAGTGCTAGTAAGCGCGAGCTTCGAGGAATACCTTGCGCCGCTATGTCAAAGGCTTGGCATGGAGTGTATTGGCACACAACTAGAAGTAGTCCTGCCAGAATCTAATGGGCTAGATTCTAAGAGCCTAGATTCTAGTGTGCGACAATCCAGCACTAATGCGCCAAATTCTGGAGAAAATGCGATGAGTGGGGGGATATTAAGTGGAGATTTTGCCACGCCAAACTGCTATGGCGCACAAAAAGCCATAAGAATCCGCGCGCACTATGTTTTAGACACATATACAGAAATCTATGTCTATGGCGATAGCAAAGGCGATAGAGAAATGCTCGCTCTCGCCACGACTCCATCGCACGCATTTTATAAGCCATTTAGGTAGATTCAAGATTTTACAAGATGAGTAGTAGATATAAGATTGGGACTGCTTGATAACCAAAATCTAGCCACAAATACCCAAAGTGCTAGAATCTCAAACTAGATTCTAGGTAGAGCCTAGCCATTTATCTCGAGAAATTTTTTCGCAGCCTTTATTTGTAGCATTTGGATTCTGGTGTGGTTTTTTTCTTCTTCGAGCAAATCAATGACTTGGGCGATAAGCTCTCTTGCCTCAAGCATTTCCTCAAGACCTGCAAAGGACTCTGGCAACTCTTGGATATAAGCAAATGCCTTTTGCGCGTCTTTTTGGATAAGCGCGACTTTTATGCCATTAAGCCAGCTCATTTTGATGAATTTCTCTCCATGCTTCAAGCAAGCCTTTAGCGACATTGATGACAATATCGATTTTCTCTTGGTTATCCTCGAAATTCGCTTGGGTGAGAAGCTTTATCTGGTGGGTATAAAGCCCGGTGAGATAAGTCGCCACCTCACCACCTCGCTCATAATCTAAGACATTAAGTAGCTCGGTGAAAATGTCAGTAACGCGGTTGATGTAGTAGATTTTCTTCTCAATGTCGCCTAGCTCCATATGGCGCTTAGCCTGCCCGCAAAATCGTAAAATCCCCTCATAAAGCATTTCGATAAGCTTGGCTGGAGATTCTACGGCGACTTCATTGTGCTGATAGAGGTTATAGGCGTTGCTTCTCATAAGTGTCCTTTACTAGCTGATTGCTACTTTTTAGCAACAGATTGATCGATCATCATCTGCACAGAGCCAAAAGCATTTTTCGTCTTGGCAATCTGGCTATCATACGCAGCAAAGCGGTTTGCCATGGCTTCGTAGCGCGTATCGAGCAATTCTGTCGCACTTTTCTTGTCTTTTTGCAAGGTTTTGGCATCGCGCTCTAATGATGAGCCAAATGCTTCGAGCCTTGAATTACTACCATCGGCTAAACTCGCTAAAAATTTATCGATTTTAGTAAAAACTCCATCGATATGTGTCTCTTTGCCAAAGGCATCTTCTTTATCTTTGCCATAGAAAAACTCCTCCGTGCCCTTTGGATCTGCGGCGACCGCACTCGTGAGCGCCCCCTCATCAAGAAACATCACGCCTTTGTCATTAAGTGTAATTCCATAATTCACAAGGCTTGCAAGCTTGCCATCTGTAAGCTCAGAATGACTAATGAAAGAATTAAGCGAAGAGCGGATTGTGCGGATATCACTCACGCCATTAAACACACCAGCAATACTTGTGTCCTCATCATAACGCGTGGTTTCATTAAGCTTTGACACAAGCTCGTTGTAGGCTTTGACAAACTCTTTCACCTGTTCGATGATATTTGCATCATCTCTGCCTATACTAATGATAGCTGGCTTACCAGGCTCTGTGGTGGATTGTAAAGTCATAGACACACCGCCTACAACATCGTTTATCTCATTGCTAGGACGCGAGATTTGCGCTCCATTATAAGAGATGAGCGCATCTTGCCCTTGCTGAATATTTTTGATTTTAAATAGGCTATCTTGGAGCTTGGAGTAACCTTGTATCACGCCTGTCCGCAGTCCCAAATCCTGCACAGCCTGCTTGCTAGCGTCATCTTGGGCTTGGATTTTGATCTCGCCTACTTCAGATGTGAGCGTAAGCTTGCCTGCACCATCAGTCTTGGCGTGCATGCCCGCGATATTTTCTATGGCTTGGGCGATGATTTGGGCATTTTGCTCGCTGGTGTTTTTGTCTTTGGTCATTTTGCTAAGATCAAGCGGCACACTACCAATCATCACCACACCACTAAGCTTACCAGCCTTGACAGCGGTGCTAGATTCTATAAGTGGCTCTTGTGTGGCTTGGGTATTGCGGAATCCCAGTAAGCTAGCTTTCTCGCCCTCCACACTTATGGCATGCCCTCGCAAGTCATTTATCACCAACCCTTTACCATCTTTATCCAGCCCGACATTGATATCGCTATCAAGCAAGTCTTTGAGCTCACTATTAGATTCTATGGCTTCTCGTATAGCTTCCTTAATCGCAAGCGCACTATCACCTGTGCCATCGGTTTTTAGCTTAATATCAAGCGATTGTTCGTTGCCGTTTTTGTCTGTGAGCTTCAGCACCAAATCCCCATCGCCCAAGTCTAGCTGCTTATCAGCATTGATATTTGTCGTAAGCGTGGTGCCAAAGTAGATTCTGCTCTGATCGCCCATGCCTTTAGAATTTAGCATAAGCTGGTAGGGCTTGCTCCCACCTGTTTTCATTACCAAACCTGTTACTTCACCATTTGTCTCATCGGTAACCAGCTGGGCGACATCTCCCACGCTCATACCACCTTTTATGGCGATATTATAGGTTCTTCCCTGGGTATAGAAGCTAAGATTGACATCATTTTCGCTAAAGACACTATCCCTGCTTTCAAACTTTCCACCAACTTCATTGATATCACCCTGGGCGAGCTGATGAACATCGATTTTAATATCCTGGATAGGCACACCACTAGCCACGGTAGCTTTGATCGCATCGCTATTGACATTGGTTGTGCGCCCTAGATAAGAGGAGTAGTCTGCGAGAATCTTGGTAGGCGTGCGGATACCAGAGACTAGCGTCTTAATCTCTGTAAGTGCCGTTTGCTTCTCGACATTTTGCTCCATTTTACGCTCTATGGGGCGGATCATCGCCTTTTCATCTGCTTCGCGCAGCTTATCGATGACATCATAACTCAATACGCCACTACCAACCCCTAATGAGTTAATCCTACCTACTGCCATACCCAATCTCCCACAATCAGCTCTTTGATCCTAGCTAGACTCTACACTTCCTTATCAAATATAAGCCCGACTACTTCGTGCATTTTCTTTGTGAGCTCAATGGCTTCTTTGCTAGGGATTTCGCGAATCACCTTGCCACCATTGCTTGGATCTTTCACAGTTACGACAAGTCCGCCAATATCATCGTTATAGCTGAAGTTAATGTCAGCACCAATATGCTCCATTTTTTTATTGATTTCTTTTGCTGTATGTATAAGCTCACCACGAGTATGCGTCTCATCGCGCTGAACTTGAGTAGAATTTGCCGCCTTTGCATTTGAAGCCTGCATAGAATCTTGTTTATAGGCTTGTCCTGCGCTATTTACCATACCATAAAGCGTGTTTTTGATAGAAGATACCTGATTTGTATTTACCTCTGCCATGACAACCTCCTTGTGATTTTAGCTTAGGTAACACTACTATCGGCGATTTTTTAAAATTGTTTAGTATTTTTACAAATTTTTGCGCACTTATTCTAATTTAGCGTAGCTCCTATTTGCTTTTGGCGATAACTTCGACAGGATTGATATGTTTATCCTGCTGGGTGATCTCTAGACCAAGTCGCTGGGAGATTCTACCGATGGTATAACCCTTTTGGACAACAAAGCCTGGCTTCACAGTGGGGGCAATCCTATCGAGCTGCGAGTAGATCGTATAGACCTCGTTGCTATGCTCGATAATGACAACCTTTTTAAGCACAGGGGCTTCTTTAGCATAGACAACCTTGCCGTCCATGATATTTTTCACCGCGACATCTGGGACTTTAGAAAGCAGTGTGATTGACTCATTGAAGACCTTAAGATTATAGACTGGGTCATGATAGGGACCGAAATTTTGCTCGATTGTGTAATAGTCAATTGGCGCTATGGTCTTGGGACCTGTGTATTTGACGACAGAAACATTTTTGTAGCTGTTTGCCACTTGCACGATTTTTAGGTCCTCTTTTGAAAGACCTTGCGATGGATCCTGGGGCTTGGTGCTTTGGGCGGCGTTTCTTTGCGCAGCTTCTCTAGCTTCTTTTTCAGCCTGGGCTTTTTGGGCAGCAATTAGGGCTTGGCGCTGTCTTTCAAGCTCTTTTTGTCTATCGGCTTTGATGATGTTGAGATTTTGGAGGATAGAATCCAGCCCTTCACGCTCTTTGGAGATTTGGATTAGTTTTTGATTATAGGCATTGAGCTCGGCTTGGAGCTTTTCGTTGAGAAGATTTTGCTCAGTAATCATTTTTTGCAGCTGTTCTTTTTTATTCTGCTGGGTGCCAATAAGCGTGGTAATCTCGTTAATATTATTGGTGATAAGACCCATTTGGCTTGTGATTTTATTTTGCTTCTCGCTTAGGGACAGAATCTTGCCCTGACTCTGCTTGGTTAAAATATCAAATACATCTTCGAGGATCACATCATCGGGCGAAATGACACTCTGCTTATCAAGGATTAGCAAAAATGCCAAATCCTTGATAATAATATTAGCAATATAGGCTTGTGTGGCACTTTTCTCGCCCTCGAGCGACTGCAAGGTTTTGCGCAGGGACTCAAGCTTGCGTTCTTGGCTTTGGTTTTGGCTTTGATTTTGCGTTATGCTTTTTTGTAGAAATGCAATTTGCTCTTTGAGATTGATGATTTGTTTTTTGCGCGCATTGATCGTGTTGCCAAGCGAGCCTAATCGAGATGTAATTTGCTTCTCTTCTTTTGCTTTTTCTTCAAGTTTTTGTCTATTGGCACTGATGTCTTTCTCGATGTCTTCAAGCTTTTTAGGATTAGCGTCCAGAGAAGTCAGCAGTGCTAGGCAAAGCAGCGGAGCAAAGGCGCGCATTTTAAACCTTTCTTTGTAGCATAATGGCAATCAGCGCACACAGCATACATATACCAATAGATGCGCCTAGCAAAATCCCAAAATCCAGCCCAAAGCTAAAAATCTCTTGCCCAATCTCCAACGCACCAAGCATTTCCTTAGCAGCATTTGTCGTAGAAAAATACAAAAACCCCACACTCACCGCCACTGCTGCGATGATCGCATCATAAATTGCGCCTTTAAATAAAAAGCTATTTTTCATCCACATACTAGCGCCCAGATAGCCCATAATCTGCATACGCTTATTATGCTCAAAATGCCAGATTCTAATTTGATCAATCATCAGCAGTATGCTAAGTAGCCCCAAAATAAGCGCAAATGTCTGTATGCTAAACTTAATCAAAAATAGCAGCCGATAGGCTTGATTATGTGTTTTGGCAAATGATTCTGTGCGCTCAATTCCAGGGATTTTGCCAAGCGTAGATTCTATACTGCTAAGACGGGCTTGACTAGGAAAAGAATCAAGCTTTAGCGTGTAGTAAAACGAAAGATCTTTTTTGATGTTTTCAAAATCTTCGTTATTCATGTTTGCGCGGATTTTATCGAGGATAAAACCTGGATCAATTGACTCAAACGAAGCTGTCTCTGGGATATTTTGCCTGATAAACTCCAGCGAGAGCTTTTTCTTGCTCGCAATCACAATTGAGTAATTTTGCAAGAGCTTGTCTTCTTTGCTTACAATCGCACGGCTGATAAACAAAAAACTCTCCAAGCTAAATAGCAACGCAAGCAGAGGCAAAAGAAGAAAAAAGTGCTGTTTAATGCTGTTCATAGATAGTATTCCTTTCTCGATCAATAAACAAGTGTCGATAGGAGATATTAGTGCGCATAGGGACGCGGTGAGTAACGACAAGCACTGTAATATCTAGCTGCTCATTGGCGCTTTTTAGCAAGCTCCAAATCATATCACTGGAGAAATCATCGAGATTTCCAGTAGGCTCATCAGCTAAAATCAGCGCCGGGCGATGAGCGATTGCGCGCGCCATAGCCACACGCTGCTGCTCTCCACCACTAAGCTCAAGTGGGTGTTTGCTGGCTTTGTGTAATAGCCCGATATGTGAAAGCAGCTTTTCTGTCTGGGCATCGCAAGCGTCTTTTTTATAGCCATTGATAAGCATAGGAAGCGCGATATTTTTCTCAACATTCCACTCCTCGATGAGCTTATAGTCTTGAAACACTATGCCGATTTTCTGCCTTAGGCGCTGGATATTGCGCTCTTTATGCTTAGTAAGATTGATGTCGCATACGCTTAGATTCCCACTCATAGGAGTGAGCGCGCCATAGAGCGAGCTTAGCAGCGTGCTTTTCCCGCTCCCACTAGGTCCTGAGATAAAAACAAAATCCTTGCGATTGATTGTGAAACTCGCATTGACAATGACAGGCTCTTCACGCTGATAGCCAAGCGTGAGATTGCTAGCTGTGATGATACTCATAGTCGCTCCAAAACTTGGGTTAAAATACGCACGAACAACGCATGGGCTTTGTAATTTAGCTGCGTGGGTATAGGGGGCTCTGGGAGATAGCAGCCCTGCCCGGATTCTGCAAAAAGCACAAGGCGGCTACACGGATAGGCAAAATCCCCAAAACTCACCAGCAGCGCAAATCTGCGCGCAGTGCTTGAAGCATACATATCAACAATACGCAAAAAACCACGCGCACTAGATTCTGGCTTTAAACCTGCCTTAGCTTCCAGTGCGGATTCTGTGCCAGAATCTTTGGTAACACTCAAACCAAAATCCAGCTTGCCAAAATCCAAATCACCAGAATCTAGCACAAACTTTTGCGCACAAAGCCAATCCGCTATGCGCGAAAGCCTCACAAATCCATCTGCCGAGGACTCCGCTTCAAGCACCTTTGCCAAAAGGGATTTTACCAATTTTTCATCAAAACTAAACGCAAAATTTTGCGCACTAGATTCTAGTGTGGTGGGAGAATCCACAATCACATCTGCACTAGAATCTTGCTCAAACCCCTTGCTAGAATCTCCGCTAGCATTGCCCCTAGAATCTGGTCGCACGATGATAGTATAAATATCCTTGCTCTGGCGCAGCCAGCGTGCTTCATATTTACTTGTAATCGCTTGGCTTTCATTGATACTATGGCGCACGCAAAAGGATTTAGGCGCAGTAGATTCTAGCGCGTTTGCCTCTTCGAGCACATCGTTGAAATATTCCCTGTCATCTGTGCGAAACTCCAGCATACCAGCCAAATCCAGCACGCGCAACGCTTCTTGCAAAAGCTTGCCATTAAGCACACGGCGGTGCTTGGCTTTATTCCAAGGCACTGGAAAGTGAATATATATCTCGCGCAGGCTATGGCTTGGCGCACATGAGAGAAATACACGCGCATCAAGGCAAGAGAGATAGAGATTCTCTAGTCCTAGAATCTCTATCTGGCGTAGCACCTGCTCAATGGAGGGCGTATGGATCTCTAGCCCTAGCACGAGAGCATTGGGATTTTGCCTAGCTAAGTGAAGGATATGCCTACCACTGCCAAAGCCAATTTCTAGGATAGTAGAATCAAAGCGTGCCTTAGGTTCTACGGATTGACCAAAATCCAAAGCACTAGCCTCTCGCGCCACAAGATCCAAAATCTCCCTCTCTCCAAGCAAAAACGCACTGCTCACCTGCTGCTTTGACGAGCTTAGGGAGAGATTATCCTGTAGCACCTCATAGTGTGCGCTTAGGCGAGAGAGCGCATCTTTGGCTATACCTATTGGTGTGGGGCGCAGGGATTTTACGCATTTTAGCAGCACATCACACTCGCGCGTGATCTCATGTAGAAAACAAAATCTAGCAGAGCTCTGGTAGGTGTAGGGCATAGCGATAAGGGCGATATGTGGGGAGCGGATACTTGGGAGCTTAAATGCACCAGATTCTAGCTTGAAATCAAGAGTAGAACCAGAATCTGGCATAGTGATCTTGGCTGGAAGTTTGGCGATGAAATGTGGCATTATTGTAGTAGCAGCTCGACTTCTTTGCTTGGGAGCGACTCATTCCCCTCACTATCCACAGAGACGACTTTGTAGATATATCGCTTACCCTTGTGCATTTCTTTGTCAATAAAAGTCGTTTTTATCGTGTTGCTAAAGCGCAATGGACTGCCTAGTCGCCCCTCGTAGCGATAGACAGCATAGGCTTTCACACGCGCATTATTGATGACTTCCCATTCAATCAGCGCATGAGAGTTTTGGATCGTGCCCTTGGTGATTTTGGGCGTGGGTGGTGGCGGGAGCGTAGCGCCTTTAGTCGCACCATTTGCCAAATCGCTTGCGACATCTTTGTCATCAATCGCACGCACCTTATAGAAAATCACTGCACTATCCTTGCCCACTTTATGCGTATAGTAGTTTTTATTCACCTGCACAAGCGGTTTGTAATTGCCATCAAGGCTCGTGGAAGCGTAAATCTCATAGCGCGCTACATCAGGCACGACCTCCCAGCTTAGCTGGATTTTCTTGGCTAGATTTTGAGAGGCTTGGAGAGTGGTGATAGCTTTTGGTTTTTGGCGTGTAGCACCCTCTATTTCTGGGCTTGGGCGTGATTTATTCCCAGAGAAATCCTGCGCGATAATGCGATAGGTATAGCTCTGCGCATCGGCTAGATTCTCATCAAAATACTCTACAAGCAAGCGATGTTTAATCGTGCCGATATTGACAAACTCCCCGCCTGTATTTTTCGTGCTTGCGCCTTTGGTGCTTGTATTTTTGCGCTGGATAATGTAGCGCGTAATGCTAGGATTTGGGTGGGGACTCCAAATAAGCTTGATTTTTTTCGCATAATCGCTTGAGGCAAAAGCTTTTTCAATAGGATCGATATAGGAAGTTTTGACACGCAATGCTGGGGATTTTTGCGAGATAGCATTATCTGTGCCAAGCGTAGCGATAGCAAAGACATAGCCAGTCTCTGGCAGTAGAGAATCTAGCACAAAATGCGTGGCATAAGGGTTTTTAATCGTGGCAACCCGCTTGGTATTGTTATTAGCATTGATTTGATAGATAACAAAACCTTTTATTGCGTTTGGGTCAGCTACCCTATCCCATTCAAAGGCAATTGAACTGACATCTGCAATCGTGCGCACTTTGGTGATTGTAGGCAAGTTTGGATCAAGTCTATCTTGCGGATTTAGAAAGCTTAGCGAGGTGTTTTTGCTCCCGCAGCCACTAAGAGCCAGTAGAGTCAAACTGAGAAAAAGCCCGCAAAATAGTCTCTTGCTGGATTGCTTCATCAAATTCCTTTGCGCCAAAAATTCTGTGCGCGCATTGTAGCATATCTGTAAAAATACTCGCGCAAAATGCAAGCTTCTCGCCTGTGGCAGGGTGATTGAGATAGAGCAGATAGGCATGTAGCATGACACGCTCAAAGCCTTCGCCTTTATAGCCATAAAGACTATCGCCTAGAATATGGCGATTGATACTCTCTAAATGCGCGCGGATTTGGTGCGTGCGCCCGGTGTGGAGCTTGATAGCCACAAGTGAGATAGAATCTGTGCAAAGCAGTGGGAGAAAAGTGCTTTTAGAAAATCGCGCACCTGATCCAGCCCTGCGCATATTATCGACATTTGCCATTTTGAGGCGGTTATTTGGGTGGCGATCAAGCTGGCAAGTGATAACACGCGGCTCTCTTAGTGGAGCATCGATAAGAGCGAGATAGTAGCGCCCCATGCTACGCTCCTTTAGCTGCTGGCTTAGGTTTGCATGTGTGTGGTTTGTTTTAGCAATGGCGATTGCCCCGCTGGTCTGTTTATCGAGCCTATGCACAATCCCTGCGCGCTGCTCCCCGCCAAGGCTAGAAAGCAATGTGCCACGCGCCTGAAGCCAATCCACAAGCGTGGGTTCTTTCACGCTTGGCGCACCATGGACAACGAGATGTGGGGGCTTATTGAGGATAAGCAATTCGCCATCTTCATACAGGATTTCTGGAGAGATCTTTGGACAGATTTCAAAACATGCTTCTTGGGAAAATTCCATAAGCATGTTTGCCCCAGAATCTAACGGGGCGAAGTCTAGGGCTTTGGTTTCTGGGGCACTAGATTCTAGCAGGCTGATACAAATCTCGCTCCCTTGCGCGAGCTTGATTCCACACTTTTGCGTGTGCTTGCCATTGAGCATTACGCCATGACGCTTGATGAACTCCTGGGCTTGGCTTCGTGAGCTTCCAAGTGCGCGCGATACACACTCATCAAGCCGCACCCCAGAATCTACCAGCTCACATTCACGCCCATCTATCACCACCTGCACCACGCAAATCACCCCTACATCGACACGCAGGTAAAATCTGGCACACGGCTAGAGCGTGATTTGGAGCCTGGCATAGCAGAATCCAGCGCGCTAGAATCCGCCCCTCTAGATTCTAAGACAAGCTTGGCTAGACATTTTTGCCTAGGGATCAGCGTAGCTACTTCATCATATATCGACTCCACGACTGCCAGCCCCTCACTCCTTGCCATAATTGCACGCTTAATGTCCTTTGGACTCTCTATGAATGCAAAGGACATGAGATTTAGCCTAAATGCAAAATCTAGCAAAGCTTTAGCATTTTTAGGCAGGTGATTAAGCATGATTGCATCTGCGCCATACACGAGTGCCTGGAGCATCTGGTAAGGATTGATGAAATAGTCCCTAAGCACGATGAGTGCGTTTGTATAATGGCGCAAATACCCCACACACTCTAGCCCCTCGCCACTTGGGCGCGCCAACTCATCGCGTGCGAGATCTAGCACGATAAGCGCGGGCTGCTTGGCGACAATCCCCTCTAGTGCCTCAAATCCAAAACCTCGCACCATGACTGCAGGCATATTGACACTTGTAGAATCTAAGCTAGGAAACATCTCCTTAAAGCGTGGTGGGTAGGGATTATAGGAGAGTGAGCGCCCCAGCAAATCAAAAGGCGCTATCTCCTGCTCTCGTGCGAGATTCTGCTCCAAATGTGCAAAAAACTCGCTAGTAGCGCGCGTGCTACTAGCGCTATGATCGCGCGCTAGAGCAGAATCTAGCCCGCCAGAATCCAATGCTTTTAAATCTAATTGCCCAGAATCTAAGGAAGTCAAATCCATATCATCTACTCTTTTGTGCTTTTTGGTGTGGGGTTTTTAGGTGCTGGGCTTGGCAGAGATTCTTTAGCGGATTTGGCAGGATTCTGGCACACCCCTAGGATTTGATACTGATGTGCGCGCAGCTCCTCTTCTCTCTCCACCTGATCTTTTGGGATTTGGGCAAACGCCTTAAGCGCGTTTTCACAATCCCCAAGCTTGTAATACCCCCACGCCAGCGAGTCGATATAAGCAATAGCATAAGGCTCAATCACTAGAGCCTTTTTGACATACTCTACACCACGCTTAATATTAAGCTCATAATCAATCAACAAATAGCCATAAAAGTTATAAAAAAACGCATCTTGAAACACATCTCTCTGGAAAGAATCTTGCGATGTAGGCTTTTTCTTAGATTCTAAAGCTTCTTTTTGAAGAAGTGTAATGGCTTTGTCTAGCTTTTTGGCGATTGCTTGGGCGTCTGCTCGGGTGGGCTGGGAAAGCGCATTAAAACTATAAATCGCCTCTAGAGCGAGAAATCGAGGATTACCACTTTGCGTATAAATATGAGTGGCTTCTTTTTGGGCTTTGACAAAATCGCCCTGCATGACATACAAATCAAGCAGTAATCCCTTATCAAATGGAAATGCCTTAGCCACACCCTGGGCTTCTTGGTAGTCCTTAAGCACGATTAACACGCGCATGAAATTCGTCGCATTTGGGATTGTGGGGTTGGTTTTGTAGATTTCTTCAAAGACATTTTTTGCCATGTCAAGCCCCTGCAAATCCTCATAAAACCGCAAACTCTCCTCGCAAAACGCCCCCTCGCAGCCAACTTCAAGCAAATGCCCTGAAAGCGTAGCTAAGGCTTCCTGGTGCTTTTGCTGAAATGCCAAACACATGAACAGCTTTTTTAGCAGCTCTGTATTGCGATTTTCTGCATAGAGCGCAGCGTAAAGCCCCTGGGCTTTGGCGGCTTGCTGGTTTAGCATATACATATTGGCGAGCACTTCAGTGATTTCTGGCGTGGGCTCTTGCTTATACACGCGCTCAAGCACCTGCAAGGCTTTTGTGATTTGCCCTTGCTTGGCATAGCTATCAGCCAGAATCTTATTCACCACGCTATCGTCGCGATCGCCACTTAGCTTGATATATAGCTCGGCTAGCCGCTGGGCGGCTTCTAAGTCGCCTTTACCCATCGCTGCTTGAGCTGCAAGCCTAGCGTAGTAGGGCTCGTGCGTCTCATCAAAGAGCACGATAAACTCATCAAATGAGCTTGCAAAATCCCTATGATATAGGCTATCTGCCCCACGCAGCATGGCAGCGTCCTCGCCACTATGCGCCCAGAGCATAGCAGAGCATAGCATTACGCAAGAAGCCATACGAAAGAGTGCCCCTCTCATGGGTGCGCCTTGTTTGGTGGCTCTGCTTTGTTTTCACAGCGCACAACACCCGGGCAAAGTGCGCAAAGCTCCGCAAGCTGCTCTCTTGCCCTAAGTCCCTCCCAAAATGGAAACTCCCTGCACTGCGCTGGGCGAGTGGCATAAATCCCGCACTGCTTTTTTGCGGTGTCAAAAAACACGCACGCAAAGCCATCTTCATAAGGCTTTTCAATCAGTGAAAAGCGATAGCCCACCTTTTTCACATAGCGCAAGACAAAGTCCTCAAACCCCACCCCTAAAAATGTGGCGATAGATTCTGCTTCTTTGAGCGTGAGAAAGATATAGCCACTCTCGCCCACGCAGCACCGCCCTCCGCAGCTCCCACAAGCAGAGCTATCAAAGCTAAACTCAAAGCCCTCTTTATGCTCTATACTCATAGCCGCGCCTATGGAGTGATATTGTGGGATTTAAGCTTGATAAGCACGCGCTCAAGCAACGCCTGCTCGCTAAGCCCCACCGAGTGCTCGACACTCTTTGTATCGCCGTGCGGGACAAAAGTGGATTCTAGCTCAAGGCTATAAAGTGGCAGCAGCACCTCCCACGCGCTTGCCTGCTCCAATATCGCGCTACCCACGCCGCCATCTCTATAACTATCGCTAAAGACAAAGGCGATTGTATGACTGCGCAAAGTGGATTCTAGCTCTTGTGGTAGCGGCTTGCAAAAACGCAGATCAATAAGACTAGGAGCAAAGCCCAAATCACACAAAGCGCGATAGACTTTATCCGCCCTGCCCACGCCATTGCCATAGCCAATAAGCGCGATTTGCCTGCCCTGCTGCAAAACTTCTAGCTCACCTAGCACAAATTCCCTTGCTTTATAGCTACCTTCTTCTAGGCAGAAGGCATTGCGCGGATAGCGGTAGGCACAAGGCGCGCTAGAGAAGTTGTAGGCAAACTCTATGGCGAGCTTAAGCGTAGCATTATCACGCGGAGCGAAAAGCACAAGCCCCGGAATCATACGCAAATACGCAATATCAAAAAGCCCTTGATGTGTCTCGCCATCTTCGCCTACAATCCCAGCCCTATCAATGCTAAAGCGCACCGGCAGCCCCATAATCCCCACATCGTGGATAATTTGATCAAAGGCACGCTGCAAAAATGTCGAGTAAATACTCACAAAGGGGATAAAGCCCTCCTTTGCCATCGCCGCCATAGAGGTTACACTATGCTGCTCGGCAATGCCTGTGTCCCAGAATCGATTAGGATAAGTGTCAATTAGCTCGCCTAGCCCCGTGCCTCCGGGCATCGCTGCTGTAACGCCTACAACTCTTGCATCATCTTTAGCAAGTTTTGCTAGTGTGGTAGCATACACCTGCGTGGGCGTGGGCTTTGGGCTGGGCTTTTTGAGTGCCTGCCCTGTTTGGAGATCAAACGCCCCTACCCCGTGCCACTTCTCATAAGGACCCTCAGCAATCTCATAGCCCTTGCCCTTAATCGTTTGTGTATGCACAATCACTGGTCGCCCCAAATCCTGCGCCCTTTTAAAGCAAAAGATGAGATCACTAAGACTATGTCCATCAACTGGACCGATGTAGTCAATCCCCATTTCTTCAAACAAAATCCCGGGGGTGATAAGCTTTAGCGACTCTTCAAAGCGTTTGGCGAGATAAGTCGCAGAATCTGGCATTTTCTCTAGCCATTTTTTTGTGAAATTGCGAAACGATTGATACATTGGGTGGGAGATGATTTGCGATAAATGCTTAGAAATCGCGCCTATGGGCTTGGCGATACTCATTTCATTATCATTCAAAATAATAAGCATAGGGTATTTTCTATCGCCTAGCTCATTTAACGCCTCATACACAAGCCCAGCACTCATACTCCCATCGCCAATCAGCACAATGGGCATTGCTTTTTCACCGCGTAAAGCCATAGCCTTTGCCGCGCCCACACCTAGTGAAATCGAAGTCGAGCTATGCCCGGCGACAAAATAGTCCGCGCTTGACTCCCTAGGAGCGCAGAATCCACTCACCCCCCCAAACTTCCGCAAGCTCGCAAACTCATCATACCGCCCTGTTAGGAGCTTATGCGCATAGGCTTGGTGGGAGACATCAAAGATAAAGGGGGATTTTGTGTAGTCAAAGACATAGTGCATAGCCACGATTAGCTCCACTGCGCCAAGTGTCGAGCTCAAATGCCCACCATTTTGGCTCACAACCTCTAAAATTCTAGCGCGAATATCAGCGCATAGCTTCTCTAGCTCTGCTAAATCCATTTGCTTTATGGGTTTTTGGGGGAAAACTGCCATACAACGCCCTAGTCTTTCAAATTATCCAAAACGCTTTGTTTTAAAGTTTTATAGCGATTGGTGATAGTGCCATCGATGATCCCACCGCCATTTGCGATAATCACACCACCTTTGGTGATAGCATTATCCGCTTCTATTTTTAGCTTGGGGTGATCTTTTAGCTCTTGGGTTAGAGTGTGGTAGTCAAGCGGATTGACGCGGATTTGCACATCAGTGGCATCGGCGATTGAGCCTAGCAGCTCCTTTGCCAAGGCTAATGCCACAGCCGCGCTATCTTTCTCCACTTCTTTTGCGATCACCTCTCTTGCAATATCCACAGCAATGGCACTTAGCTCTTTCTCTAGCTCGCGCAAATGCGTCTGGGAAGCTTGCATAGCTTTGTCAAGATTGATAGCAGATTCTACAAGGGCGGCGCGCTCCTTTTGCACATCAGTCTCTAGGGCTTGGCGTGTTTTTTCTTCACCTTCTTTTAGCCCATCTTTGTAGGCGTCATTGCGTGCAGTATTGACCCTCTCCTCCATTTCAAGCTGCTGCTTTTCAAACTGGATTTGCAGCTTTGCAAGCGAGCTCGAGAGCTCATCGGTTTTTTGCAGCAGCTTTTCTATCAGCTCTTTTTCTATACTATCTTCTCCAATGCTCTGTGCTGCTGGGGGCAAGCTGGGGGCTTGAGCGGATTCTGGGGCTTTGGGCTTAGAATCCACTTCATCTGTCACAATAGGGCGGAACTCATACTTGCTGATTCTATGCTTTTCAATATGATTTTTGGTGATGAGACTATCTTCTGAAAAATTACTCAACGACATCCTCCTCTTCGCCTACTTGGATAAGCCCCTGCTCTGAAAGTGTCTGCACCGCTTCTACGATCTTGCGCTGGGCAGCTTCGACATCGCGCATACGCACCGCGCCCAAGAACTGCATTTCTTCAATGAATTGCTCACTAGCCCTGGTGCTCATTTGATCAAGGAATTTTTGCTTCAAGCTGTCATTGGCAGCTTTTAATGCCATTGTAAGGTCTTTTTTATCCGCGACTTTGAGAATCTCTCTAATAGCATTTTTATCAAGATTGACAATATCTTCAAAGGTAAACATCATCTCTTTAATCTCATTTGCTAGCTGCTCATCGATTTGCTCGATATAAGAAAGCGTGGATTTGGCAGCCTTTTGCCCAAGGCGGTTAAACATCTCCGCAACTGCCCTTGGACCGCCCACTTCGACTTTGTAGCTCGTTAAGGATTCTAGCTTGTTTTCTAGCACGGTGGAGACGCGCTTGACGACATTTGGTGAAATATCGCCGAGATTTGCCATACGGATAGCGATTTCTGCGCGCATATTATCATCGCTAAAATGCCCCAAGGTCTCTGCCGCACTGCTTGCGTCCATATGCGCAAGGATAAGCGCGATAGTTTGGGGGTGCTCATTGACGATAAAATCTGCAAGCTGTTGCGGGCGGATTTTACTAAGATAGGCGAAGTTTTTGGCAGATTGCATAGTTTTGGCAAGCTTGTCCAAAATCCGCTTGGCTTCTTCTGGTCCAAGAGCTTTATTAAGTAGCTCCCTAGCATAGTCAAGCCCACCGCTGTTGATGTATTGATTAGACTGAAAAATCGCATAAAACTCTTCTAGCACCGCACCGCCGATGGCTTTGTCCGTGCCTTTTAGCTGCATAATTTGCTTGGAAACTTCGGTAATCCCATCGATATCAAGGTTTTTGAAAATCTCGCTGGTAAGCTCCTCGCCTACTTGGATTAGCAAAATAGCGATTTTCTCCGACATTGAGAGCTCATCATATTGTGCTCTTTGGCGTTGATTTAGCTGCAAACTCATCAAATCCTCCTAGCTAGACTTCTCTAAGCCGATTTCATCGTGGATAAGCTTTTGGAATAGAGAGGCGATTTCCTCTGGTTTCTCCTGAATGGCAGCTTTGATTTTTTCAAGCAGCACTTCGTATTTCACCTCATCTTCACTAAATCCACCCCCACTAATGCCAAGCTGCTCTTCAACTCGTTTGCGAAGCTCGCCAAAGCGCGAGCTCGCTTCATCATCGTCATCATCAACCTCAAAGAGCGATTCAATCTTATCGTCTTCTGCATCTTGGACTTCAAGCATACGCTCTGCAAATGGCGCGATGACTTTTTTGTAAAAGATGAAGATGATAATGGCGATGATGACATATTTAAGCAGTGGGACATACTGCATCATGAAGCTTGTGGCTCTCTCGACAAATGTCTTTGGCACTTTGATCGCTTCGCCTTTGGAGAAATCCCAGTCAGACACAGTTACAGAATCCCCGCGCTTTTCATCAAAGCCTATGGCATTTTTGACAAGATTTTCAAGCTTGGCAAGCTCCTCTGGTGTAAAAGGCACATATTCTGAACTCTCTTGTCCATCATCACCCACCACCAACTTGTGCCCACCATTAACAAGCACGGAAGCCGTGAGGCGCAGCGGCTTACCCATAGCATGCTTAGTTGTGATTGTTTCAGTACCAATCTCGTTATTAGCGATATTTTCTGTCGTGCGTTCTTTGATTTGCCCATTATCAGAATCTAGATTCTGCACAGGACCGACATTACTCTCCACACCCGGAATCCCACCAATCCGCTTCTCGCCTGGACCCTGCTTCTCCTGCTCGAAATCTTTTGTTGAGCGCGGGACAACTTGGGCAGGATCGAATGTCTGCTTGACAGATTCTTGCTGATTCCAGTCGTATTGGAGATTGACGATTGCAACAACTTTGTTGGAACCTCCAGCACGCGGAGAGAGCAGGCGCACAATATTATCTGCGAGCTTTTGCTCATCGGCATGGACGATTGCCTGGCGCTGCTTAAGCACTTCATTGATTCCGGCAAGATCATTTTCCTCTCCAAGCGGAATCCCATTGCCATCAACAATTTTTACATTCTCTGGCGTGAGCTTTGGGATAGCAGCAGAAACGAGATTTTTAATCCCGGTAATTTGAAATGATGAAAGCGCACTGCCAGGCTTTAACTGCACCATAACAGCCGCTGTTGGCGGGATACTTGTGGAGACAAAGAGCGATTCTTTAGGGTTGGCAATCTGCACATTTGCTTTAAAAATCGGCTCCAAAGCTTCTATTGTGCGCGTAAGCTCGCCTTCCGTGGCGCGCAAGAATTTGACTTGCTGAGTGAAATCCGTCTCGGCGATATTATTGATATCAAAAACCTCAAAGCCCACTTTAGAGGTCTTAGGTATGCCTTGAGCTGCTAGCGCGATACGCTCTTCTGCCACGCGCTCACTGGGGATTTCTATCACATCACTACGCGGGATTCTGTAAGGGATTTGGTTGTCTTTTAAATACTGAAGAATTAGGGCATTATCCGAGGAATCCATGCCCTCAAACAGCACACCATAGGAATTTTGCACCTGCTTATTAGAAAAAACAAGCAAAAATACAAAAAACCCAATAAGCAGGATAATCGTTGCGGTGATGACGATTTTTTGCTTACCACTTAGGTTATTATAGATTTTAGTTATGCGTTCAAAAAGCGTTTTGGTATCCACTATTTGTATCCTTACAAAATTTTCCTATTACTACTTACTGCCATTCATGCTAGCTCGAGAATATCTCGCCAAGTGCGCATAGCACGCGATTATTTTGCTCCTGTGTGCCAATGGTTATGCGAAAGGCATTGATACCATAAGAAGCAAGATTGCGAATGATAATCCCCTCTCGCAAAAGTGTATCGCAAATCACAGAAGAATTATAAGGATTTGACAAAACAAAGGTGATGAAATTGGTATAAGATGGGATATAGCTAATCCCCCTAGATTCTGCAAACTCTTCATATCTGCGCATTTGGACAAAATTGCTCTCAATCGTGCGCTCCACAAACTCCATATCATCAAACACCTCACACGCTGCCACAAGGCTAAGCGTGGTGATATTGAAAGGTGCGCGAAGCTTATAAAGGGCTTGAATGATAGAAGCTTGCGCGATCCCATAGCCCACACGCATACCACCAAGCCCATATGCCTTAGAAAATGTCCCCAAATAAATCACATGCGAAAAGCGCGAAATAAGATCATGCGGGCAAATACGCTTGCTCGAATCTTTATATGCGGCAAATTCCTGATATGCACCATCAAGCACCACAAGCGTCTCGCCATCGCTCTCATGCCCTATGCGATCGATAAATTCATACACTTCATCGCGCCCTAGACACTCGCCCAGAGGGTTGTTTGGCACACAGAGAAACACCACATCAGGACGATGCTGGATAAAAAGCTCATAGAACTGGGCAAGATCGTGTGTTTGGCTAGGTGTTTTGATAACCTCTACGCCAATATGCTTGGCATAAATCTCATACATAGCAAATGTAACACCAGCGATGAGAATCTTGCTTCCCTTATGTGTTTTGGCATGCATACACAGCTCAATGATCTGGTCGCTCCCTGCACCAATAATACACTCTGTATCTTTAATGTGGTAATGCGCGCAAAGCCGCTCAATAAGCGCACGCATAGAATCATCTGGATAGAGATGAGCTTTGTGCGCATTGTCTTTAATCGCCTGCACCACGCGCGCAGAAGTGCCATAAGGATTTTCATTGCTCGCAAGCTTTATGATGTCCTGCTCGCGTAGCTCGAAGTTTCGCACAACTTCTTCAATAGGCTTACCCGCCTGGTATGTGGCAATACTGGCTAACTCTTCATTAAATCGCATAGGCTTACACTTGATTCCTTACTTTAGATTCTAGTCATTTCTTGCCCTGACTACTCGCATGCGATATTTACGCGAGCTCTAAGGCTAATAGGCTCACTCTGATCCAGCGGTAGGCTAATATCCTCTGGCGTGGTAAATCCCCCACTAGCCCTACGATTTGAAGCTAAAAACTGCGGCATTTCATGGCTCGAGACTAGGCGGCAGGATTTTTGTGTTTTCTCTGCATAAAATGCTACGCTAGAATCTATCTCGCCCAAAATCTCCCCGCGCAACGCGAGCGTGGCTTGCTTTATCTGCTCCTGGGTGATTGTGGGAGTAGGCGCGGAGATTTTGATCTTAAGCAATCCACTCTTAAGCGCGAGATAGTCAATTTCTTTTAGCATAGCTTTATATGCAGGCAGATTCTGGCTATATATTATGCAGCTAATATCGCTCTCTATGGCAAGAGCGGATTCTGTGCGCTTATGAAGCTTGGGGGTGGCTTTAATCTGGCAGAGATTGCCCTCTGTGCCACGCTCTTTACCAATGCGATCGGTGATTTTAGCAAGCACTGGGGTAAGCATAGATTCTGCGTTACTGGGATCGGATTCTACCTTTTTATATGGCTCGAAGCTTATTGCGCTTATGTAGCGCTCATAAGGGATTTGCATGGTGGCAGAGAGATCTAGTGTATATGTGGTGTTTAGACTCTCTGTGCGCAAAAGCGCCCTGATTTCTGGCATAAAAAACACAAAAATCCCACCACATGCAAAAATCAGCACACTAAACAGACAAATCAAAACATACTTAACCCAGCGCATTCCAGTCCTTTAAAGATATACAATAATGCCTGCATTATACCACTTAATCGCGCCAAATTTTGCCCACAAAAAGCAAAAAGCCACAAAAAGCCTAAGAATTAAGGGCGATTTTTGCTATACTTTCAGTTTATTTCACTACAATAATAGCAGCGCCAGGGGCTCCACACTAAAATAAGAGATTTCTTGAAGGATTGAGACTTTAGATGTGGAGCCTCACAGCATAAGCGCAAGAGGCTAAGTAAAGGATCACACATGGCAAAGCACGCAGTCCCTGATAGAATATTGAGAAAAATTTTTCAATCGCTACCAAATATCGATGAAAACCAGCTTAAAGCATTGCGCCCCTATGTCACGCAATGCACATACAAAAAGCTACGCAAGCTTTCGGGATTTATCAATCAAGATGTCATCAATGATTTGAAAAGGGAAACTCAATCACTCATGCAAATGGCAGCAGAGCTTACAAGCGACATCAGCTTTAGCAATCTTGTCGAAAAATAGCCACACAAGCATAGAGCAGGCGAGTCCAGCCCAGAATCTAGCAGCCAAAAAGTAGCCAGAGTAGCCTAGCCAACAAGAAGTCAAGAGACACAAAAGCGCAAGAGCTTGTCTCAAGTGAGCCTACGCCCAATATCATCAAAACAACACAAGCTAGACAATGATAAAAAAACTCCCAAATATTCTTACAATTACTCGCATCGCGCTTGCGGTGCTTTTGCTGTTTTTTCTCCTGCATAGCGATCTTGTCCTGCCTACTTGGGTGCATGTAAGCTGGGTTAATTACTTTGCTTGCTTGATTTTCTGTCTTGCGTCTTTGACAGATTTTTTCGATGGCTATATTGCGCGAAATTATGGAGTAGAATCCATATTTGGCGAAGTGTTTGACCCTCTAGCAGATAAAATGCTAATCCTTAGCGCATTTATCGGGCTTTTGATTCTAGAGCGTGCCAATGCATGGGCAGTGTTTATTATCCTAAGTCGCGAGTTTTTCATCACAGGTTTGCGCGTAGTAGTAGCCAGCTCTGGAAGGTCTGTGGCTGCAGGCTATCTTGGCAAATACAAAACAGGCTTTCAAATTGCGGCTATTGCATTTTTGCTCGCGGACTTTTTCCCTGGAGGCGAGGTGCTACTATGGATTGCGACATTTATGACATTCTACTCTGGCGTTGATTATAGTGTGCGATATTACAGAAGTATGAAATAATGGGACTTTTTAGCGCGTTTTTAGCTCTTTGCTTCTTAATATTTTTCCACGAGTTAGGGCATTTTTGCGCAGCCCGGATTATGGGCGTGAAAGTGGAGGTTTTTAGCATTGGCTTTGGGAAAAAAATTTTACACAAAACCATTGGTGGCACGCAATATGCCCTCTCGCTAATCCCCCTTGGCGGCTATGTCAAGCTAAAAGGGCAAGACGATCTCGACCCACTCAAACGCGACATCGCAGATGATAGTTACAGCAGTAAAAGTCCTTGGGCAAAAATCATTATCTTAAGTGCTGGTGTGGTATTTAATCTCTTGCTGGCATTTCTGCTCTACATTGCAGTAGCTAGTGCTGGGATCAAGGTTCTGCTGCCAGTCGTGGGCTCAGTGCAAGAAGACAGTCCAGCCCAGCGCGCTGGAATCTTACCGGGCGATCATATTGTGGGAGCTCGCGTTATAGATTCTGGGGATTCTAGCCTAGGCGTGCTGGATTTTGCTTCACCAGGAGAGCCTGCTTCATTGATAGAAATTCTCTCGTGGCAGGATTTGAGCGATATTATCTCACAAACACCCCAGCTAGATTCTAGCCCAGGATCTGGCGAGCTTTTTGCTCCACTTGCATTTGCGATTATGCGCATCACAGGTGATAAGACAACCAAACTCACACTTATCCTACGCCCAGAATCTAGTAGCCACCAAAATCTTTTTGGCGAGATGATACGCCAGCCTATGATTGGCATTAGCGCGCAAGGAGCTGTGGGAGAGATGCGGCTTAATTTCACACGCGCAGTGAAATTTGCCTATAAGGAGTTACTACGCTCCTCATTGCTGATATTTGAAAGTCTAAAAAAGCTTATTCTTGGCGTGATACCGCTTGATCAAGTCGGTGGTGTAGTAGGGATTGTTGATGTCATGGCAGAAGTCGCACCTAGTGGATTCTCGGCATTTGCTATGCTTATAGCGCTCATTTCTGTCAATCTAGCCGTAATAAATCTTCTGCCAATCCCAGCCCTTGATGGCGGACAAATCCTCTTTGTCTGCTATGAGGCGCTCATGCGAAAACCCATGAGCGATCGTGTGCTCTACGCCCTCACACTGCTTGGCTGGACACTCTTGCTAGGACTTATGGTGCTTGGAGTATATAATGATGTCTTGCGTATTGTTACAAGAAGCTTCTAACACATCAATCAAGAAGACAAACAATGAATAATCTTCAGCCCCTAAGTGTCAGCGCGCTTAATGCGCAAATAAAATCACTACTTGAGGCTACATTCCTGGAGGTATGCTTTGAAGGTGAGGTGAGCAACTTTACCCACCACCAAGCAAGTGGTCATCTCTACTTTAGTGTAAAAGATTCTACAAGCTCGATTCGCTGCGTGATGTTTAGAGGCAATGCACGCTCGCTTCATTGCATGCCAAGCAATGGCATGCATATCCTTGTGCGTGGTGCGTTAAGCGTGTATAGCGCTCGTGGAGAGTATCAAGTCATCTGCAAAAGCCTGCAAGAAGGAGGTATGGGCTCGCTGGCAGAGCGTTACGAGCAGCTTAAAGCCTCTCTAGAATCCAAAGGATTTTTTGCTAAAGAGCGCAAAAAGCCACTCCCGCCGTTTCCTCGCAAAATCGCCCTACTCACCTCGCTCTCTGGTGCAGCTTTGCAAGATATGAAAAAAGTCGCTGCCGCACGCTGGAGTCTCACTAAGCTTGTCGCTTTTGACACACTCACACAAGGCACGCAAGCAGGCGCACAAATCGCTCGCAACATCGCCTATGCTGATAGCTTTTTTGGCACAAAGGACGCCTTTGATATTATCGTCATAGGCAGAGGTGGGGGCAGCATGGAGGATTTATGGGGGTTTAATGAAGAAATTGTCGCGCAAGCGATTTTTAACGCACGCACGCCCATTGTCTCTGCTGTGGGGCATGAGATAGATTTTGTCATCAGCGATTTTGTCGCCGATTTGCGCGCACCTACACCATCGGCTTGTATGGAGATGATTTTGCCAGATAGGCAGGAGTGGCTCTTGCGCCTTGATGAAATTTCTGCCCAATATGCCCAAAACATGCAGCACACACTTTCTTACGCGCAAAGTCTCTGCACACAAATCGCCGAGCTCTATAAACACATAAGCCATGAAAGCAAACTTACACACGCAGGGGAGCAGATTCTACAGCTTCGCACGCTATTGGATTCTGCGCTTTATCACGAGCTGCGCCATAAAAGCGCAGCGCTAGAGGCGATAAATGCACGATACAGAGCGCTTCCACTCCTGCGCGAGAGGGAGCAGGAGCTTGAGCTGCTACACAAAGGACTACAAGCATTTGCTCCAAGTCGCTTGAAGCTAGAATCTGGGGCAGAGATACTACAAAACGGGCGCAAAACCCAGCTTAGCAAGCTGCGCAAGCATGATGAGATTGAACTCTGTGATGGCGAGTATCTCGTCAGTGCCAAAATTTTGGGGGTAGAACACCTAGAGACAGCAAGCTCTTAATGACCAAATCAAAGACCAAGATGTTTTTAGCCAATCGGGGCAGTATGATTTAAGCAAATCCAGCAAGCCCAGAATCAATGCAAATCCCGACAGCAGCCATTGCCCAGACTTTAGACTCTAAGTTTGCCCTAGAATCTAAAGGCGTGTCCTGTGACTAGAATCTAAACTTTTGGAGATTGTGAGTAGGGGTGGAGAATAGCTGGATTCGCAAGCAAGCACACAGAAGCCGGATCTTTGCCATCGTAGTCGATTTTGCTAAGTAGATCGCGTGCGATATTAAGGCGTGCTGCCTTTTTATCATTGGAATCCACGATAATCCATGGCGCATAGGGTGTATGCGTGCGTGAAAACATTTTCTCAAATACCGCTGTGTATTCGTCCCAGAGATCAAGCGACTTGGAATCGATTGGGCTTAGCTTCCACATGCGTAGCGGGTCAGTTTTTCGGCGCTTGATTCTGCGTTTTTGCTCCTCTTGCCCCACATCAAGGAAATATTTAAAAATCATCGTGCCACTGCTAATAAGCATTTGCTCGAGATTGCTTACTTGGTAGATAAATTGCCGATACTCCTCTTGCGTGCAAAACCCCATGACGCGCTCTACACCTGCGCGGTTATACCAGCTACGATCAAAAAACACAATCTCACCCCCACTTGGCAGCGTGCTGATGTAGCGAGTGAAATACCATTGTGTTTTCTCGATTTCTGTTGGCTTAGGAAGCGCAACTATGCGGAATCCACGCTGATTCAAATGCTCTGTGAGAGCCTTGATTGTCCCACCTTTACCAGCAGCATCTCGCCCCTCTAAGATAATGACAATCTTTTGATTAGTCTTTTTGACCCAGTTTTGGAGTTTGAGCAGCTCGACTTGGAGTTTTTCAATCTCTTTTAAATAGAACTCATCTTTAAGCCGTCCATTTTTCTTGTAAATATCTTTTGTGCGGGTTTTATCGGATTCTGGGCGGATTGTGATAGCCTTTTTCGTAGGCTTGGCGTCTTTTTTGTTTTGCATGTGTTGCTCCTTTGTGGGGTAAGGGATTATTATATGGGATTAAGTTAAAAGATACTTTAAAAGCTGTTTTTTCAAGCGATTTGGCTAGAATCTGGCACAAAAGCTGAATGTGCCAACCCCACTACCAAATCTCGTATCTTTAAAGGAGCAAAGGTGCAACAACAACTATCACAAAAATTAGCGTTCTTTCTTAATATGGATATGGATTCTGCTCGAATTTTATGTGCGGAGATGATTGCTCGATTTGGGCTAGTGTGGGAGGATAGAGGGGCATGTGCGCAAATTTGGGGCGAGCATGCCGAGCTAGAGCGATTTGAGCGCTGGGCATGTGGGTTTTTTGGCACTAATATAGGGTTTGGGCACACTCTGGAAGCTATAGCACTGGCTCGACTAGAAAATCTAGGGCTTAAACTCGCAACTGCGGAGAGCTGCACAGGCGGACTACTAAGCTATCGCTTCACTAGAATAAATGGCGCTTCTAGCGTATTTGTCGGCGGAGTGGTTAGTTATGCCAATGACATAAAGCGCGAGATGTTGGGTGTAAAGCCCGATGTGCTAGAGGATTTTGGCGCAGTGAGCGAGCCTGTTGTATCACAAATGCTCTCTGGCACGCTGGAGAGATTTGGCGCAGATGTGGCGCTAGCGAGCTCTGGAGTAGCAGGTCCAAGCGGTGGAAGTGAGCAAAAGCCCGTAGGGTGCGTGTTTCTAGGAGTGCAGGCACGCGGTAAGCTGCCGCTTATCGAGCGGCACTTTTTCCACGACAAAGTAAAAACCACTAAGGAAGCTAAGACAGAAGCTGGGCTTCTAAAGCAGCAAGAGCTTTTGGATTCTAGTATGGTTAGCGGAGATGGCACGCTATCATATCGACTTAGCACACGCGAATATATCCAGCTTCAAGCCAGCACCAAAGCCATAGAAATCCTTATAAAATATCTTGAATCTGGCTCCAACCCTTGACAAAGCGCGGCAAAAATCTTACAATCTCGCTTTTATTTTTGACCCGCTAGCTCAGCTGGTAGAGCAATTCCCTTTTAAGGAATGGGCCGTTGGTTCGAATCCAACGCGGGTCACCATTGATTAAGTAGTGGCCCCTTCATCTAGTGGTTAGGATACCACCCTTTCACGGTGGCTACAGGGGTTCAAATCCCCTAGGGGTCACCACTTTTTCTCTTCTTTTTGTTCTTGCGTTTTTTCGGTCGCTTAGCTCAGTTGGTAGAGCGCCACCCTTACAAGGTGGATGTCACAAGTTCGAGCCTTGTAGCGACCACCATTTATATTTGCTTTTGCAGATTCTACATATCTCCTTTGGAGCGGTAGTTCAGCTGGTTAGAATACCTGCCTGTCACGCAGGGGGTCGCGGGTTCGAGCCCCGTCCGCTCCGCCACTTCGCTATTCTTTTTGCTACTTGATTTTGATTGTATTCTCTCGCAAGCTATCTTGCTTTTATACATCATAAAATAACACACGAAACTGCAAAAATACATACGATATGGATTCTGTGCTAGATATTCATATCTTTTCTATAATGTGATTTAGCTCTATGGTTTTTGCTTTGTGATTGATAAGTGTCTTTTCAAGCGTTTCTAGGGACTTTGGGCTGATGTATTCTAGGAGTTCTACAATGTGGCTATATTTAGCGAGATTTGGGTCTTGTAAGCAGAATCTTTGAAGCATTTTGTGCGGTGAGCTTTGGGAGAAAAGCTCCTGCTCATACACGCCCAACGCATCAGCGATAAATGGAATCATATCTGCCTTTAGCTCGATATTGCCATTAAGATAGGCATAAATGCTAGAGATTGTGGGCGTCTCACCTGTTTTATTTGCACGCAAGCCTAAGTCTATAAGGCGATTGGCAAGCTCTTTTTTGCTTAGATTTTTTCGCTTTAGAATCTCATTTATGCGATCAATAACTTTCATTCTACTTTCTTCTACTCTTTGTTGGTTTATCAAAGATGTAGATTTTAGTCAGTAAATTATAGGTTTTATATATATAAATTATCGTTTATCAATAAAGCAGTTTCATACAATGCTAGCTCAAAATTTCATTGAAAAGGAGCTGTTATGGCAAAAATCTGTGTAGTAGCGGAAAATAGAGCAGAAGTAAAATGTTTCAAGGTAGATAAGGATTTTAAGGCAGATTTGCTTGTGTATGAGGTAGATAAAGACTTTAAAGCAAAGCACGATGGTTTGTGGTATTTTGTAGAAAAAGATTTTAACGCAACAACTACTATTGCTTGGGTAGATAAGGATTTCAAAGCCGATTTAAAAGTATTTTTTGTAGATAAAGACTTTAAAGCCAAATGGAAAAAGCCACATAAGCTTCAAAATAGACTTTAGCATTATGAATACTTTTATTCATTCTAGGCTGTTTCAAGGCTTAGTGCTTGGTGTTATCATTTTAGATTCTATAGTTTTGGGAGCATTGACATTTTCATTTTTGAAAAACAATTCTATTCTTATCGCTATTGATAGAATGTGTTTATTGTTTTTTTGCATTGAAATGTGTGTGAAAATCCTTGTGCTACGCAAAGAGTTTTTTCTCTCAAAATGGAATCTCTTTGATTTATGTATAGTGGTTTTATCTGTCTTACCGACGACAATCATAGGCAATATTGCTATCCTACGATTGTTTAGGGTGCTTAGAGCCGCGCGACTCTCTTCATCTGTGCCACAGCTTCGGTTTGTCATCGCAGTTATCACAAGGAGTATCCCCAGTGTTGTATCCATAGGTGTTTTGCTCTTGCTTGTGTATTATATCTATGCGGTGCTTGGCACACAGCTTTTTGCCACAGCTGCGCCAGAGTATTTTGGTGATTTGGGCAAGAGCTTTTTCACACTTTTTCAAGTGATGACAGGGGAGAGTTGGAGCGGAGCGATAGCACGACCTATTATGCGAATATATCCTTATGCGTGGATATATTTTATAAGCTATATGATCATTGTGAGTTTTATCGTGCTAAATATGGTCATAGGCGTGATTGTTGATAGTATTAGTGAGATAAAAGCTCAAAAACTAGAAAAGGAAAATAACAATGTATGACTACGACATAGACAAGCGATTTAGCGAGAAAAATGCGAGATGGTATGAATGCTACTTAGAAGACTCTCTCTACAAAAGCGATAGCGTAAGTGCGGGAGCAAATACAGGGAGTGGGGCTAAAGGCGGCAGGAAGCTAAAGGACTTTTACAACAAGCTTTGTCGGCATATTTTTGATATAAACCTTAACCTATGTGAGTGTGAGCAAATAGGAGACTTTCCTATCGTATATAATGAGCGTAGCAACTCTGCAGCTATCGCTATGGCACTCTCCCGCCTCACGCCTTATGTGATAAGCGAGTATGGGGTAGATTGCAGGGGTGTAAGCTTGGGGCAAGAGGGTGAAAAGCACAGGCGCACGATTGACTTCTGGTGTGCGATAGAGGATAATAGGTTTGATATATGGATAGAATCTAAGCATTTATGGCTTAATGTCGGCAAAAATACAAGGAAAGCAAGGTGGGAGTTTAGCAGCAGATGCATAAAGCGCATTAAAAAAGCCATTACACAAGTGCGCGATATAGGGCAGTTACAGCAAGCAGGAAAACTCGCGGATTATGATGACTTTAAACTCGCGCTTTTTTCTATCAATGTCTATTGTGCTAAAGAGCAAGCCCCGGATATGCAAGAGCTAGATTCTATTCCCTACGAAGTGGCAGAGATGATACAAAATGTCGCAAAGCAAATGGGTGCAAGCCCACAAGGTGTGCTATGCTCCGCCCTTGACTTACGCCCTAGTATTAACACGCCTAAGCAAAATGTCTATCATCTCTATGAGAAAGAATATCTCCCCTTTATCCTGCTTGGCGCAGTTGTGCTGCCCTAGCAAGCTTCCCTAGAATCGCCCTAGAATCTAGACTCCTACAAACGACAATAATGCTCATATACTCGCTTGATACCAGATTCTAGATCGATACTAGGCTTCCAGCCAAGCGCTATAATCTTGCTAGAGTCCATGAGCTTGCGTGGCGTGCCATCAGGCTTACTGACATCAAACTCCAGCTCCCCGTCAAACCCAACAATCTCACGGATATGCTCGGCTAGCTCGCGGATACTCACATCGCTACCATAGCCGATATTGATATGCGTATTGCGTATTTTTCTGGCTTCTTTAGCGCTTGGATCTTGCGCACCATAATCCGCACACCCATTAGAATCCCCGCCTGCTAGTGCAGGTTGCACCATATCTGCTAGCTCGCAAAAGTCGATATTTCGCAGCACATGCACACATGCTCGAGCCATATCCGCAGCGTGCAAAAACTCACGCCGCACATTCCCGCTCCCCCACACACGCACGCTCTTTGCGCTTATCCCATGTTTAGCCAAAAACCCCATGATAGATTCTGTATCAAGCTCTTGGCTAGTATCATAGCGACGCATATCACGCGCGATCCCATCTATATCGCCGCACTTTAAGAGCTTGGCTAGATGCATTTTGCGCAGCAGTGCGGGGAAAACATGAGAGTTTTCAAGATTGAAATTATCCTGCTCGCCATAGAGATTAGTAGGCATGACACTGATGAAGTTGCAGCCATACTGCAGCGCGAAGCTCTCGCAAAGCTTCATGCCAGCGATTTTAGCGATTGCATAAGGCTCGTTAGTGTATTCTAGCTCGCTAGTGAGCAGGGCAGATTCTACGATTGGCTGGGAGGCAAGCTTAGGGTAGATACATGAGCTTCCTAGGAAAAGCAGCTTTTTCACACCATGTTTGTAGGCATTGTATATCACAGCGTTTTGGATAGCGAGATTTTCGTAGAGAAAATCTGCTCGATAGGTGTTGTTGGCGTAGATTCCGCCGACTTTTGCCGCAGCTAGGATCACATACTCTGGACGCTCTTTAGCGAAAAATTTCTCCACTGCACCCATATCGCCTAAATCTAGCTCTGCATGCGTGCGCGTGATGAGATTGGCAAATCCCAGATTTTGTAGCTCCGCTGTGATTGCACTGCCCACAAGCCCTCTATGCCCCGCGACAAAAATCCTAGAATCCAACTGCATACACACTCCTTAAATCGCCACATTTGTGAAGCGCGCATTATAACAAAATCGCGCAAACTCGCAGAAGTTGTGTATAATACGCGCTTCTAAACCCCACAAAACAAATCATTACAGAATCTTGGGAGAGTTGCGCGATGGGCGGATCGAACTTGCTGCGGTTTTTGGTGGTAGTGGCGTTAGGGCTTTTTGGATTTTTTCTCTACACGCTAGATTTATTTACCAGCACACCCATTACCGCCCAAGCATACTTGCACCTAAGCCCCACCGAGCAAATCGCCATAAGCGACAAATCCGCCTGGAATCCAGATCGCAGAATCTCAATCGAAGTCCAAAGTCAAAGCAAGATCAAATCCTACAAGATCAAAGCCACCACAGGCGATGGGCTTGTCGTGCTAGAGCAAGAAGAAGTCGTTACCAACCGCCCAGAGAAGCTTAAAATATGGCTACCGCGCCCAGAGATCGATCTGCCTGATAACACAAAGCTACGCTATGAAGTAGCTATTACAGATTGGAGCAATGCGAATTTTTTCAGCGGTGCGACTTTGCTAAAGCAGCTAGATTTTATCATTAACGCCAAGCAGCCTACCATCACAATCCTTGCCCACTCGCCCAAAATCAGCTACGGCGGTAGCGCGCTAGTGGTCTTTAAAATCGATAGTGTAGATATCAAAGATATCCAAATCACCAATGGCAAAAACACTTTTATCCCATTCCCTTTTGTGCGTGAGGGCTATTATGCTGTGATTTTAGCCTGGCCCTTGGGCAACACAAACTTCAGTGGCAGAATCCAAGTTTCTGACACCGCGCTAAATACCAGACGCATTACTATTCCATTTATCAAAGACACTTCCCCGCGCTATCAAGCCTCCACGCTTAAATTGCACGAGCATTTTTTGCGCGAGAAAATGGATAGCTTAATTAGTGAGGTAAAGGCGATCCGCTATGAGCCTAAGCTTGATGAGCTAGATGATGATTTTGAAAAGTTTGTGTATATCAATGAGCAAGTGCGTTTAAAAGATGAGGAGATTATCGCACAAAGTGCGCACCAAGCCTGCTTGAGCGATGCGCAAAACACAAGCTTCCCTGTTGAGTGGAGTCCATTTATCCCGCTAAAGGGTTATAGCGTGGTGGGGCGATTTGGCGATAAGCGCACCTATATCAATGCGCAGGGCAAAACAAGTCAGTCTATCCACCTAGGGCTTGATGTCGCAAGCGTGAAAAACGACAAAATTATCATCGCCAATGATGGGCGTGTGATTTTAGAGCAAAAGCTAGGCGTGTATGGCAATACGATTATGGTTAGCCACGGATTTGGCGTAGCAAGTTTATATGCGCATTTGCAAGAATTTTTTGTAGGCAATGAGCAAGAAGTGCTTGCTGGCGATGTGGCTGGGCTTACAGGACAAAGTGGCTGGGCATTTGGCGATCACTTGCATTTTGGTATGCTTGTGCAAGGGCTCAATGTCCGCAATGTCGAGTGGCTGGATTCTCGGTGGATTAAGCACAATATCACCGATATTTTGGCACAAGCCAAATCACTCATCAATGCAGAAGCTAAGTAGATGAAAACACGACAACATCGCGCACAAATTCTAAGCTTTGAGAGTGGAGATAGCACGGAATGGCGCAGCTTTATTGAGAAAAATGCCATTTTACTGCGAAGCTTTCTCCTGCACTTTCCCACACCTATCGATACGGACTTGCAGGAGTTGTGCCGCTCTTTTGGGCTTTTATACACTATTGGCACTCTACCTAATAAGCCCAAGCTAGAATCTACACAAGCCCTAGATTCTATACTAGGCAAGCAGGAGAAGCAAGCCCCGCAGCCACTTCCGCAGCCAAGTAAGCAAGCTTGCACACTTATCCATAAGGTGCGCAGTGGAGAGGAGATCACGCTAGAAGATAATGCTGTGATTTTAGGCGATATAGCGCACGGAGCATATATTTATGCCAAGCATAGTCTTGTTGTCTTTGGGGATTGTGCTGGGGTGCTGCGCGTAGAAGGGGAGTTTTTTATCTTGCGCAATCTCACTTCTGGGCATATTATCTTTTGCGATGCTATCTTGCCAGAGCCTATTGTCGCTAAAATCAATGCCAGCAATCATTTAAAAATCATTATCAAAAATAGCGATACAATAGCGGTCCAAGAGATTATATAGGAAAATTGTGTAGGGGGATTCTATGAAGCAAAGGACGATTAAAAAAAGAGTCGAGCTAACGGGCATAGGCTTGCATAAGGGCGTGCCTGTTACGCTTGTTTTAGAGCCTTTAGAGGCAAATAGTGGGATTGTGTTTTACCGCAGTGATTTGGGCGTGAGTATCCCGCTTGTGCCAGAATCCATTATTGATACCACTATGGCAACGGTCATCGGCAAAGGCTTGGCAAAAGTCTCTACAATAGAGCATTTGATGTCGGCGATTTATGCCTATGGGATTGATAATCTAAAAATCAGCATAAACAACGAAGAAGTCCCCATAATGGACGGCAGCTCCATAGCGCATTGTCTGCTGCTTGATGAAGCGGGCATTGTGGAGTTTGATGAGCCGCGCAAGCTTATAGAGATAAAAAAGCCCATAGAAGTGCGCGATGGTGAAAAGTTTGTGCGCCTAGAGCCAAGCCACAAGACGATTTTTGACTTTTCTATCGATTTTGCACACCCTGCTATCAAAGAGCAGCAATACACCTTTACTTTTTCTAAGCCTGCCTATATCGATGAAATTGCCAAAGCTAGGACATTTGGCTTCCTGCAAGAAGTCAATTACTTGCGCTCTATCGGGCTAGCAAAGGGCGGGAATCTTAATAATTGTATCGTGCTTGATGAAGCAGGCATTATGAATAAAGAGGGCTTGCGCTATCCAGAGGAGTTTGTGCGGCATAAGATTCTAGATGCCATTGGCGATATGGCGATTTTGGGGATTCCGCTGCTTGGGAGCTATATCTCCTTTGCCGGCAGTCATAAGCTAAACTCCCTGCTCACCCAAAAGCTTCTGCACGAAGAAGGCGCGTATGAGGTCATAACTGCTAGGGAAAGTGAGAAAGTCGCGGAGTTTGAAAAAGCAGTGGCGATTAGCTAAATGCACGCTTGCAATCTTCTAGTTGTATGTATCAGCTCTCCCTTGCATTACGCGATTTATGATGATGATAGGCTGCTAGAGTCCTTTAGCATTGATGAGAAGCCCTCAACTGCCCTGCCACTCATGTATCAGCGCCTGCGAGAATCAAGCATGCGCGTGAGCGGCATTTACTATGCTAGCGGTCCGGGCAATCTTAGCGCACTGAAACTCACACATACTTTTTTGCATAGCTGGGCGATTGTAGAGTCTATCCCGCTATACGCCACACACAGCTTCGCTCTCCTGCCAGAGCACTACATCTACGCCTTTGGGAAAAAACACTTCATAATGCGCGAAAACATAGCGCCTAGCCCCACCAAAAGCCCAGAGCAAAATCTCGCCCTAATCACTGCAAATATCGAATGTGTGCTATGTGAAAACCCACCACACAGCCCGCCTTTCACCCCGCCGGCAGTCCTGCCAAAATCCAGCTTCTGCCTACCCTGTGAGCCAATCTATATCCTCCCACCTGTGTAGCGTTACAAGAGATAGGAGCTGATGTGAAGTTAGGCTTGAAAAATACTGCAAGAAGTAGCCACACAAAGGAGCAAGTATGAAATGCGAGGTTAGAGGGATATGTGGCGGGTGTGATCCTGCTCAAAGCACAGACGCCAGCCCACATAGCAAAAGTGCGCTCACCACAAAAGCCACCGCACTTCGCACCCTGCTACGCGCCTACACTCTCCCTCACCTTAGCATATATGCTTCGCCAGATTCTGGCTATCGTGCCAGGGGAGAGTTCCGCGTTTATAAAGACTACAAGCCAGATTCTGCACCCAAGCTCTCACTCTCTATGAGCGCTCGAGGACATAACTCTCGGGTCAAACTCTCAAATTGCCCAATTCTCCTCCCAGCCCTCCAACGCACCTTAGAAAAGCTCATGCCCCTGCTAGAATCTAGCCCACTTCTCTCCCACAAGATCTATGCCATAGAGGTGCTAGGCTCTCGATTTGGCACGCTAGACTCTGCGGTAAAATCCGCAACCCCGCCACAATCCATAAAGAAAACAGCACTAGATTCTACTACCACGCTCTATACAATCGCGCATGATCACGCACAGCACAGCGATGTCATCATCACACTTATCTATCATAAACCCTTGGATTCTAGCTTCTGCCACGCTACAAACAACCTGCTTGAAACCCTGCGCGAAGCCCTCCACACAAATTGCCCTCCCCCACTAGCAAATCCCCCGCACCAGCCACACGCCACAATCCAAGCCCTAACCCTCATCGCCAGAAGCAAAAATCAAAAGCACATTTTCTCTTCAACCCCGCCAGAATCCACCTCCGCCAAATCTCACTTCCTAGAATCTAGCGTGCCAGAATCTAGCACCCTAGATTCTATGGACTCCGGCGCAGCTATGCGCAAGCCCCCAAACCAAGGAGAATCCACACTTGATACCAGGGATATGATTTGCGATGTGCTTATGCTTGATAAACCCTACACCTACTTGCGCCAGGAGGGGCGATTCTGCCAGCCAAATGCCTATATGAATCCCTGCATGCTCTCCTTTGTCAAGCGCAAAATCCACGCCCATACGCGCGAAGATCTGCTTGAGATGTATGGTGGAGATGGTAATTTCTCCATCGCTTTGGCAGAGTGCTTTGACAAAGTGCTAGTAACCGAAGTCGTCAAATCCGCACATGCACTCATCGCACACAACGCCCACCGCAACAATATCACAAACATCACTTCCGCACGCCTTAGCGGAGCAGAGACCATAAGTGCATTGCGCAGGCAGCGGGAGTTTTTCCGCTTGCGTGGGGTGGAGCTTGAGCAATTTAGATTCTCGCATGTGCTTGTCGATCCGCCAAGAAGCGGTATAGGCGATGAAGCCATGCTTGACTTCCTAGCAAGCTTCCCCTACATTATCTACATCTCATGCAACCCAACAAGTCTAGAAGCCGACTTGCGCATATTGTGCCAAAGCCATGTCATTGAGCATTTCGCGCTTTTTGATCAGTTCCCTCACACCAGCCACAAAGAATGCGCGCTACTCCTACGCAAATCCAGCTAACACCACCCACCAAGCCCTTGCACCAATTACACCGCCTTTTGACACCATTTTCACACCCACCAGAATCTAGCTCACTCGATTTACCGCCAATCTCCGCTCGCCCCTGTGTCTGCATGCGCTGGTATCAAGGGATTATAAAGCCTTTTATGCTATGATTCAAGGATTATAGACCACTTGAAGGAGTAGTTATGAAGCAGGTCGCTGGTATTACATTTATGCAGCAGGTAAAAACCATACGAGATATAAATTTACGCGATAAACATATCCTAATCCGCGTGGATTTTAATGTCCCAATGGACGAGGATTGTGATATTAGCGATGATACAAGGATTAGAGAAGCCCTGCCTACGATCAACTACTGCATCGACAATGAGCCAAAATCCATCGTGCTTGTCAGCCACCTAGGACGCCCCAAAGGCGTGCAGCCAGAGCTCTCGCTAAAGCACATCATCAAGCGTCTTGAGCGACTTTTGGAGACAAGCGTGCTATTTGCAGATTCTATTGAAGCGGTCAAAGATCTCCAAGAGAGCGCGCCTAAGGGAAGCATTATCCTGCTAGAAAATATACGATTCTATAAAGAAGAAGAAAAAAACGACGAGACCCTAAGCAAAAAGCTAGCTTCCTTGTGTGATGTCTTTGTCAATGACGCCTTTGGCACAAGCCACCGCGCGCACGCCAGCACCTATGGGATCGCAGAATTTGTGGAGCAAAAAGTCGCAGGACTCTTGCTCAAAAAGGAGATCGACTCCTTTGCCAAAGCATTGGCAAATCCGCTAAAGCCCGTGCTACTCATCGTAGGTGGGAGCAAGGTAAGCTCCAAGCTCGAGCTACTCTCAAATATCCTTGATGTGGTAGATAAAATCATCATCGGCGGGGCTATGAGCAATACATTCTTAGCATCACTTGGCTTTGATATGGCAAAGTCGCTTGTCGAAACCGAGCTTATCGATGAAGCGCGCAATATCTTGCAAAAAGCCGCGCAAAAGGGCGTGAAAATCTATCTGCCTGTCGATGTTGTCAGCACCGATGATATTGCTACACATACTAATATCAAAATCACCCCCGCCCAAGATGTCCCAAGCGGCTATATGGCAGTAGATATGGGACCTGCCACGACTAAGCTCTTTAGCGAAGTGATCCAAGCCTCACAGACAATCATTTGGAACGGACCGCTAGGGATCTATGAGATCTCGCAATTTTCAAGGGGGACATTTAACCTCGCCCATACTATCGCAGACACCTACGCCTTTAGCTTGATTGGCGGGGGAGATACAGCCGATGCGATCGAGCGCGCAGGCGAGCGGGACAATATGAGCTTCATCTCCACAGGTGGAGGAGCAAGTCTTGAGCTTTTAGAGGGCAAGGTCCTCCCTGCATTTGAGGTGCTGGACAAAAAATAGCCCAGCGCTTCAAATGCAATTGGCTTTGTCTTTTGATGAGTAGTAGCGCAAGCCTGGCGCGATAGGAGAGAGTGATGATGAATGTGTTTTTCAAAAAAGATGGCGCAGTTTGTAGAAAAGATATCAGCAGCGCAGAGAGCCTAGCACTCCCCCAAGGCGTGCTGTGGATCGATTTATTGCGCCCATCGAGCGCTGAAGTCTCCTACATCGCCCAAACCTACGCACTCGATATCCCTACAAAAGAAGAGCGAGAGGAGATTGAGCAGTCCGCGCGGTATTTTGAAGACACCCAAAGCATTACGATAAACACCTATTTTCTCATGCGCTCCACTACAATGGATTTGCACAACGAAACCGTTACTTTCATTCTCTTTCAAGGCATACTTTTTACCATTCGCTACGCAGATTTCAAAGTATTTAACGAAATCCAGCAAAGCGTGCTTATCAGCCCCAAAAATTTTGAAGATGGCTTTGATCTCATCAGTAAAATCTTTGAAGTGCGTGTGGAGCAAGATGCCGATATGCTAGAAGGAGCAGCGCAGCTTACCAAGCTACTGCGCAAAGCGGTCTTTGACGAAGAAGCAAGCGATCACACCGCCCAGCTCGCCAAGCTCTCAAACTTGCAGGAGTTTAACCTTAGCGTGCGCGACTCGCTCTTTGACAAGCGGCGTGCCATTACAGCACTGCTCAAAAGCTACAAAGTCGATCCTGAGATCAAAAAGGACCTAAGTATCGTGCTAAAGGACTTAAACTCACTTGTAGAATTTACCACCGTCAATCTCAATATGCTCGATAATACCCAAAGCCTCTTTGCCAGCCGTGTCAATATCGAGCAAAACAAGATTATCAAGCTTTTTACCGTGGCGACTATGGCGATGATGCCCCCCACACTTGTTGGCACGATTTATGGAATGAACTTCAAATACATGCCCGAGCTTGAGTGGGAATTTGGCTATCCGCTAGTCATCGTGGTGATGATCATCTCCACCGTCATTCCCATCATCTACTTTAAGAAAAAGGGCTGGCTATAATGGCACTGCTCGCTGACCCGCAAGTATGGGCTTCCCTGCTCACACTAGTGCTGCTAGAAATCGTGCTAGGCGTGGATAATCTCATCTTCCTAGCTATTTTAGTCGCAAGACTGCCTAAGCACCAGCAGCGCAAAGCACGGATTCTAGGGCTAGGATTCGCGCTTATCACGCGCATTGCCCTGCTTGGTGCGCTTTTTTGGATTACCAAGCTTACAGCGCCGCTTTTTAGCGTGCTTGGGCTTGCTATCTCTGGGCGCGATATTGTACTTATCACCGGGGGGCTTTTTCTTATGTATAAAAGCGTGCAAGAAATCCACAACCACATCACCCACGCGCCAGAATCCCACACCATAAAGAGCAAGCATGCCGGGCTTTTTAGCACGATTGTGCAAATAGGGATCATCGATATTGTCTTCTCGCTAGATTCTGTCATCACCGCTGTGGGTATGGCAGAACATTTGGAAGTCATGGTTTTGGCTATCATCATCGCAGTGCTTATGATGATGTTTGCCGCTGAAGTTATTTCAAAGTTTATCGACACCTACCCCACGCTAAAGATTCTAGCCCTAGCATTTTTACTCATCGTTGGCATTGTGCTGCTTGCCGATGGGCTTCACTTTGAAATCCCGCGTGGCTATGTGTATTTTGCGATGTTTTTCTCACTTGGCGTGGAGCTGCTCAATATCCTAGCCCACGCTAGAAAATCTACCAAAGACTCTTAAGCATAGCTACAAAGAGTCCCAAAGCGCAGATTCTAGCCTTACGCCCCATCTCTCTCACTTGCGAGAAAATCCGCAAGAATTTTCGTGGCAAAGCAAGCGCAGCCGCAGCAGGTTTCTTTAGAAAGCCAACGCCTTTTAGAAAAAGTAATGCCACCTTACAGAAGCATTATGCGTAATCCCTAACTCCCCACCTACTACCACATAGCCTGCAGAGAAGTTTCCTGCTTTGTCTGTGTGGTAATTTATCACAAAGGTGCCTTGGTAGAAAAATGGTGCTAAATGCACTGCTGCTGCTCTACCTGTCTTTTCATCAATGGTATAAGCCTTGCCATTGAGTGTTGGCATAATGTTTATATCTGTATTCATTAGATACCTAAATCCACCACCTAGTGTAGTAGAAATCCTTTTGCCATACTCTTGGTAGTAGTTGAGATTTGCTTGGGCATAAGTAACAGCATAGCCTTGGCTTAGTCCTCCATAGCGTAGCTCACCAGAGCGGTCTGTCCTCATCTCAAACTCTCCTAGATAGCCACCCTCTACACCTACACCAACTGAAGGGAAGAGGATAGATTTGCTTCCATACATATACACAGATGAGCCTAGTCTCAATGATGAGCCAAAGTTGATATTCCCTACATTAGCACTAAATCGCATACCATTCATATCTTGTCCTACAGACATATCACTATAGCCACCATTGACATCAGCCATATAGTAGAATCCTGCTAGCTTAGTCTTAGCAAAGATATGGGAGAATCTAAGCCCTAGGAAGCCTGTGTGTCCTTGGGCATCGATATGGGCTTGCTTATAGCCATTGTAGATATACTCATACCCACCATAGAAGCCGATATTCCCACTTGTTTGTCCAAGCGCTAAATCCCAAGTCGAGCCAAAGAGTGTGCCCACACTCCAAGAGTTAGTTTGTGCGCCATTGGTTGCTTTATGTGAGCCTGTCCCACCATAGGCACGGATAAAGAAATCCCCTTGGACTTTATGCTTAGCTAGTAGCTCTGCACTTATCTCTCCAAGCTTAGGCTCTTGTGGCATTTCTGGCTTGCTGGCTAGGATTTTAGGCTTAGTAGGAGCTTTAGGCTCTACTGGGGCTTTGCCAGCTTGTGCTAGCTTTTGATTGTCTTTATCCCATTTGGCTTTGTCTTTGTCATATTTGGCTTTATCTTTTTGATATTTGGCTAGGGCGTTTTTATGCTCTTTTTGTGCTTTATCATAGGCAGCCATTAGCTTTTTATAGTCTTTGTGATCTGGCTTGACATTGGGCTTTATAGGAGCTTTTGGCTCTTTAGGAGCTATGGGAGCTGGCTTAGAGCTTGCAGCTAGCTTTTGATTGTCTTTGTCCCATTTGGCTTTGTCTAGCTTGTATTTGGCTAGATCTTTTTCATACTTGGCTAGGGCTGCTTTGTGTGCTTGCTGTGCTTTGGTGAAATCTGCCATAGCCTTTTTGTAGTCTTTGTGGTTTGGCTTGAGATTTGGGCGCACGGGAGCTTTAGGAGCTTTTGGCTCTACTGGAGCTAGTTTGCTAGCTTGTGCTAGCTTTTGATTGTCTTTATCCCATTTGGCTTTGTCTTTGTCGTATTTGGCTTTATCTTTTTGATATTTGGCTAGGGCGTTTTTATGCTCTTTTTGTGCTTTATCATAGGCAGCCATTAGCTTTTTATAGTCTTTGTGATCTGGCTTGACATTGGGCTTTATAGGAGCTTTTGGCTCTTTAGGAGCTATGGGAGCTGGTGTGGGGCTGCCTGAAAGCTTTGCTTTATCTTTTTCACTAAGCTTATCCCATTTTGCCTTGTCTTTTTGATACTGCTCTAGGGCTTTTTGGTAGGCTTTGTCCTCTTGCTCGTATTTGGCGATTAGGGCTTTGTTCTCTTTGGTGCTAGCAAGCTTATCCCATTTGGCTAAGTCTAGCTTGTATTTGGCTAGGTCTTTTTGATACTGGGCTCTTGCATCTGCTAGGGTGGCTGCTTCTATGCGCTGCTCGGTTCTGCGCTCTTTGTTTTTCAAACTTCTTCTGTTTTGTTCTGCGAGATAGGTGTCTATAAGCATTTTTCGGCGCATAGATTGGCGCACGACTACGCTTGTCATACTTGCAGCCAAGGAGGCTTCTACCTCAAAGATAGGGGTGCCATCGGGATTAAACTTCACACCTATGCCTTGGAGCTCGGGGCTTGATTCAAAGGTGGGCTTAGAATTGTTATCGACATAGCTATGGCTGGTGCCAGATGATACATAGTCTGTGAGATTTTTGCTAATGCTTTTTGCAGGGTCAAAGCTGCCATCAAGATAGGTTACTTGGATTTTATTGACGGCAAATTCTTTGTTGCCACCATTACCACCTGTATTATTATTTATTGTTACTCTCTCTATAGCTTGGTTGCCTTTGAGTCCTACGCTTAGGGTATCAACGGTGAGTTTAGCGTCTTTGGTGATGTTGATATTAGAGAGTGTATGGGGCTCTATTTTACCTGCTGTCCCTTGTCCTACACCATTTAGGGTGTTTATGGTGGCATTGCCGCTTGTTACATGTAGCTCTTTGATGATACCACTTGCTAAGCCACCGCCTGTGTTATACACAGCATTATTGGTTACGCTATCAGCGTCTTTAGTAAGCTCTAGCTTGTCGATTGTGCCGTTGTTGGTGATGTGGTTGGTAGCGGCAGCTTGGGCATTGCGGAGGGCTCTTGTGGTGGTAGTGCTGGTGGTGAGTGTTTCGATAGAGCCGTTGTTGGTAAAGGAACCACTCGCTAGAGTAAATTTAGCAACCTTACCTATGATAGTGTGATTGCCACCCTCTTGGGTGATGTTAGCAAAGGCAGAATTTGTGCCATTGACAAATGTGCTGCCACTGCCACCAGCTTTAAGCACGACATTGTTAAGTGTGCCGCCATTGTGGGTGAATGTGCCACCGGAGAGTTTAGCAGTAGTGATCTCTCCACCTGATTGGGTAAAGTTACCGCCATTGAGATTGGCAGTTCCTATCGTGCCGCCTTTTTGCGTGGCAGTGCCGCCTGACTGATTGAAGTCAGTTACACTGCCTCTAATTTGCTCAAACGCACCATTGCCGCTTAAATCCACCTTTGTGATAGTGCCGCCTGTGATTTGGCTATCACTATAGCCACTAGGGTCGCCATTATGCTTACCTTGATAGAATGTCCCATTAGTGATATTTAGGTTGGTAATCTCACCTACAAGCTGATGTGTTTTACCACCGCTAAGATTGAAGTCTGTTATTGTTATATCGAAAACTTGCGTGTCGCTATTCTCGCTGGTTTGATTAAATGTATTGATGTCTAGCTTACCGCCACCACCTTTTAGATGTAGTAGATTGGCTGTATGATTTAGGGTGGTTATGGTGCTGGTTCCATTCTCTACTCTAAGCTCAACTCTCATCTTTCCTTCAATATTTGCCGTCCCTATGGTGGATCCATTGAGCACACCATTAGCCCACACCCTGCTTGAATCCACAGATGTTGTAATAGTATAGTTATTTAAAGTAGTCTTGTTTAGTCTTAGGGTGTAGCCTCCACCTGTTTCATTTGTGCTAAAGCGTGTCCAGTCCCCTTGACATTTATCCTGACCATCTTTGGGACTAATTACAAAAGCTTGACCACTTATTATCTCAGCTTTACAGCCTTTTTGTAATCCTTTGTCAGCATCTAGATGCCATATAGCATAGAGATTTGTCAAACTTAAGCACGAGATACAAGCGATAGATAAAGCAACCTTTTGAGAGAATCTAGTAGAAGCATTGAGAGAGAGATTATTTACCCCCCCCCCCCCGTTTATATGGGGCAGTGTTATGAGTAGATGTTTTCATTATGTCTCCTTAAAAAGGTTAAGTGAAAGTTTAAAAAGCCACATTGTAGCCAAAATCAAAAAAAAAAAAAAAATAGATTTATGTTTGGGATTGGATTACTAAAGAAGCTGCGGCTGCGCCTTGCTTTGCCACGATTTGCTACGCAAATCTTGTGATGACGGAAAAACACGATTAAGTAAAAGTGGATTCTAGGGAGTATTTAGGAAGTATGTTAGAATTTCAGTAGAGGTTGCCCAAGAGAGTTGCAGCCTCTCTTGGCGTAGCCTACTTTTCACAAAGGAGGTTACGATGAGTAAGATTTACCAGAAAATCTTAGTCGGCATTATACTGCTATGTATAGTAGTAGTCAAGTGCTACTAGGATAATCCATAGCCTACCTTGAAAAAGCCTTTGGTCGTTAAGGGGGTGGGCTAGTCTTACTCAACTCTCCTACTTAACGCGTGTTAATCTGCTTTAAACTTGCTTATTTACTTTACTTTTGCTGTGTTTATGGATTGCCACGCCGATTTCATCGGCTCGCAATGACGGGAGATATTTCGCCTAAAGGCTCAATATGACAAGAAAAGGGCGTTATTTGAAAAAGTGGATTCCGGGGATTCTGGATTGTGCTACTTCACTGGGCTAGGACTTCAAACTCCACGCTAGAGCTCTGCCCATTTTGCGTGATGACATAGAGCGAGTTTGTGCCATTTTTAGGAGATAGACGCATGCGCCCAAGGTCATTTGCGCCGATAAACTCGCCATTGAGAAAAAAATACGCAAGCGTTTTTTGCTGCAATAGCGCGATGACTCCGTCTTCTTGGGTGCTTTCATCACGCATGCTTGCTAGTGAAGCGCGCGAGAAGCGGATACCAGGCGTGGGGTAGGCGATGATCGAGCTTGGGCGTGGGGCTTGCGCGGCGGTGCGTAGTGGCTTGGCATAGTAGGGCATATAGGCGATTTTGCTGCTAGGGGTGGTGCTACTAGAATCTTGCTTGCTGGAGTCCCCGCCACTAGGGTCTTGCACGCGGTAGCCGTTTGTATCGATTCGCACTTCGCGCATTTTGGGCGTATTGCTCCATTTGCCTACCTGCGCCCAGCTGCCAAACTCACTGACACTATCCCCATGAAGTAGCTCAAAAATATCAAACATAGCCACCCCTGCGATTTCCCTGCCTGTGAGATTCACGCTTGCTTTTGCGCTGAAGTTCCCGCCCCATACCGCTACGACATAGCGATCGCTTATGCCAATCGCCCAGCTATCGCGATTTCCAAAGCTTGTGCCGCTTTTCCAAGCGATTTTATGCGCGAAGCGGGAGCTGCGGGCGTTTAGCGGGAGATTGAGCAGGGATTGCAGGGTGAGATAGGCGGCTTCCTTAGAAATGCCAAAATTGGTCTGTGTGGAATTATTGATGTAGTCTTGTGTGAGATTGCTGGGGACTTGGGTGGATTTTGGTGGGCTTATCATGCTGGACTCTAGCGCACTAGAAGTCATCGCGCTAGAATCTGCGGGGCTTGTCGCTCTGGCTAGTGCGTGTGGCGTAGCGGAGAAATCCCCGCCATGTCGTAGTCCTAAGTAGAGCTTGGCAAGCTGAAAGAGACTTAGCTCTTTGGTGCCTAGGATTAGTGAGAGTCCATATTGTGCGAAGTCGCGCTCGCTAAAGGGCGCGTTTGCACGCAAGAAATAAAAAAACTCTTCCACGCCATAGTCTTGCAGCAGTGCGACAAATGGTGCGTTTAGCGAGTTTCGCAGGCAAAACAGCGCGCTTTTGCTCCCGTAGAATCTGCGCGAGGCGTTGTGTGGGTTGAAATTCCCATAGAATTGATTGCTATCAGCGAGATTTGTCTGGGGAATGATGAGCCCAGAATCTAGTGCAAGCGCGTAGAGAAAGGGCTTTAGCGTGGAGCCGACATTACGCGCAGCTTGCACGCCATCAATCGCGCCTAGGCTGCTTAAGTCATAAAAATCCTGCGAGCCTGCATAGCCTACAATCGCGCCATCGCGGCTATCAAGCACGAGTGCGGCGAGATTATGCACGCCTTTGTCTTGGATTATGGTGGCAAACTCGCGGAGCTTGGATTCTAGGAGCTCTTGGGTGGGCTTGTGGAGTGTGGTGTGGAAGACTTTGGTGCCTGGGTTGTGGCGGGGGAGCCATAGGCTTGCGTGCGGGGCGATTGAATTGCTGCGGTAGAGGGTTGGCAGGGGCTCTAGGAGAGCTAGGCGATACTCCATGTCTGTGATGAGATGAGAATCTAGCGCGCGCTTTAGCAGGGAATCGCGCTTGGCTAGGAGTTTGGCTGGGTTTGTGAAAATAAGATTTGGCGTGTTTGGCATGATAGCTAGTAGGGCATTTTGCGCAGGGGAGAGCCTATGCAAGGGCTTTTTGAAATACAGCAGGGCGGCGGATTTCACGCCAACGATATTGCTGCCATAGGGGGTGTTATCAAGATAGAGGCGCAGAATCTGGGGCTTATCCTTTTGCCACTCTAGGCGCAGGGCTTGCAGAGTTTGGGTGAATTTATTCCACCAGGTGCGCTTCTGCTGGCTGCCGAGCTTGGCTACTTGCATGGTGATTGTGCTAGCGCCATGGCGCTTAGCGTGGGCGAGATTACCCCAAATCGTGCGTGCCAGGGCTAGGGGATCTACCCCAGCATGTGTGAAAAAGCGCTTGTCTTCATAGAGTAGGACAAACTGCTGTAACTGCGCTGGCAAATCTTGGCTCTGCAAGCTGACTTTGAAGTTGTCGCGCTCATTGACAAAAAAGCTTAGCAGCTCGCCATCTCTATCAAAGCTCACTAGCGATTCTGGCTCAAAGGTGAGCGTGCTCGTGTCGCTAAGGATAGCGCCCCCTACGCATAAGCACATCAAGCAAGCAAGTATGGCAAAGGTGCGGATAAAGGGCTTTTCGCGTATGTGTTTAGGCTTCATGCGTGTGCTTTATGTGGCTTGTGTCCTGTGGATTTTGCGTGTATTGTAGTATATTTCTCAAAAATCAAAAAAAAAAAAATGCTACAATCTCTGCTAAAACTTTACCACAGGGGGAGTCATGTCAAATCCAGCTCAAACGCCCAGCAAGCCTACGCTGCTATCTAAGTCAAAGCTCCTTGTCCTGCTCGCACTCATCGTGGCTGTCGCGCTTGCGCTTGCGGCTGGGGTGCAAATCTCCAAAAGCTCTGCTAGAGCGCAGATAAACGCGCTTGCCGCAGAGTTTGGCACGCCGACTTTCACCACTCTCAAAGATGAGAATCGCACGCAAATCTCGCTGCCAATCTTTACCAACACGCCACTAAGTGCTAGCGAGCTAGAATCTAAAATCTCCATAGATTCTGCGCCTATGCCTAAGGATAGCAAGCTCGCTAGCCTCCAGCAAGTAAGTGAGCATGAGTGGAATCTCCTTTACACTCCTAAGACAAATGGCAAAAAAGAGCTGCTTATCAAGCTTGATACAGCTAGCGCAAACATCGCCCTAGAATCTGGCGATACTGCTAAGGTGCTTGATGCAAAAATCTATGGCAAGCAAAAGGCGATAGAGATTTTTCTCGATCGCGATATTGGGCTGGATTCTGCCAAGGCGCAGGGGAGTATTCGCGTATATAGTGGGAACTACGCGCCGCAGGTAAAAGCACTCGTGCAGGGCAGTAAAATCACGCTTACTGGGGATTTTGAACCGGGTCTAACCTATAAACTCACATTCAAGCACCCCATAGAAAGCGAGGAGATCACGCTACAAAGCAAAAGTCTCTACCCAAGCCTGCGGTTTGCCCAAGAGGGCAGTATGCTTGCTAGCAGTCGTGATGTGAAAATCGGTGTGATAAGCACCAATATCCGCAAAAGCACACTGGCTATCTACAAGCTTAGCACCGAGAATCTGCGCAGTGATAGCAATATACGCGAGTATATCACCAGAAATAGCAGCTATATTGACACCTCATCTATGGATAAAATCTGGGAGAAAGAAATTACCTTTGACCTTAGCAAAGATGAAGTGCAAACCGCGCTTGTGCTAAGTGAGCTGCTGGACAAAGATCTCGAGCAAGGCGCGTATGTGCTGGAGTTTCGCACTAAGCGCGCGGATAAGATTTACCCAAATGATAATGAATGGGAAGAATACGATAATGGAGACGCATATAGAAGTGCTATTAAACTGCTTGTCGTCTCTAATGTCGCGCTTGTAGCAGAGAGGGCTGGGGATAAGCTCATCGCCTATGCGCTGGATTCCACCACGGGCGAGCCGCTCTCTGGCATAAAGCTCTCGCTCTACTCCACTTCAAACAAACTCATAGAATCTGTGAGCACAGATTCTGGCGGCTATGCGGAGTTTAGCACCTATAAATCCACCGCACTTGGCGGGCAAATCATCAAAGATAAGGACAATGAGCCTTCTAGGGATTTTGCGCTAAAACCTGCGATTTTAATCGCAGAATCTAGCGACAAAGGCGGCGAGATCAGCTATCTAGGGCTTCACTATGATAGTAGATTTTACGATGGGCGCGATACAAGCGGTGCGCAAAAGCGCAAACGCAAGGTGTTTGCCTACACGGATAGGGGGATTGCCAATCCTGGGGAATCTATCCAGCTCAATGTCCTTGTGCGCGATGAGCGGATACAAAATGCACCAATTAAGCTTAGTATTTTTAACCCGCGTGGCAGCAAGATTATCAGCGAGCAGATTATCCAGCCCATAGGCTATGGGCTTTATAGCTATACATTTGCCACAGATACAAGCTTCATCACAGGGGGCTATCGCGCGGCATTTAGCATAGGAAGCGAGAAATTCTACAAAAACTTCCAAGTCGAATACATCACGCCAAATAAAATCCGCGTAGATATTGATGCGCCCAAATCCCTAGACCACGCCAAAAAGCACCTAGAAGCGACGATACAAAGCGCGTATCTCACAGGGGCAAGCGCACAAGGGCTAAAATACAAGCTCAATCTCCAAGCCACGCCGCTTGATTACAAATCAAAGGCGTATAAGGGCTTTGATTTCTCCCAGAGTGAGAGCGAGTCCTATCGCTTTGATAAAAGCTTTGATGGTGTGCTCGATGAAAGTGGCAAAGCGCACTTTAATTTTAATCTCGCCGAGCTAGATTCTAGCTATAAGCATTTGCGCCTGGCACTTAGGGCGCAAGTGCTTGAAAGCACCGGACACCCTGTCTCAAACGCTGCTGCGGTGCAGTATTTTGGCACAGGCAGTATTATCGGGGTGGGCGAGATTCCGCACTATGTCGATTTACTCCATGCTCCGCTTGAGCTTCCGCTCATCGTGCTCAATCCATTTACCGACAAGCCAATCGCAGATAAATCAATCCGCTACAAAATCTACCGCAACAATCGCTACTGGTGGTTTGACTATGATGTGCAAAAAGACTTCAATGCTAAAATCAAAAGCGACATTAACACCACGCTTATAAAAGAGGGGAGTATCACTTCTAAGGGCGCGCCATTTAACTTGCGCGAAGATCTTTCAAGCTTGGTGGAGGACTATGATTCTGTGTTTGTCGAGCTAGATGATGGGAGCAATCCCCCTAAAATCGTCTGGCTCGTGGCAGATGCGTATGGCGATGCTGCGATAAAGGCAAACCCATCACAGCTGCCCCTAGAGCTTGATAAATCTTCTTATGAAGCAGGCGAGAAAGCCATAGTGCGCTTTAACTCCAAAGGCTTTAGCAAGGCGATTATCACGCTAACCCAAGGCGATACAATCCTAAAAAGTGAGATGATCCAAATTTCTGGCAATCAAACAAGCTATGAAATCCCGCTTACAAAAGAATATGCGCCAAACATCTATGTAAGTGCGACACTCATAGCCAAAGACCCAGATAAGTCGGGCGAAGATTTTGACAAATCGCAAAAGCACACACAGCAAGATATGCGAAAAACCGCGATAGTCAAGCGAAGCTTTGGCACGATTAGTATCCCTGTGCAAGACCCAGCCCTAGCACTCTCTCCTGAAATCATCGCACCAGAATCCATAAAACCAGCTTCCAAGCTCCAAATCACAATCCAAAACCCCAAAAAGCGCAAAATGGCTTACACGCTTGCGGTGGTTGATGAGGGGATTTTGCGTATTATCAATTTCCAAACGCCAAACCCACTCAAAGGCTTATATAGCAAAATCAACGATGAAGCGATCCACTATGATAATTTTGACGAGTTTATGGCGCGGCTATTTGGCGTGGTGCATCAAAGTGTGCTTATCGGTGGAGATGAGGAGAGCCTGGGACAGGCGGCAGATTTTAGCAAGAAGCGCCGCGAGAATCTCATCTACTTCACCAGCGGAGTAAGCGATGAAAGCGGCAAAGCGACTATAGAGTATCAGCTGCCAAACTTCGTGGGCAGCGCGCGTGTCATGCTCATCGCAAGCGATGAGAGCAGTGTGGGACATGCAGAATCTCATGTAACAATCGCCGAGCCCGCCAATCTCTACTCCAATATCCCAGAGGAGATGAAGCGCGATGATACAATCATCGCACCTGTGGAGGTGCTCGCCCAAGATAGCGCAAGCCTAAGTCAAGTTGATATTCAAGTAAGCGGCGATGTCGCGGTTAAAAAGCTAGAATCTAGCCTTGATCCCAAGCGCAAACGCTTTATGCAATACCTTGCTATCACGCCAAAATCCATAGGCAAAGCCAATATCACAATCACCATGAAAGCCCAGGTAGAAGTATCGCCAGAATCTAGCGTAGATTCTACCAAGAGTGGCACAAATAGCGCAAAAGCTCCTGTGGCAAAACAAACAATCACACAGAGCAACCACTACGCCATAAACATCAGCACACCTCTGCCACCACAAACAGACGAAGAGCTCTCCACACTCAATGCTAAAGAGTCTAAGACTCTCCAAGCCAAGCAGCAATATATCCAAGGCTCGCTCGCACAAAAGCTCATCATCTCACCATCGATGATTTTCTCCTATCAAGACAAAGTCGAGTATCTCTTGCATTATATGTATGGCTGTATCGAGCAGAGTGTTTCTGCGACTATGCCACTACTACTAGGGCTCCAAGGCGCAAAAGAGCAGAGCGAAGAGATCGTGCGTGAGCGAGTGCAGCGGTCAATCAATCGTATTGTGAAATTCCAGCGTGGGAATGGCGGGTTTGGCTACTGGATAGATTCTAATGAGACTAGCGACTATGGTAGCGACTATGCCGCGCTTTTTCTTCTCCTAGCCAAGCAAAAAGGCTATCAAGTCCCAGAATCTGTGCTCAAAAACTGGAGCGCCTATGCCACCAAACGCGTGCAATCTAGCTCTACCCCGGCTCTGCAGGCATACCCGCTGTTTCTCCTAGCACTCCAAGGCACGCCAAATATCTCGGCGATGAATGAGCTTTATACTTATCACTTCAAAGAGCTCTCCTTGCGCGAGAAACTAAGCCTTGCTGCGAGCTATAAGCTAAGTGGGCTAGATGATGTGGCTAAAGAAATCCGCGCCAAACTGCCTGAAAATCTCCTAGATATGCAGCACTATGAAAAGCCTTATAGTGATAGGTGGGATTACTATACGCGCTATTACTACTATGGTAGCGCATTGACAAACCAAGCCATGAGTGCGTATTTTCTCGCACTCATCGATAAGTCGCCAAACCTTACCCTGCTGCACTCCATTGCCAAAACTTTAGAAAACGAGCGCTGGCTGGGCACACAAGACATTGCCACAAGTCTGCTAGCACTTAGCATGAGTGCGGATTCTAGCGACAAAGGCGTGCGATTTACCCTCAATGGCAAGGAATACTCCACAAACAAGCGCATGAGCATTGTGCTTGATCCTCATGCTAAAAATACCCTGGAGGCTAAAGACAAGCTCTATATCTCGCTAGTTAGCACAGGTGTGCCAGATGTCAATCCAATCACAATCCCTGCTAAATCGCAGAATCTAGAGCTATCGCGCCGGATTTTTGCCATTGACAAAAGTGGGCAGGAAGTGGCACTTGACCCTAGCAATATCAAGCTTGGCGATGAATTCTACATCGAGCTAAAAATCACAAACACTTCGCAGACTAAATCGCCTAGAAATCTCGCACTAACCCAAATTATCCCAACAGGCTGGGAAATCCAAAACACCAGAATCAAGTCTCAAAGCAGCGATAGCCAAGAGAACGGCAGGGACAAGGAAGAGGCGCTAGGGGATAGGGCGTTTATGAAAGCCAATGATCGCGTGGATTATATGGATATCTTGCGCGATAGGGTGATGTTTTTCTTCGATAATGGGCTTGTGGATTCTGGCAAATCACAGGTGGTGTATATCAAATGTGTCGCGACACTCACGGGCGAATATGTGCTAGGCGGTGCGCTTGCCGAAGCCATGTATGATAGCGACTTTATCGCGCGCACAAGTGCGCAGGCTGTGCGCGTAGCGAAATAAACTTGAAGCAAATTGTGGTTTTCATTGTATCATTGCAGTTTCCCAAGGAGTAGAGATGATAGAGTCCCTAAAGCAAGCAAGGCATAAGGCTAATGCGCGATTTCTCGCCAAGCTTTGTGCGGTGTTTCTGGTGTTTTTGATAGGCTTTTTCTTGCTGTTTAGCAGCTATTGGCTTGAGCTAAATTTTGAAATCCAGCATTTTGGACAGATTCTCTTCCACCTGCAATTCCCACTGCTTGATATGGATTCTATGGTCGTGCGCTCATTTATTGTAAATGTGGTATTGCCTAGTGTGGTAAATGCGTTGCTTTTGAGTGCATTGCCATATTTTGCTGGATTTTTGCGCAGTAATTTTAGTGCGCTTGTGGGATTTTGTGTGGCATTTGTGCCGCTTTTGATACTATTTCTTCCCATTGCTATGGAGCTACATAGATTCTGGCTTTTTGTGGCATTTGAGAAGCGTGTGCTGTTTCCAAGTATGCTTATCGCACTTTTCACGCCCTATGCCCTGACTCTCTGGCAGCGCATGAGCGCTCGCTATACTATTGCTCGGTATCTGGCATTTGCACTGCCACTTGCTACGATTGTCATCGGGGGTGCTGTTGCTAATAATAAGCTCCACATCACTCAATATATCAAATCGCAAGCCGCACCATTTTCAAGCTTCTATGAGTCAAACTACATTACCCCAGAGCCCAGCTCTTTTGCCAGCTCCCATACTGGTGCAAAGCCCAAGCAAAATCTTCTTATCATCTTGGCAGAATCCCTAGAATCTACCTTTATCACTACAACAGATTCTAGCGCTATTGCTTCTGTGCGCCCACACGCCAAAACGGGGGGGGGGGGAACACTTCGCACTCTAGCGTAGCTTCAAATCCACCCCAAAATCTCAATACCACACTAAACCCTGCACTAAGTATCACGCCAAATCTCGCAACCCTCGCTAGCAGCTATGTAAATTTCAGCCACACTGCTGGCATAGGCGGGCTAGAGCAAGTTAGCGGCACTGGCTGGACGATTGCTGGGACGATCTCCTATCTCTGCGGGATTCCACTCGATATGCCAATAGCTGGGAATTCGTTTGCGAATAAATACTTTTTAGATTCTGCGGTGTGCGTGAGCGATGTGCTAAGTGAGCTTGGCTATACGCAGCGCTATCTCTCTGGGCTAGATTCTAGCTTCTCTGGTATGCGCTACTTTCTAGGCTCGCATGCGATTTCCGTGCTTGATCTCCCAGCCTTGCAAGCGCAAGGCAAAGTGCCAGACCCACTGCCAAAGGAGCTGCAAGGCTTCTGGGGGCTTAAGGATTCTGCGCTCCTGGCACTTGCCAAAGATGAGCTAGAATCCCTGCCAGAGCCTTTTGTGCTCTATGTCTCTACTATTGATACCCACCACCCAAATGGCTTTGTCGATAAAGAAGCTTGCCCAGGACTAGGCGACTCGTATCAAGAGGCATTTACTTGCGCAGATAGACTGCTAGCAGAGTTTATCGCCAAAGCCCAAGCGCAATTTGGCGAGAGTCTTACTATTATCCTGCTGGGCGATCATCTCTCGCATAAGGGAGATGGATTTTTTGACACCTTTGGCAAGCGGTCAATCTACAATCTCTTCATCAACCCCAAATTCACCGCCAAATACAATCAAAGCTCACTCAAAAAACGCCAGATGAGTCATTTTGACATCACACCGCTCATACTAGATTCTCTCGGGGTGGAGACACGCGCCTTTGGACTAGGGCGCAACCCACTCTATGGCGCTACGCTACTAGAATCTACCTATACCAAATCCGCGCTAAATGCCGAGCTTGGCATGAGAAATCGACTTTATAACTCATTTTGGGAGGTTAATTATGAAAAAACTCGTCGCTAAACAATCGCTCATCATTGGTGCCATTGTGCTGGTGGTTTTGGCTATCGGGGCTGTGTGCTTTGATAGATTTGTGCTCAAGCTCTCACTAGTAAAGTCGCTTAGGCACTACTATCCGCTTGCTGTGTCATATAAGCTTGCTGATGAGAAATGCGAGTTCAACCCACGCTATAATCCAGCTATCACAACGCTGCCACATCGTAACTTCATCGCGCATGCTGGTGGTGCAATCTTGAAAAACGCGCAAGGACAGCCCCAAACCTACACTTACACAAATTCCAAGGAAGCCCTGCTCCAAAGCCTACAAGAGGGATTTTCGTTTATCGAGCTGGACTTAATGCTCGATGATGCAGGTGGGATTTTCGCTGCGCATGATTATAAGCACTTCTACTCGCTAGTTGGCAAAGAAGTGCAAGGAGATGAGGCGCTCACTGCACCAAGCAAGCAAGAAATCCTAGAATCCAAAATCCATGGCTTCCTAACCCCGCTTGTAGCAGAATCTATCACGCAGATTTTTCAAAGCTATCCGCATGCCTATCTTGTAACAGATAAACTCAATGATTTTGCTGCGATTAAAGCGCAGCTGCCTTTTACACAGCGCATTCTCATCGAGGTTTTCTCCCTGCGCGGCTACTACCAAGCTAAACAAATGGGGCTAAAGCCCATGCTATCTATCAGCGACATTGCTTTAGCTAAAGCTCTGCGTATCCCTATGGTCGCCACGCATACAAGCACGATTAGTAAGAATCCCCAACTCGCTCAAGAATACATCGAGCAAGGTGGGTGTATCATGGCATTCTCGAGCAATGAAAAAGACTTTATCGAGCGCCACAAAGACAAAAGCGCGACGATGTTTTACACAGATTATTTTGACATCAATGCCAATGATTGTAAGCTAGAACACTCTAGGTGCGAGACATACTGAAGCGCTAGAATCTAGCACCAAGCAGGTATTTAATTTTCCAGCAAATTTGACGATATGTCTCCTGCAGATTTATATGAAATTCTAAAGGAGTAGAAAATGGTAGCGTGCATAAAAAGCATGGCAAAAGGTGTGATACGCGCAAGCGTTGGCGTGGGGATTGGCATGTGTGTGGCATACGCACAGGAGGCGGAGACGCCCATCGTGCCAGAGGTAGCGAGCGTGAATGTCAAACAAGCCCCATTGCAAGTGTCGATGTATGAGAGTCCGCTCATTGCTTCTGTGCCAGAGCAAGATATCCTAGAAATCGAAGCAGTAGGCATTGGTGTAGCTCCCACAGAGTCCTGCTCGCCAGCCCAGGCAGTCGCACTTGCCAAGCGTGCTGCGATCATCGATGCGTATCGACATTTGGGCGAGCAGATGTATGGGATCAAAATCAACTCAAACGACACCGTGCAAAATATGATACTCAAAAACTCAAGTATCAAAACTAAGCTAAATGCAGTTATCCGTGGTGCGAAAGTGCGCGAAAGTGCGTGTGAGCAGGGGATCTGCCAAGTAACCATGGAGCTAAAACTTGATGGCAAAGTCTGGGCAAATGTGCTTGGCATATAGCTCATTCTACAACTAAGCTGGAGCTTGCGCGCTAGATTCTGGAGAAATTTATAAGACTTAGATTCTCAAGTCGATGACTGCAGGATTTTCTCCGTGCTGGCATTGGGTTTTAAGACCGCCAAGAGTCCTGCAAGCAAAAGCAAGCTCCCTGCTTCTATATGTAAAGCCTAAAACTACACTAAGACCCTACACCCCAGAGCTATATCCCAGAATCTGGCAAAATTTTATCTTGCAAATATGTTTTATGGCAGGCGAGCATATAGCCTTCACCTGAAATATTTTGCACAAGCTCACCGCAGTGCTTTTTCAGCCGCACAACCGCCATGCGCAAAGTATTGTAGTTGATATACTGCCCATCATAGACATGTGTGATGAGTCGATCGTAGCTTACGACTTGATTGTGATTGCAGTAGAGAATCCAAAATAACCGCTTGAGCTTTGGGGTTAGGTGTATGGGGGTTTGGAATTCGTCTTGATAGATTTGCTCCTGCGCCTCATCGCAAAATAGACAAACCCCCTCGCCAGAGCTTTTGCTAGCACTAGTCCCCATCGCAGAATCTTCCTTAGCGCGCTCTTTTATGAAATGCTCGATGGGCGAAAGCATGACCTTGGATCGCGATTTGAGCTTGAAAGCGATTTGACTTAGAATGATTTCTAGCTCTCTGTGGCTATATCGCACATAGGGGAGACCTAGCTTTAGGCACTCCATGAGATGTAAATCATCGTCCCTAAAACTCATCACGAAAATATTTTCTTTAGGGTTATAATACAAGATATCCCAAATCACTTCTTGGTGATCTTGTATATCGCTTGTCGCTACCAGCACTGCGTCAAACTTCCGCTCTCTATACATCTGCATGGCATTATTCGCACCATCTATAAAGCTTGCTGGAGAAAGCGAGGAGACTGCGCGTATTTTCTCGTCATTGTCCCCGATAACCAAAACCTGCAATCTAGCAATCAAGTCCTGTAATCTCAAAAGCCCTATCTCCCAAGTAAAATCCTTTATGCGTGTTAGCCATTGACTATCACACATAATGAAAGTCCCATACAGAGGGATACATGAAACCAATGGGCTAATTTTATCAAAAAAGCTCGCTAATCTATAATAGCATCGATATAAATACGCGAGATTAAGGTGCGCTGGCAAGGCAATATCCATAATCACTGCCACAAACAATACCCCCAAACAATCCTTGTGCGTTACTTTTTTGTTACATAGGGATTCTATAATGCAGCCCTATTTCAAAAAAGGAGTCTCCAAATGGTTACAAAAAACATGTTTGCAAAAGTGCTGGCTGGTCTAGGTGCTGCTGTGCTAAGTATTGCTGTGGCAAATGCCGCTCCGCTTAAAGAAGGCACAGACTACACAACGCTAAAAAGCCCACTTCCAAATGCGAAAAACACCGTCATCGAAGTGTATAGCTATGCGTGTCCATTCTGCTTCAAATATTCAAAATTTATTCCACAAATCGCTTCTTCTCTGCCAAAAGGTGCAGTATTTAAACCATACCACCTAGAGCAAAAAGGGGATTATGGCAAGATTGCAAGCGAGCTATTTGCTGTGCTTATCGTGAAAGATCAAGCAGCTGGTGTTGATATTCTGTCTGATAAATCAGCATTCCACAAAGCAGAAGAAGCGTATTTCAACGAGTATCATAAGAAGAATAATCGCTGGGGTGGGGGTAAAAACCCTGACGCGTTCCTCCAAACAGGTCTAGACGCAGCTGGTATCTCTAAAGCAGATTTCGAAGCTGGGCTAAAAGACGAAAAAGTGCAAGCACTGCTTAAAGAGTGGGAAGCTAGCTATGAAATCGCAAGTGTGCAAGGTGTCCCTGCATTTGTCGTAAATGGCAAATACCTTATCTACACAAAATCAATCGCCTCACTTGATGATTTGCAAGACAAAATCAAAACTCTACTTGCTCAATAAGTTTTGCAACTGCGATAAAGGACTACTATGAGTATATGGAGCAGCTTTAAAGCCCAGCCCATGCAGAGTATTTATCAGTGGCAGCAGGCTCGGTTTTTGTGGCTTTTGATGGTGGTAGTGTGCTTGGCACTTGTGCTGGTGGCACACTATGTTTTCCAAGAGTATGGCTATATGAAGCCTTGCGAGCAGTGTGTGTATATCCGCTATGCTTTCCTCGTGATGGCACTGGGCGGAATCATCGCTGCAATCAATCCCAAAAACATCGTGCTTCGCGGGATTGGCTATGTTCTTGCATTCTATGGGACAATTCGCGGAATCATGTTCTCAATCAAGCTTGACAAAATCCACGAAGCAGCTCATGGCGACGATCCTTTCGGCGTGCAAGGCTGCTCTGCAGTGCCTAGCTTTGACTTCGGTCTGCCACTGCATGTGTGGTTCCCAAGCCTCTTTAACCCAACGGGGGATTGCGGATTTGATGCACCAACTGTGCCAGAAGATGTTGTGCTTGAAGGCTTTAGGAAGTCATTTGTAGAGTTCTATGAAAATGGCTGGTATCTTATCCCAAGTCAAGAGTTTGGCAATATGGCGCAGTGCTGTCTCATCGCATATGTAGTGTGCTTTGTCATTCTTGCTATCATGCTAGTCTCGCATTTCTCCAAGGCAAAAGCGTAAGGAAGCTAGACAAAGCCTAGATTCTGCGCTTTTCGCGCCCTACAATCTCGTGGGGCAGACTCTCCCCTATCATCATTACCCAGGCTTTCTCTTAAATCCCAAATCACACAAACATAATCACATAGACACGCCAAACCGCTCCCTATGTCCAGCTGCTAAGCTTACTCCACGGTTACAGATTTTGCGAGATTTCTAGGCATATCTACATCATTGCCTAGTCGCACGGCAATTTCTAGCGAGAGTAGCTGGAGAGCTACCATCATGGCAAAAAACTCCTCCATGTAGCTACCCGCCGGACTAATGGCAATCCAGTCATCTGCAAGCGCAAATTCCTCTTGCGCAATCGCACAAATTGTCGCATCTCGCGCACTAAGCTCCTCAACATTAGAAGCAATTTTCTCATGCAACAGATGTTTTGGCATGAGCGCTATGGTGAAAAGATTTGCATCTACTAGCGCGATTGGACCATGTTTCATCTCACCACTTGCATAGCCCTCTGCATGGAGATAACTGATTTCTTTAAGCTTGAGCGCACCCTCTAGTGCGAGCGGATAGAACACATCGCGCCCGATGAAAAAGAACCCATGCCCATGCAGATACCGCTTAGAAAGCCGCTTGATACGCTCATGTAGATTCTGGCTCACCTTTGTCGCTGCAATTGCTGCAATCATATTTGCACGCTCACGCTCCCTCTCACGCTCGCCTAGCACTCCACGCTCCACCCCCAGAAATGTCGCCAGAATCCACAGCAGCATGACTTGTGTAGCAAATGCTTTGGTGCTTGCCACACCCTTTTCAATCCCTGCGCGCGTGAGTAGCACCGCATCTGCTTCACGCACGATCGAGCTATTATCGACATTACAAATAGCTAGCGTGCGAAGCCCTTGGGACTTGGCAAGCTTTAGCGCTTCAAGCGTATCAGCCGTCTCTCCACTCTGGCTAATAACAACAAACAACTCATCTTTTAGTAAAATCGGCTTGGCATAGCGAAACTCACTTGCAAGCACGACATTAGTGCGCACACCTGCCATACGCTCAAGCAGGTATTTCCCTACCATGCCCGCATGATAGCTCGTCCCACACGCACAGATACTTATCTCGCTAATCCCATCAAAAAGCGCCGGGTCAATCTCATCAAGCACGATGGCATCTTCTTTCACTCGTCCTAGCATGGTTTCCAGCAGCACTTGTTCTTGCTCATAAATCTCTTTCTCCATAAAATAGCGGAATCCATCTTTTTGCGCGAAAGACTTGGAATGCGAGAGTGGGACTTTGGGGCTAAGTGTGGCAAAATCACTAGAATCCCCCACCGCACCATCTTCAAGATACACCACCATATCTACAAGCCCGATAAGTGGCGCATCTGATGAGGCAAAGTAGATTTCGATTTGGGGTCTTTCTGCTCCTTGCGCGCTCTCTAGCGATTCATGCGCCTTAGATTCTCGCCCAGAATCCAGCGTAGATTCTGTCCCCTTGCCCGCGATGATAAGTGGCGCACCATGTTTAGCATAAAATATCCTATCAGGTGCGGCTTTAGTGATAAGCAGCGTCGCGTATGCGCCTTTTAGCCGTTTGGCAGTGCTCTCCCACGCGCTTCTAGGGTCATTGCATTGCGAGAAATACTGCTCAAACAAATGCACGATAACTTCCGTATCTGTCTGGCTTAGGAATGTATGTCCAAGCGCTTGAAGCTCGTCTTTTAGCTCTTTGTAGTTTTCTATAATCCCATTATGCACGACATAGCTAAACTCTCCAGTGTGCGGGTGGGCGTTGATTTCAGTAGGCTTGCCGTGCGTCGCCCAGCGTGTGTGCGCAATCCCTAACCCAAAGCCATTAAAAGTAAAGTCCTTAGTCTTATCGGCAAGATTTTTCAGCCTGCCTGTGGCTTTGAAGCTCTGCATTTGCTCGCTCCCACGCTCGCCTGTAAGCACGGCAAACCCAGCAGAATCATAGCCACGATATTCAAGCTCTTTTAGCCCATCAAGCAAAATCTCTCTTTTTTCTCTCGCTCCCATATAGCCCACTATCCCACACATTTTCACTCCTTATTCTTCCGTAATTACGCCACTTTGAAGCGCGCATTGTAGCGTATTTGTGTAAATTCTGGCGCGCTGGGCTTAGGCGGATAGGGCAGATAGATGAGGGGGCAAAACTAGATTCTGGAAGAAACGCTTAAATTATAAAAAGCATGCAAAGGATTCTAGGGTTTATGGAGCTAGAATCCACTTTTTATCCTAAAGCCTATCATGCAAGCTTCATCTACGAGTCAGCATTGTTTAACACAAGAAACTAACTCTGTTTTATCTACAAAAACAAAACAAGTGATACTGCTTAGGCTGTGCCGATGTTTTAAAGAAAACCTGTCGCCTGTGAGTTTATTAGTGTTTCAGCTTTTGACTCGTTATTGCGAGCTGATAAAATCAGGGTGGCAATCCACACTAAAATCCATAAAACACATCAGGCATAAACCCCACAACACACAGAGAAGAACCGGCGTATTGCAAGCTTTGGAGAATCATGCTAAGATTAGTCGCATGCAAAGCTACATAGCACCTAGAGCCAGCACATGCCAAAGCTTGGCGTAATTTCTGTAAGGAGTGTATATGCCCACACTTTTTAGACTCATTGGCAAGGGGCTTTTGGCGTTAGCCCCTGTGATTATCCTGCTGTGGATTCTCACTTTTGCGTATGGGATTTTGGCGCGGATTATTGGCGTGATTTTTAATACCACTGCTAATAACACTACTGCTACATTTGCGATCATTGTCATTTTACTTTTGATTCTAGCCTATGCTGGGTATTTGCTAGAGAAAAACAAAGACTTCATCTTGCTTAAACTTTCCGAGTTTGTGATTGATAAAATCCCCGGAGTCGCCTCGGTCTATCATGTCATCAAGGATATGGTCAAGATGTTCTCGGGATCTGGGGGTGCAGAGTATCTGGGCGTGGGCTATCTACGACTAGGTGAGCACCAGGTGGTGGGATTTATCACTAAAGAGGAGGGGGAATTTGTGTGGGTGTTTGTCCCCACTACGCCAAATCCTACTTCTGGATTTTTGTTTCGCGTGGAGCGTGAGAAAATCGAGCGCACAGATATTAGCGTGGCAGATGGCTTGAAAAAGGTCGTCTCCCTGGGGATTAAGTGAGTGCAAATGACTAGCACTTGGCATAAACTACGACTCACTATCTCGCGCTTCAGCGAGCTAGTCGCCTTTGAGCACACAATCTTTAGCGCGAGTTTTATTTTGATAGCGATGTGTGTGGCAAGCTTAGAGACAAACGCTAGCCTCTGGGTGGGCTGGAGGACATTTCTACTCTGCGCGCTTGCTCTCATTAGCGCCAGAAATTTTGCCATGGGATTTAATCGATTCTGCGATAGAGATATTGATAGGCGCAATGCACGCACGAGTAAGCGCCCAAGCGTAGATGGCAGAATCTCAAGCCAAGCCATGATCGCCTTTTGCGTATTCAATGCGATACTTTTCATCGCTACAAGCTATGCGATAAATTCGCTTGCTTTCGCACTTAGCGTGCCATTCCTGCTTATCCTTGGCGGATATAGTCTCATGAAGCGCTTTAGCTCCTTAGCGCACTTGGTGCTTGGGATTTCACTTGGGCTAGCACCAATTGCTGGGGTCATCGCGGTGCAAGGGGCTGTGCCTTTGTGGAGCGTGCTGCTTGCATTTGGCGTGATGTTTTGGGTGGCAGGCTTTGATGTGCTCTACTCTCTCCAAGATATCCAAATCGATAAAAAAGAAGGGCTATTCTCTATCCCTTCGCGCTTTGGAGTGGAGAAGGCGCTGTGGTTTTCTCGTGTATTTCATGTGCTGGCTGTGGTGCTGTGGTGTGGGTTTCTCTACCTCGCAGGGCTTGGAGCATTAGCATGGTTTGGAGTAGGGATAAGTGCGGGTATGCTTGTCTATGAGCAATATCTCGTGCATAAAAACTTCGCCAATATCCCGCGTGCATTTTTCACGACAAATGGCTATCTGGGATTTGTGCTGCTTGTGTGCATTGTCCTTGATAGCACATATAGCCTGCTAGTAGGCAAGGCAGGCTAGGCATGCAGACACTGCGAACTTTTACCAGCGCTCTGCATGACCATGGGATACAGACGCGTCTTATTGAGTGCGCGATTCCTATGGATTGCAGTTTGCTAGATTCTAGTAGTGCTGCGATAGATTCTGGTGATGATGAGTGCTTTATGAAAGAGTATGAGCTGCTAAATGCTAGTAGCAGCGATCTAATCGCGCAAGCTTTGCATTTTTCCGCGAAAGAAAAAAACACTTCTCTTGTCGTGATTTTAGAGCTTCTTATCGAGCTTCACCAGAAAGTCTCACGCCTTGAGCAACATCTCTTAGAGCAAACACAAGCTAGGCTCACTCTCAAAGAGCAGCACACAATCCATGCACTAGGGCATGGGGTGCTTTGCTGTAGAGAAGCGAGCTTCATGCTAGATAGATTTTACTATGTGCGCTTTGCTTTGCCTAACGCCCAGCAGCGCGACATCGGGCTGTTTGCGCGCGCGATATCTCCAGGAATCCTGCAAATCGCGCGCATACATTCAAGCAATACCAGCGCGCTTGATAGCTTCATCGTCGCAAAAGAAATGGAGCAACTTCGACAAAAAAGGACTGCATGTGATTGACCAAGAATTGTTTTTACTCTGTGTTGGTGGGATTGGATTTGTGCTTGTGTGCGTGCTTGCGTATATGATTGTCAAAGACAAAGACATCTCTAAGCGTATCTCTCGCTTTGAAAGCGCCATAGAAACTATTGCCAAAGAAATCTACAAAATCCAAAAAACCCAGCAAAAGCTAGAGTCCGCCCAGGCAAGCCAGGAGTTTCTCGCAAGTGAGAGTGGGGAGTCCAAAGCAACAAGCGACAAGCTCATCGCGCTCAATAAAAAACTCATCGAGTTTGACAAAGATATTGATTTGCTGCGCAGTCATTATGATGAGAAGATCATAAGCCTTGAAAATCGACTGCGCGAGTATGGTGCATTTGGCTCAAGCGGTGGGGACATTGATGAGAAAAAAATCATCGATATGTTTCAAAATGGCTTTAGCGTGGATTCTATCGCCAAAGAATTGCGCATAGGGCGCGGTGAAGTGGAATTTACTTTGAAGCTAGCTAATATCAAATAAAGCTTGCACTTGCGCCTAGCAGAGGTATTTTCTCCACCACGCAATCCCTGTGGCTACTATAAAGATCGCTACTCGTGTTTTCGCTATTTCTATATCCAAAACTGCTCACGCGCATTTTGTCAGGGGCTTGTGGAGCGAGGGTTTCGGCGCTTTGGCGAGTATTTTTTCACCCCTATGTGCCAGGGTTGCAGCGAGTGCGTATCAATCCGCCAGCTTGTGCATGAATTTACCCTAAGCAAGTCCCACAAACGCATCATCGCCAAAAATCTCAACACTTCTGTGCTCATCACGCGCCCAAGCATAAGCCAAGAAAAGCTCCTACTCCATGAGAAATACCACCAAATCATGGCACAGAAAAAAGGCTGGGCGTTCCAGCGCATGAGCCCAGAATCCTATGTAGAAAGCTTTGTTGAAGGCTTTTGCGATTTTGGCTATGAGATTTTGTATGAGATTGAGGGGAAGCTCGTAGGGGTTGGGTATTTCGACATGCTGGAGAATGCGATTTCTGCGGCATATTTTTTCTACGATCATGAGTTTTCTTCCCAGAGCCTAGGGACATTTAATATCCTAACTCAGCTACTGCTGGCTAAAAGCAAAGGGCTTAGCTATTTTTACCCGGGGTATTGGATAGAGGGTCATCATAGTATGGGCTATAAAGAGCGATTTAAGCCTTTTGAGATTCTGGTAAATACACCCGATATTTTTGAGCTGCCACTATGGAAAGCACCAGAATCCACAACCCCCTAGATTCTCGCACCAGCCACGCATGAGCGAGCCTTGCCATTAAGGTAACAATGAGATTTCTGTCGATACAATGCGCTTCCATCTTACTTATAAAGGCGTATCTATGAAAGTTGCGTTACTAATGAGCGGGGGAGTAGATAGCTCCTACTCAGCTTATTTACTACAACAGCAGGGCTATGAAGTGCTTGGGATCTACCTAAAGCTGCACAATAAAGAAGAAAAGCACAAAGTCTTTATCCCAAACTGCGAAAAAGTCGCTAAAAATCTAGGCTTTGAGTTCATCGTCCTAGAAGCGCAAGAGCAGTTTAAATCAATTGTCTATGACTATTTTGTGCGCTCCTATGAAAATGGCGAGACGCCAAATCCTTGCGCTATGTGCAATCCTAATATGAAATTTGGCTTCGCACTGCAAAAAGCCCTAGAGCTTGGCTGCGAGAAAATCGCCACAGGACACTATGCGCGCATACAAGAAGTCAATGGCATAAAGCGCATTGCCAAGGCGGTGGATTCTAGTAAAGATCAAAGCTACTTCCTCTATGCCATCTCTCAAGAGGCGATTGATCGGCTGATTTTCCCACTTGGCGATATGCTAAAGGCTGAAGTCAAGCCTTTAGCCTTTGAAGCGATGCCGTGGTTTGGGACTTTGGAGACCTATAAAGAGAGTCAAGAAATCTGCTTTGTGGAGACAGATTATATTGATATTTTAAAAAAGCACACCAAAGTTGATAATCCCGGGCTCGTGCGCGATACGCAGGGCAATGTCGTGGGTAGCCACAAAGGCTATATGCAATACACCATAGGCAAGCGCAAGGGCTTTAGCGTCAAGGGCGCGCTAGAGCCACACTTCGTGCTAGATATTAACCCCAAGGCAAATGAAATCATCGTAGGCAAAAAGCAAGATCTAGCAAAAAATCTCGTGCAAGCAAGCAATGTCAGCCTATCTACACTCTATAACGATAAAGAATACGACATCAAAATCCGCTATCGCTCCGAGCCTACAAAGGCTAGGCTTGAAGTGCGAGATGATGGGATTGTCGCGCATTTGAGCGAGCCGGTGTTTGGCGTGGCAAAGGGACAAGCATTGGTGGTGTATGATGGAGATTGTGTGCTAGGCGGTGGGGTGATAAGCTAGCCCTAGAATCTGCCTTACACGCAAAGCCTCCCCTAGAGTCCATTTCTCTGTCATTGCCAGACTTCTGCAAGGAGTTTCGTGGCATTCTATAAATCCACGCAAACGATTCTAGGATTTGAGCTTGTATGTTGTTTTGTTGTTGCTTATGGATTGCCACGCCGCTAACGCGGCTCGCAATGACAGGAGAAAAGCTAAAAAACTAAAGAGTCGTAAGCGGTGGGATTTCAAAAGTGGACTCTAGGAGTGAAGTTAGTTTAAGAGTAAAACGATTCTAAGGGTTGCGGTGTTGCTAGTGGGGTT
>NZ_CALERY010000033.1 GCF_937906905.1 uncultured Helicobacter sp. | reverse complement strand
GATAATCAACTAGTCAATGGTAAAAATGAAGCAGGTGTGCTAGAGCTAGGTGTATCGATGAAAGACTATGCAAACAATGTCAATGGCTATGGCAAGCCCCTACTTGCTATCACTAATGCTGGCAATCAATTCCAGAATCTCAATATCCAAGCAGGAGAAGTCAAGCGACTCATTGATGCAGGCGAGATTAAGTATAACTTTGTGGATTCTGCTGGGAAGCAGCAGATGATCCATTGTGATGGCAGTGCCAAAGAGCAGTGCGCCCAGATTGAAAAGCTCATCGCCATCTATGAGGGAGAGAAGCCAGCAGACAATGGCAACTACACACAAGGGAGAATCGACCTCTCTGCTATGGGACTCAAATACGAAAAGGTGCTCACTTACAACTACATCGGGCTAAAGATAAGCTCTGATAATGCTAATAACCCCTATGACATCGGCGATATCCGCTACTATCTCTATGAAAAATGCGGACAATCATGTATCGATAAAATCGGTGCTGTATCAAATAGCATGGATAAAATCCTAGTTAGTCAAACCCAAACAGGCAGCAATACAAAAGGAGAAGCCCAGACTCTCTATGTCTATGAATACACCACAGGCACTGGCACAAATGCCAAGACAGAAAAAGTCTTTTGCAGCTCACATGATACACAGCAGTGCATACAAGACAATAAGCTAGATTCTAACACCCAGCTCACACAATCCCAAGTAACCCATACAGAATCTGATGTGTTTGATTGGTTTAACTATCTTGCCATTACACATCATGGTATCACTTGGACAGGAGCAAATATCTTGCTCTATGGTGAGGACTTCTTTCTCCAAAGTGCCAATCAGCTCAATAACACCCTAGACCAGCTCTCCTCTGTGGATAGAAAATCCTCTGCTAGTGCTTCTACTAGGCTTGCAGCAGATATTGCAAGAGCCAATCGCCTAGTCAAGCTCTCAAACCACACAATTGATACGAGTAATCAAGCCTTTGCTAGACTTATTGCACGCACACCACACTATGCAGATTCTGGCACAATCGCTAGTGATACAAGCCACAAGATAAACCCAGCATTTTTGTATAAATTCTCCAATCGCCATGAGTTTATGAATAATATCTGGGCGACAGCCATAGGGAGTGCAAGCTTTGTGAAAAATGGTCATGGCACACTCTATGGGATAAACACAGGCTATGATCGCTTTATCCCAGTAGGCGAGAGTGGGGTTATCATCGGTGCGCAGGTTTCTTATGGCTATGGCACTTACACTGCTGATTTGCTCAAAAACAACAGCCATAATGTCAATACCGGAATCTACACTAGAACCTTTATCCAAAACCACGAGGTTGATCTCACAGCCAACTATACAATTGGTATCAATACTGAAGATATCTATACCCGCCAGAATGTCTGGCTCTCTGCACTTGATCAATCCTATGGCTACAATACCCACACGGCAATGATTCATGCCAACTATGGCTATGTGTTTGGCACAAATAACAAATCCCTTGTCTTTAAGCCTATGGGAGGACTAAGCTACTACCATATCAGCGTAGGCGAAATCAATGGACTAAAAACTGCCCTAGAGAGCAATGCTGCTATCCAAGCACCACAAACAAGCCGTGATCTGCTTGCACTCAATCTCGCTCTTGAAATGCGCCAGTATTTTTCTGGTGCGAGCTATTATTTCATCAATGTAGGCGCACAAAAAGATCTCTACATCTCTAAAGGCACGATTGAGAATGTGCGCTTCGCTGGGGATAACTCACTCTCCTATCGTGCGAGTGATGGGCTCAATACTCATGTGCTAGCTACTGCTGGGGGAGAAGTGCTACTAGGTAAGCAAACTTTCATCAACTTTGCTCTAGGGGGCAAAGCAGGACTTAGCTACAAAGACTTAAACCTCACAGCAAATCTTGGTGTGAG
>NZ_CALERY010000032.1 GCF_937906905.1 uncultured Helicobacter sp. | reverse complement strand
TCTGTCAGCACAGAATCTTCCATCTTGCCCGTGCCTTGCGTATCTACAAGGATTGATACAGGCTCTACCACGCCGATAGCATAGGCTACTTGCACCACTGCCTTATCACACACGCCACTTGCGACAAGATTTTTTGCCACATACCTTGCTGCATACGCCGCACTTCTATCTACTTTGCTGGGGTCTTTCCCGCTAAATGCCCCACCTCCGTGCGGACAGCTCCCACCATAAGTATCTACAATGATTTTTCGTCCGGTTAGCCCCGCATCGCCCTGTGGTCCGCCGATGACAAATTTGCCCGTAGGATTGACAAAATAGCGGATATTATCGTTTAAATACTCTTGCGGGATTACCTTTTGCACGATTTCTTCAATGACTGAATCTTTCAAATGGCTTTGCTGTGTCTCTGGGCTGTGCTGTGTGGAGATAACGATTGTATCAATGCTTACAGGCTTGCCATCTTCATAACGCACGGTAACTTGAGATTTGCCATCTGGGCGTAAAAAGGGCAGTGTGCCATCTTTGCGTTTTGCTGCTAGTCCTTCTGTAATGCGGTGAGAGAGCCAAATAGGCAAGGGCATAAGAGAGGGCGTCTCGCGACACGCATAGCCAAACATAAGCCCTTGATCGCCTGCACCTATCTCGCCATCGGCTCTATCTACGCCTTGATTTATATCTGGGCTTTGCTCGCCAATGCCATTTAGCACTGCTGCGCTGCGGTAGTCAAAGCCATAGAGTGCGTCTGTGTAGCCGATTTCTTGCACGACTTTTCTAGCGATTTCTTGCATAGGGGCATATACGCTTGTCTTTAGCTCCCCAGCGATGACGCAAAAGCCATTGCTTACAAGCGTCTCACACGCTACACGCGCACTTTTATCGCGCTCAATGATATAGTCAAGCACCGCATCACTGATTTGGTCTGCCATTTTATCTGGGTGTCCTTCGGTTACAGATTCCGAAGTGAAAAGAAACGATTTTTTCATAAACTCACCTTGTGTTTGTGGATTTTGAGCGGGAATGATAGCAAAACTTCAGTAAATATGCGAAAACATATTGTGTTTGCTGATTTTTGGACTCGATACAGCCCTATCAATGTGATTTTGTGATACAATGCACACCAAACTTAAGCTTTTGAACATTTTGCATTTAATTTATTTCTTTAAGGGTATATCATGCCTAGATTTGTTGCTCCATGTCAGTCAGCCCATACCTTGATGAAACGGGGGGGGGGGGGGGGGAATGCTGCCCTTGATACAAGATGTGGATTCTGCTACTCCGCATGGCGACTCTCTAGCCTCACAATCTCTCAAGACCGGTGCGCCCAACAACTTTTCTCCTGCTCCTTGTGATTCTCCCCGTTGCTTCGCTGACTCTCGTGATGAGTCTAGCTCGCGCGCTTCTTTGCTTCTCTCGCAGGTGCTTGTTTGTATCCCTACATATAATGAAGTGCGCAATATCAAGGAGCTTTTAGAGCAGATTCTGGCGTTGTATGAGGGGCTGCAGATTCTAGTTATTGATGATAACTCCACAGATGGCACTAGAGAGATTTTACATGCTATGGTGCGAGAGCATGGGCGCGTGCATATCCTGGAGCGCGCAGGGAAACTTGGGCTTGGTAGCGCGTATATCGCGGCGTTTATGTGGGGGCTTGATCGAGGGTTTATGTATTTTATCCAGATGGATGCAGATTTTTCTCACCATCCGCGCTACCTTAAGCAGACTCTTCAAAACCTCTCGTGCTTTGATGTGGTGATAAATTCGCGCAATATTCTGGGTGGAGGCGTACGCGGTTGGGGGTTATTTCGGCGGCTGCTTTCTGGGTTTGGAAGCCTGTATGCGCGGCTGTGTCTTGGGGTTAGGATCATGGATTTTACCGGCGGATTTAATGCCTACTCCAAGTCTGTGCTGTGTGGTATTGGGCTTAGTGATATTGGCTCAAATGGCTACTGCTTTCAAATTGAGATGAAATATCGCGCATTTCGCACAGGAGCCAGGATCATCGAGCTGCCTATCGTGTTTGATGATAGGGTAGAGGGTGCTTCAAAGATGAGTAGGTCTATCATATTTGAAGCGCTATGGCGCACACCAGCTTTGCGTTATGTCTTGCGCCACTCTCGCCACCAGTCAAGCGTGCATAAAGCCTGAAAGCAGTCCTTATGCGTCAGTTTGTGGTATTTGGTTTTGTGGGAGTGCTTGGCAGTGTGAGTAATCTTGCGTGCTTTTACGGACTCCATATTTTAGGCTTGCAGTATATGCTAAATGCGTGCTTGTGCTTTGGAATCGCTGTGAGTCAAAACTACATTCTAAACACACTTATTACATTTGCACATCGCCTCTCGTGGCGTGCGTATGGACTCTATATCGGGGCAAATCTATTTGGTCTAGGTGTGAATCTTGTTGTGCTCTGGCTCTGCAAGCAGTTTTTGCTCCCTGTGGTGGAATCTAGCCTCTCTGCGCTAAGCCGGGATATTACTATGCTTGCTTTTCAAGCATTTGCGATTCTTTGCGCAATGGTGAGTAATTTTTGCTGGGCAAAATATGTTATTTTTGGTGAGCGATCTCGTGCTGCCACTGATATGGCACCTGGCTTAACAAAGAATCATTCAAGCGCCTACCAAGCTATAAAAACCCCTGCTACACAAAACCCCAACACAAAGGACTTATAATGCCTAGATTTTCATCAAGCTCTATATTTGCATACTTGTTTTTTGCTATGCTTGTGGGCGTGTTTGTTATTGCAATGAAACCTATTTACTCCGGGAATCTAGCAAAGCTTAGCAAAACATTTGCGCCTGTGCATGTTGCACTTGCGACCACAGGAAGCTGTGATAACTATGCTTTGCACGCTAGCACGACGAGGAAAAAATTTTCGCGCTACGAAGAGATAAGCCCTATAAGATTCTATGCGCTTGGTGCTAGCACACAAAGCCTGCAGACCTGCGCCCTTGCGCGCAATATGATAAGCGCACCACTCGCTCAGCTTGCCCTAAGTGCAGAATCTGGTGATGACTTGGCTAAGCTGGAGTTCATCTCTATTGCCATGGGGAGCGAGAATTTCTATATCGCAAAGAATGAGATTCTTACACATGTCATGTCAAACACTGCCATACCTACCAAGCAGAATTCTGGGGTGATGATAGATCTCTCATCATATAAGCTCTTAGAATCTAGTGCGATTATCAATCAGTATGCACCACTTTGGATTGGGTTTTTCTACTATTTTCTCACTCCGCCATATTTATTTGTCTGGCTATTTTTTGCATTTGTCTTGCTGGCTTGGCGAGAATCTATCCTAGAGTCTCACGCAAACCCTCAAAGTGTCAAATCCCTTTCCATACCAGAATCTAAAGTAGATTCTAGCAGGGCGGGCTACTTCCCAGTCATCGCGTTATTTGTGCTGTTTGGCTTAGGGTTGCTGCTTAGGATTTATAACTACAATAGCTTTGGATTCTGGGGGGACGAACTTTACTCTGTGGGAATTGTGGGCTATCCTGATGGGGACTTTAGCAGTGTGTTTCTTGATCCTGGGAATCCACCATTTTATAATTTCTTGCTAAAAATCTGGCTCCATATCTTTGGCTACACGCCTGGGAGTGCGAAAAGCCTTAGTGTGCTTTTAGGGTCGCTTGGCGTGCTTAGTATGTATATTTTCCTAAAAGCCCACGCGCTTTCTCTAGGCTCTAGTATAAAATCTAGCACACACTTATCATCTGGCGATGCGCAGAGGTCTCATTATATCGCGCTGCTTGGGGCAGGGCTTTTTGCCTGCTCGTATATGGCTATTGGCGCAGCGCATGAAGTGCGTGGCTATGTTTTGGTGCTAAGTCTTATCCCACTAGTATTTTATTTTCTTTTCAACTGCTATGTGCGCCCGACATTGGGCAATCTTATCGGCTATGTTGTGAGTGCTAGCTGTCTATGCAATACACATTATTTTGGCTCAATAGTGATATTTGCTGGGTTTGTGGCGAGTGTGGTGCTGCTATGGGGTGCATGGAGAAGGCTGCTTGTGTTGTTTATCTGTGATGTGCTTGTAGCACTCTCACTTGCTCCATTTTTTATCATCACGGCATTTTCTAAAGCACTTGGAGACACAAGCTTCAATACCTGGATCCCAGCACCTTCAGTTGATGGGCTGTTTATGGTGCTTTCCTGGTCGCTTGGGACTTCTAGCGCCGCATTTGTGCTGCTGGTGCTTGTGCTGTGTATCCCTAAGCTTCGTAATTGGTTTTTGATCGCGTGTGTTATTGTGATGATTATAAGCGTGATCGTGCCTTTTGGTGTGAGTTTCATTCGCCCTATTTTTTACCCAAAATACGCGATTTTTGCGATATATCCATTTATGCTAAGTGTGCTAAGTGTGGGACTTGTGCAGCTTTCATCTATGATTGCTCGCAGTAGAGTTCAGCGCCTTAGCTTCATTGCGCTTGGTGTAGTGATGATAGGGATGGTGCTTTTTGACTCGCAAGTCCAGCTAATTGGCATAGGGGATAACTCTCGTGCGAAATTTCGCTTCATCACGCAGGATTCTACTTATGCTTCGCGGGCATATATTGCAAGCATGGGTATAAATCCTGCTCAAATCGCTATCAAAAAACGCCAGTATGAGCTTTATGGATTTGCGCCAGAGGCGGAATTTGTGGAATTAGATAAGGAAAATCTAGTTGAGATTCTGCATACTTTCACGCGCGGAGATACGCTGTATTTTGATGCGTATGCTATAAGCGATGAGTTGCTCATGAAGGTCATAAGGAGCGTGAAAGAGCTTGGAGCAAGAGTTGATACAATACCATTTGGCATACAGGCTAATGAGAGTCTCTTAGAAAAGCAAGAGGTTATCTACCGAGTGGTGTTTGAGTAGAATGTTTGGCAGGATTAAAAAACCAGAAGGCGCGGAAGCACAAAAAATATCAAAAGGGAGATAGAGTGGGGATTTTTTGGAGACCTGTTTCTACCCAATAATCCACACTTCTGGCTCAAGCAAGATCCCAAAGTGATCTTGCACTTTTTTTTGCGCGTATTCTATTACCCAAAGTGCGTCTTCAAAGCTAGCCCCTCCTGTATGGACCAAGAAATTTGCGTGCTGCTCGCTAAAGCCTACGCCATTTTTCATAAAGCCCTTTAGTCCCGCTAGCTCTAATAATCTGCCCGCATAATCTCCGCTAGGGTTTTTAAAACAGCTGCCACAGCTAGGGAGTTTGGGGTGGGTTTTTCTCATCATCTTGCACGCTTGCAGCACTTCTTCTCTAAAGCCTACTTGCTTCTTAAATCGCATAGCACTAATAATCCCACTAATATTGCTACTCCTATACGCCAGCCCCAGTTCCTCTTCCCACACGCCATTGACACAGGCACTTAACACGACATCTTTCATCTCATAGCTTTTCATTCCGGCATTCATTTTCAAAAGCCCCCCAGCACTGCCGGGCAATGCCTGCAAAAACTCCAGCCCACGCAAATTATGCTTACGAAAAAAGGCAAAAATCTTTCCACTTGGTGTCATAGCCCCCACTTCTATCCACCCTTCACTCTCACAAATATAGTCAAACTCTCTGCCAAGCATTGTGAGGTTTTTCGCATTTGGTGAGACTAGGAGATTATAAGCGTGTCCTACGCATCGATATGCCTGCATTGCGCTAAAGCTCTTTTCATCGCCCTTTTCTAGCACCACAACAGGCGTTACGCCGCCGATTTTTAGGCTAGAGTATTTGGCAAAATCTATGCAATCTTCGCGCATTAGCTAATGAATCTTGGGATTAGCTCGATGATATTTTTCGTATAGTCTGTAAGCATTGTAAGCATCCAAGGCATTGTGAAAATAATCACCGCGATAACGCCCAAAATCTTAGGCACAAATGAAAGTGTCATTTCGTTGATTTGCGTAGTGGCTTGAAAAATACTTATCAAAAGCCCTATCACAAGCCCTGTGGCAAGAATAGGCAGAGAAATAAGTAAGGTGATCTTATAAGTCTCAATGGCTAATGCCATAAGCTGTCCTTCCATATCAATCCTTGCTGTCTATACTAGAATCCACTTTTACCACGCCGAAGCGTTTTTCCCCACCTTGATGATATTAACTTCATTATCCCACACGACAAGCCCACTTTTGAGATCTGTAAGCGTAAGCAAGAAGAAATAATCCACCCTTTGCTTGGATTTTACTTTCGTATTGCGCTGGATAATTTTCCCAGATAGCGACAGCTCTGGAGCGATGATCTTGCCCTTTTCTGGGACACCATATTGATTGACCTCATCATTCCCGCGCGCATTGCGCACAGAATCCAGCATTGTATCCTTGCTACCCCCACTCCCTGCAAACGCCATTGTCAAAATAAACTTCCCGCTATTGCGCATATCGCGCGTGATTTTGCGCGTAAGCTCTTGGGTAGAAAAATGCTGCATAGTATCATTGATCACATTAGAAATAGCTAGCACCTTTGGCTTTTCTAAACCTGCTAGTGAGCGCACATAGCCACTCCCTAAGAGCGATTTGATATTATCACCCGCTGCTTTCTCCAAATCGTGGTAATCAATCCCTAAAGAAGAGTATTCCCTAGAATCCGCATTATCCACATACTGCACACCACCACACCCTAGGAGCATGCTGCCCACTAGTATTATGCTCAACAATGCGCCATGAAAATCTAATTTTTTTCTAACCAAAGCTTGTGCCCACATGGTTATGCCTTATTTCAAGGTCTTTTCCAGATCGGCAATTCTTGTCCAAGTCGCCACCACAGAATCCGGATTTAGCGAAATAGAGCTAATGCCCTCTTTCACCAAAAACTCCGCTATCTCTGGGTAATCACTAGGAGCTTGCCCACAGATCCCGCAATATTTATTGTGCTTTTTACACGCAGCAATAGCACGCTTAAACATCTCGAGCATAGCAGGATTGCGCTCATCAAAGATATGGCTCACAAGCTGCCCATCTCTATCTACCCCAAGAGTAAGCTGCGTAAGATCATTTGAGCCAATGGAGAATCCATCAAACATACTTAGGAAATCATCTGCCAAAATCACATTCACAGGAAGCTCACACATCACATAGATTTCTAAACCATTTTTGCCAGATTCTAGCCCATTACGGCGCATAATCTCAAGCACCTTTTTCCCTTCTTCTGGCGTGCGAAGAAATGGCACCATCACTTTCATATTTGTCAGTCCCATTTCTTCTCGCACCATGCTAAGAGCCTCGCATTCCCATTCAAATGCCGTGCGATAGAGATCGGAGTAGTAGCGGCTAGCCCCACGATAGCCAAGCATTGGGTTTTCTTCTAAAGGCTCATAAGCTAGCCCACCAATCATACCGCGGTATTCATTGGATTTAAAATCACTCACACGCACAATCACAGGCTTAGGATAAAACGCCGCAGAGATCATTCCCATACCTTCAGCGATTTTTTTGATGAAAAAGTCCTTAGGACTCTCATAGCCAGAGATCAGCTTCTCTATCTCTTCCCTATCCTTTATGTCTTTTTTACCATTTTGCAAATCAAGCAGGGCAAGCGGGTGAGCTTTGATTTGGTTTAGGATAATATGCTCCATACGCGCAAGCCCCACCCCATCATTTGGCAGTTGTGAAAATCCAAAGGCTTTCTCTGGGTTGCCGATGTTCATGTAGATTTTTGTTTTGGTGTCGCCCAGATTGTCAAGCTGGATACTTTCAATCTCAAATGGGTGGATTCCAGCATAGATATAGCCCTCTTCCCCCTCAGCACACGAAGCGGTGATTTCCATTCCTGTATAGAGCCTATCAGTCGCGCCCACTGCTCCCACAATGGCAGGCACGCCAATTTCCCTAGCTACAATAGCAGCGTGGCAGGTGCGCCCACCGCGGTTGGTGATGACTGCGGCTGCCTTTTTCATCGCTGGCTCCCAATCCGGGTCGGTATTGTCTGTTACAAGGATTTCACCTTCTTTAAAGGTATTCATATGCTCTAAATCGTTGATAATCCGCACCTTTCCGTGTCCAATTTTCCCGCCAATCGCACGCCCCGTTAGGATTACCTCTCGCTCGGCACTCCTATCTTTGAAGCGGAATTTCTCTAGCTTTTGCGCACAGCCATTTTTGCTCTTTTGACTCTGCACGGTTTCTGGGCGAGCCTGCACGATAAATATCTCCCCACTCTCGCCATCTTTAGACCACTCCATATCCATAGGGCGATACTCGCCTGCTTCTTTTGTGTAATGCTCTTCAATCTTTATGGCATAACGCGCGAGAGTCAAAATATCTGCATCAGTGATAGAAAAGGTGCGCATTTCTTCTTGGGTGGTTTGGATATTTTTGGTGGGGTGTGGATCACCGGGCGTGGCATAGACCATTTTTTGATGTTTATGTCCTAGCTGCCGCTTAATAATGGGGCGTTTGCCCTCTTTAAGCGTGGGTTTAAAGACATAGAATTCATCAGGATTCACCGTCCCCCCCACGACATTTTCACCTAGCCCCCAGCTAGAAGTGATAAACACTGCATCTTTAAAGCCTGTTTCTGTATCGATAGAAAACATCACCCCAGCACTGCCTTTATCGGCTCGCACCATTTTCTGCACGCCCACAGATAGCGCAACTTTAAAGTGATCAAACCCCCTAGAAGCGCGGTAGCTCACTGCCCTATCGGTAAAAAGCGAGGCAAAGCAGGATTTAATATAATGCACCAAATCTGTCTGCCCCTTTACGCTTAGATAAGTATCCTGCTGCCCTGCAAAGCTCGCATCTGGCAAGTCCTCCGCAGTAGCAGAGCTGCGCACAGCCACATCGGCATAAGTCATACCATACTCTTCACTTAGGATCTTATATGCTTCAAAAATCTCATCGCGCAAATCTGTCGGCAATGGTGTGCCAAAGATCAGCTCACGGATCTGCTTTGAGCGAGTTTTAAGCACATCAATTTCTGTTACATCAACACCTGCGAGCAGATCGATAATTTTCTGCCGAATCCCCCCAGAATCCAAAAGATACCAATATGCATCACTTGTGATAGCAAAGCCATTTGGCACCTTAATCCCAACAGGGACAAGCTCTTGGAACATCTCACCAATGCTAGCATTCTTGCCACCAACGAGCGGGACATCTTTATTATTGAGCTCTTTGAAAAACTTAATATACTTCATTCTCTCTCCTAAGGTATTTGGGGTATTTGGGTAATGGGGGCTCTTGCGACTCAAAAAAGTATATTGTAATTGATAAACCTTTAATAAACCTTACAGATAAGCTTAATACAAATACAAAGAATCAATTGCTACAATGCCAATCTATCGTCTATATCACAGCACTTTTTTAAGGATTCTCAATGGATAAAACTTTTGCCATACACGATATGCCAAGCGCATTGCAAGCGCACAAACTCTCCAATGATGACTACAAGCAGATTCTAGCGATTTTGGGGCGAGAGCCAAACCTCGTGGAGCTTGGGATTTTCTCAGCGATGTGGAGCGAGCATTGCAGCTACAAATCAAGCAGAATCTACCTAAAAGGCTTCCCCACAAGCGCGCCTTGGGTCATTCAAGGTCCGGGCGAAAATGCCGGTGTGATTGACATAGGCGGGGGCTATGCAGCAGTGTTTAAGGTCGAGTCCCACAACCACCCTAGCTTCATCGAGCCTTATGCTGGAGCGGCAACAGGTGTGGGCGGGATTATGCGCGATATTTTCACAATGGGGGCGCGTCCAGTGGCAAGCCTAGATTCTATCCGCTTTGGTGAGATTTGGAGCGATGATGAAGTAGGGCGAAAGCATAAATCCTTGCTTAAAGGCGTGGTGGCTGGGATTGGCGGCTATGGGAATTGTATGGGCGTGCCAACTATTGGCGGAGAAACAAACTTTGAGCCTTGCTACAATGGCAATATTTTGGTCAATGCCTTTTGTTTAGGGATTGCCAAAGCACAAGAGATTTTCTACGCCAAAGCACAAGGCAATGGCAACCCAGTGCTTTATGTAGGGAGCAAAACAGGGCGCGATGGCTTAGGCGGAGCGGTGATGAGCAGCGACTCTTTTAGTGAGGATTCTAAAAGCCTGCGCCCAACGGTGCAAGTGGGCGATCCATTCACGCAAAAGCTTTTACTTGAAGCCTGTTTAGAGCTTTTTACACAAGATCTAATCATCGGTATCCAAGATATGGGCGCAGCTGGGCTTACTAGCTCTAGCTTTGAGATGGCTGGGCGAAGTGGCAGCGGAATGCGCCTTTACCTAGATAAAGTCCCTATGCGTGAAAAGGCTATGAACGCCTATGAGCTTATGCTTAGCGAGTCCCAAGAGAGAATGCTCATTTGCGCTAAAAAGGGCGCGGAAGAAAAGATTAAAGCGATTTTTGCAAAGTGGGAGCTTGATTGCGAAGTGATTGGGGAAGTTACGCAAAGTGGCGATATGGAGCTATTTTGGGGGGAGCAAAAGGTAGCGCATATCCCCATCGCCCCCATCACAGAAAATGCCCCTGTGCTGCAACTCCCCACCAAAGAGCCTGCCTACATCGCGCAAGCACGAGCGAAAAACCCCCTAGAATCCTTGCAGCACCACACAGCGCGACATAGCCTTACAGACATCGCGCGGATTCTACTAGGGAGTATTGATATTTGCGATAAAGAGTGGATTTATAGCCAATACGACAGCAGCGTGCAGACAAACACGCTTATCGCCGCAGGGCAAGGCGAAGGCAGTGTAATCCGCATAAAAGAAAATGGCGTAGCTCTTGGAGCGGCTATCCATGCGCCTGTGCGCTACTGCTACCTAAACCCAAGAGAAGGGGCGAAAATCGCCGTAGCTAGAGCGGGGAGAAAATGCGCCACAAGGGGCATAAAACCCCTAGCGATAAGCGACTGCCTAAACTTTGGCAACCCAAACAACCCAGAAGTGATGTGGCAGTTTAAAGAGAGCTGCGAGGGCATTAAAGAGGCGTGCGAAGTGCTGCAAACCCCTGTGGTAAGCGGCAATGTCTCACTCTATAACCAAACAGACTCTACTGATATTTATCCCACGCCAACGATTGTGAGCGTGGGGCTAGCGAGCGATCCGCAAGCTATCATCGACTCTGCTTTCACAAAAAAGGGGAGCAAAATCGCCCTGCTAGGAGAGATAGGCGAGGATTTTGGGGGGAGTGTGCTGGAAAAGCTTGTGCAGATGGGCGCGTTTGGGGCGCATTTGGGGGGCGAGATTGTCCCAAGTGGCGACTCGCCCCAAATCGATCTAGCGCAAGAGAAGCGACTCTGGGGACTGCTGCTAGAAGGGATTGGGAGCAGACTTATCCTTAGCGCAAAAGAAGTGGGCGAAGGGGGCTTAGGCATAGCTTTGGCAAAGATGTCTATCCTTAGTAGGCTGGGCTGTGAGGCGCAAATCACCCTGCCCAAGCGTGAAATGCTTTTTAGCCAGACACAAAGCTGTGTAGTGGTGGAGACAAGCGATTTTGCGCAGCTACAAGAGCTAGCACAGAGGCATAATATCCCTTGTGTGCTGCTAGGAGAAGTGCTAGGAGATAGTATTAGCATACAAGTAGACTCTAGCACCGCTAGCTCAAATCAACAAGCAGGCAATCCCCAGGCAATCCACCTATCTATTCAAGAAGCAAGCGAGATATTTTTCCAAAGCTTTGCCTCGAGTATCGCGCGGGGTTTATAGTTTTTTTAAGTCTAAGTGCGCTAGAATCGCGGACTTATTTTCTATATAAAGGGGTATCACCATGAAAAAAGGCATTCACCCAGAATATGTCCCGTGCAAGGTAACGTGCGTAACAAGTGGCAAACAAATAGAAGTGCTTAGCACAAAAAAAGAACTTCGCATTGATATTTCGAGCTTCTGCCACCCATTCTACACAGGTAGCGATAAAATCGCTGATGCGACAGGGCGAGTCGAGAAATTCCGCCAAAAATACAACCTAAAATAACACTTCTGTGCTACTGCTTGTCCCAACCCCTCTAGGCAATCTCAAAGACATTACCCTAAGGAGTTTGGAAGCCCTGGCGCAGGCAGATATAGTGCTTTGCGAAGATACTAGGGTTGCCAAAAGGCTTTACACGCTTTTATATGATCGGTTTTCGCGTGTTTTGTGTGCTGTGGATCTGGGGTCTAGCCCAGAATCTAGCGATCAAGGCTGTGCGAATTTGGATTCTGCTAGATTTAGTCTTGATCCTATGACAAAGCGCTTTATCTCATTGCACTCGCACAATGAGACTGAATTTTTCTCCACTATCACTCCGGAGTTTTTTGCCGACAATGTCATCTATATAAGTGATGCAGGCATGCCTTGTGTTTGCGATCCGGGTGCTAGGCTTGTGGAATATTGTGTCAAGCATGAAATTGTCTATGATGTGCTACCGGGAGCATGCGCGCTTATTACGGCTTTTGCTCATGGTGGGATTAGCTCGCAAGGGTTTGTGTTTGGCGGATTTTTGGCACACAAGCAACAAGAGCGTGAGGAGCAGATTCTACGCTTGCTGGATTCTAGCGCAAAATCCAGTCATAAAGCCCAAGAGTCTAGTCCTCCTATCATCATGTATGAAAGCCCGCACCGCTTGCTGGAATCTCTCCGTTTGCTTGATAAACTCGCACCAGATTCTATGCTTATTGCGACAAAAGAGCTTACCAAAGCCCACCAATACCACGCCCGTGGCACGCCTAAAGAAGTGCTTGTCATGCTCTCATCACGCAATATCCAAGGCGAATGGACGCTAGTTCTCCAGCCCCATGCGCCAATGCTATCTCTCACGCTCTATGAAAACGACATAGCAGAACTCCCACTCCCGCCAAAGCACAAAGCCAAGCTCCTATCCAGACTTACAGGTATGGATACCAAGCATATCTACCAGAATCTAATCCAACAAGAATCTGCGCCAGAATCCGCTAGCACTTTCACACCCAAGAATCCATATCAAAACACAAGCAAACAAAAAGGCAGGCGATGATTATCTATGGCAAGCAAATTGTGCTTTATGCGCTTGCACACTATCCGCAGTATATAGAGGAGTTCTATCTCGCTAAAGAAATCGAGCCAAAGGTATTTTCCCAGATGAGAAAGCTTGATAAGCCGATTTTGCGTCTTGATAGTAAAAAAGCCCAGGCTCTAGCCCGCGGCGGTAATCATCAAGGCTTCTTCGCGCGTATCACACCGCTAGAATCCACCCCATTTGCTAGTATGAAGCAGTTTCAGCGGATTCTCGTGCTTTGCGGAATGAGTGATGTGGGAAATATTGGCGCGATTTTCCGCAGTGCCTATGCGCTTGGTGTGCAGGCAGTCATTATCTCACATATCAAATCTCCCAAAATCGAGCAGATCTTGCGTGCTTCTTCTGGCGCGATGTTTGCCATGCCATTTTGCGTGGTGGATAATGTTCTGGCTTATATGAACGATTTGCAAGGGGCGGGGTTTTGCCTTTATGGGGCGGATATGGGTGGGGAGAATGTGGCGGAGTTTGTGCCAAGCCAGAAGTGGGCATTGTTTCTTGGTGAAGAATCCCAAGGATTGTATGACAAAATTGCAAAAAAACTCGATAAAATACTTGCTATTCAAATGCATAATAATTTCGATTCGCTTAATGTCAGCGTCGCAGCGGGCATTCTCATGGCGTATTTAGACTCCAATACAAAGGCGATATGATGGATAAAGCTCTCTTAGAAGAAAGTCTTCAAAAGCTTAGGCAAATTGGTGTAAAAGAAATTGCCAAGCAGACTAAAATCTCCACTTCCAGACTCCAAGATATCCTTGATTTGCAGTTCGAGCACACACAGCGTGTGCATTTGGTAGGGTTTGTGCAGATTCTAGAGCGTGAGTATAAGCTCGATCTCTCTGGAGTGCTAAAAGCCTATGATGACTATCATAATAATCATTCAGCCCAGCCCGAGCAGGTGGAGAAAAGCGTGCAGGTGCAAGACCTAAGTCTTGATACACAAAAGCAGCGCTATGATGCGATTGATGAGCGTAAAAAGCAAGCAAATTCCAAACAGAAATTCTATATTACGCTAGTGAGCGTAGTGATTGTAATTTTACTTTATCTCGTGTATCAAAATATCGCGAGCAAATACGCTTCTAATGCCAAGGATTCTACCCAAGATTCTGCTACGGAGATTCAAGCAGGAGAGGAAAGCATTCAAGCGGAGAAGGCGGCTCAAGGGGCTCCTCAGGATTCTAGTGCAGAATCTAGCACACCAGAATCCATCTCGGTAGATTCTGGGATAGACTCTACGCCAGATGCGCAATCCCAAAAGATTCCAGATACCAAAGATTCTGCGGCAAGCCCTGCTCAATCTAGCACACTAGAATCCACTTCTGCCAGTCCCGATACAGAATCTAGGGCTGATAATACCATGGCGATTACGACGGATATCATGTTGTGGTTTGATATTATCGACCTTGATACTAATCGTAGAAAATACCAAGGTGTTACCAGCGACACCTACTCGATAAAAACTGACAATCACCGCTGGCTATTGGCATTTGGGCATAGTAATTTTAGTCTCACTATGAATGGCAGCCCTTTCACATTTCCTAAGAGCAACTATCCGCTGTATTTCATCTATGAGCCAGATAATGGCTTTAAGAAAATCGACCCACAAACCTACAAACGCTTGGCGGAACAGGTGAGATGATGACAAAGCTCCATAGGCTTATATGCAGTGTTGCACTAGTGGCAGGGGTGGCTTGTGCAGATGTGCTTGAGGACAAAATCCAAGAGCTTATCGGTCCCCAGTCCTATACGCAAAACAAGAATTTCATCAATAGTATTTTTGCAAATCAGTCGCGATTCTACCTGGGCAATGGCGCTTTAAATGTTGGTGCGGTTGTTTATGCGCTAAAGAATAATGGCTTGCTTTTGCTCAAATTCCCAAGCCCCATGGAGTTGAGCGTAACATTTAAGTCTAAAACCTCGGTCCCTGCGCTAAGCTACACGATGAATGCACTGCTTTCATCTATGGGATATTCATATTTCATGCTTTCTCAAGCCAGCAAAGTTGATGGGCTCTCTAGCATTTCCTACTCACTTGTTACAGAACACGCGCTTGATCCTATTGTGCTCCTCCAAGAGCTTGAGAAGCGAGGGTTTGTGCTGCAGGATATGGGGCGAAAGGCAGTCAATGACTGGAGCTATACAATTCAAGTGCGTGATATACGGCTTTTTAACGCGCGCGCAATAAATGCTAGCGAGTCGCTCTCTTTGCGTGAGGTGAGTGGGCAGTATTGGCTTAGTGTCCCAAAGGGTGGTGGATCGCTGAAAATCATAGCAAATGCCAAGTGGATTCCGCGAATCGTGGGCTATGATACAAATTTGCAAATCGTTCAAACAATCATTGAGCAAAGCCCAAGGGCTGAATTTTCTGTGCGGCTAGATTCTGCGAGTGCCTTTGTTATGATAACAGACGCTGAGAATCCAGGCACGATTAAGCAGATCGAAGTAGGCTTTAAGCCTTGATGTGCATGCTAGTCGGGTAGGACTGCATAGCCTATATGGCATGAAAGCATGGGGGAAACACGGAGATATGGGATATAAAGGAGTGGATTATGTTTGATGAGATAAGCTTTGACAAAATTAAGCGCTTGCCAAAATATGTGTTTGCTGCGATCAATGAGATTAAGCTCTCTATGCGCCAAAATGGCGAAGATGCGATTGATTTCTCCATGGGCAATCCCGATGGTCCCACGCCTGAACATATTATCGACAAGCTCTGTGAGAGTGCCAGAAAGCCAAAAAATCATGGCTATTCAGTGAGTAAAGGAATCTACAAACTACGCGTGGCGATTTGTGATTGGTATGCGCGTAAATACGGGATCACTCTTGATCCAAATACTCAAGCTTGCGTAACTATGGGGAGCAAGGAGGGGTATGTTCATCTCGTGCAGGCAATCACAAGCCCGGGCGATAGCGCGGTTATCCCAGATCCAGCCTATCCTATCCACTACTATGCGTTCGTGCTAAGTGGAGCAAATGTTGTGCGCTTTGGTCTTGAGTGGAATGAGAAAAGCGAGCTTTGTGTAGAGAGCTTTTTTGCCCAGCTTGAAAATGCCTTGCGAGAATCTTTTCCCAAACCAAAATTCGTCGTGGTAAATTTTCCGCATAATCCTACGGCTGTGGTTGTGTATAAAGATTTCTATGAGCGACTAGTAGCAATGGCAAAGAAAGAGCGGTTTTATATTATTAGCGATATTGCCTATGCAGATTTGAGTTTTGATGGGTATCAAGCGCCCTCTATCATGGAAGTCGAAGGCGCACTAGATGTGGCGGTAGAAACCTACACACTTAGCAAAAGCTACAATATGGCGGGTTGGCGTGTGGGGTTTGTCGTGGGGAATACGAAGATGATTGATGCGCTGCAGAAAATTAAAAGCTGGCTAGATTATGGGATCTATACACCCATGCAAGTAGCCTCTACAATCGCGCTTAATGGACCACAGCAGTGTGTGCAGGATATTGCACGCACTTATGAAAAGCGTATGGAAGTGCTAGCCCAAGCTTTTGGCGAGGCTGGCTGGGAGTTGCAAAAAAGTCGTGCGAGTATGTTTATTTGGGCATCGCTACCCAGGCAGTGCGCGCATTTGGGAAGTATGGAATTTTCCAAGCGGCTTTTGCAGGAGGCTAAAATTGCCGTGAGTCCGGGCGTGGGTTTTGGCGAGAAAGGCGAGGGCTATGTGCGTATCGCCCTCATAGAAAACGAGAAGCGGATCCGCCAAGCAGCCAAGAATCTTAAAGCCTTTTTAAAGCAATTTTAAACCTAATCAAGGGCTTTTATGCTATGATTTGCCAAACTCAATCAATAGTTTAGAGGGTGGCGCATGTCAAATTTATCTCAAGTCGATCAAGTTACCAATCTCCATAAAAATAACGAACTTCAACTTCTGTGCTTCCGTCTGGAGAAAGGGCGCGATCTTTATGCTGTAAATGTGTTTAAAATCCGTGAAGTCGTGAAGTATCGTGGCGTAGTTACGATTGTGAGCCATGAGCCGAGTTCTCTTGTCGAGGGGCTTATCACTATTCGCGAGCTTACCATTCCACTGATTGACATGCGCAAATGGTTCTACTACGATAGTAACAATAAAACAAAAGATCTTCGCCCCTACAAAATCCAGCAAGATGGCGAAGACGATATTGTGATGATTTGTGAGTTTTCTCGCTGGACTATTGGTGTGCGTGTTTATGAAGCTGATAGGATTCTAAGTAAAAAATGGACAGAAATCGAGCAGAGCACTGGCGCTGTGGGCGGAAACCCAACAAGCAAGCTTGTGAGCCGCACGAGATATTTTGATGGGCGCTTGGTGCAGGTGGTAGATATTGAAAAAATGCTTGTAGATGTTTTCCCATGGATCGAGAAAGAGAAAGAGGAGGATCTTCAAAAAGTTTCGCGTATCCACACAAACAAAGAAGTTTTGCTAGCTGATGATAGCCCAAGCGTGCTAAAGACTATGCGCATTATCCTTGATCGTATTGGTGTGGTGCATCATGATTTTCTCAATGGTAAGAAGCTACTTGATCATCTCTTTGCCCCCACGACAGATGTTAGCCGTATAGGGCTTATTATTACTGACTTAGAAATGCCTGAAGCCAGTGGCTTTGAGGTCATTAAGCAGGTTAAAAATCATGCAGCCACCGCGCATATCCCAATTGTCGTGAATTCTTCGATGAGTGGGAGCAGTAATGAAGAAATGGCAATGTCTCTTAAAGCCAACGATTTTATCTCCAAGTCTAATCCGCTTGATGTCGAACGCGTGATTAAAAACTTCATGCTGAAATAGATTCTCCAAGCATGCGTGCTATCGATTACTTCTCGCTCCCTTCTCCTTGCTATATCCTGGAGTCTCACAAGCTAGATTCTAATTTGGCTATTTTAAATCGTGTGCAGCAAGAGAGTGGTGCGAAAATTTTGCTAGCGCTTAAGGGCTATGCGTTTTGGCGTAGATTCCAGAATGTCAGGCAAATCTTAAGTGGCAGTGCAGCAAGTGGTATCTATGAGGCGCGGCTTGGTTTTGAGGAGATCGGTGGGCGCGAGAGTGCCAAAGATGTATGTGTATTTTCTCCAGCTTTTAAGCCTGAGGAGATCACTGCGCTTTTGCCAATTGCCACGCATATTATTTTTAACTCTTTTGCGCAGTTTCAAGCCCACAAGCCCACAATCGAGGAGAAAAACAAGCAGCTTAAGGCGCTAGGACTTAGCCCTATTTCCATGGGCTTGCGTGTCAATCCGCTGTATAGTGAAGTTACCCCAGCCATTTATAACCCATGTGCTCCCAAAAGTCGGCTTGGCATTACGCCTGATCAATTTCAAAAAGGTGTAGAATCTCATGGTCTTAGCGGTATTAGTGGCTTGCATTTTCATACACATTGCGAGCAAGATTCTTACGCATTGGAGCGCACACTGACACATATACAAAAGCATTTTGGCGCCTATATTCCACAAATGCAGTGGATAAATTTTGGCGGCGGACATCATATTACGCGCGCGGATTATGATGTAGATCATCTTATCTCGTTGCTAAAAGAGTTTCGCGCTACACATTGCGCCAATGCCTCTACTGCTGATGCTATCGAGCTTTTTCTTGAGCCAGGAGAGGCGGTTGGCTGGCAGTGTGGATTTTTGCTCGCAGAAGTAATTGACATCGTGGAAAATGATGGACAAATCGCAATCCTAGACACAAGCGCGAGCGCACATATGCCAGATTGCTTAGAAATGCCATATCGCCCAAGTCTCGCTAAAATCAGCAAAGCAAGCGGGGAAATTGAGCCAGATAAAGGCGAATGGCATGAAAGGGATAAAAATAAAAAGGTAGGCGCATATCGCTATCGCTTCGGCGGACCGACTTGCCTATCAGGGGATATTATCGGGGATTTTAGCTTTGATAGCCCATTGTGCGTGGGTGATAGGATTATATTCGAAGATATGCTGCATTACACAATTGTGAAAAACACTACTTTCAATGGCGTGCCACTCCCTAGCCTGGGGGTCATCGAAAATGGCACATTCACGCTGTTAAAGTCGTTTTCCTATACAGATTACAAAGAGCGTAACTAGCCTGCGTATCAAATACAACACGCCTAAGAATCTACTCCAAAACCTAAGATAAGGAGAATCTATGAAGCAATACAATATCGCAATTGTCGGTGCCACAGGCGCAGTGGGCGAGGAGATTATCAAAATTCTCGAGGAGGAGCGCTTCCCGGTAAAAAGCATTTTGCCCCTAGCAAGTGCAAATAGTCTTGGCAAATGCGTGGAGATAGGAGGGGAGGAAGTGCCCGTGCTTGTTACAAGCGATGAGGTTTTCAAAGAGCATGATATTGATATTGTATTTTTCTCTGCAGGTGGGAGTGTGAGCGAGCGATTCGCGCAGGTTGCGGCGGATTCTGGCGCGATTGTTATTGATAATACAAGCTTTTTTCGCATGCAAGAGGGTGTCCCTCTTGTCGTCCCCGAGGTCAATCCCGCTGATATTATGCACGCTAAGCGCAATATTATCGCCAACCCAAATTGCTCGACTATCCAAATGGTGCAAGTTCTAGCACCACTGCATAAAGCTTTTGGGATTAGGCGTGTAGATGTGAGCACCTATCAAGCCGCAAGTGGTGCAGGCAAGCGTGGTATGGAAGAGCTTATCATGCAGATGCAGAAGTTTTTTGCATTTGAGCTAGAATCTTGCGAGCCAGAGGTGTTTGCCCACCGCCTGGCGCTTAATGTTATCCCGCATATTGATGTATTCCTTGATAATGACTACACCAAGGAAGAAATGAAAATGATCAATGAAACACACAAAATCATGCACGCCAGCTTTCCTATTAGTGCTACTTGTGTGCGTGTGCCTGTGCTTCGCAGCCATAGCGAGTCTATCACAATTGCATTTGAAAGCAGTGTGAGCGCGAGCGCAGCACGAGAAGTGCTAGAATCTGCGCCAAATATTGTGCTTCTTGATGAGCCAAAGGAAAAATCCTACCCTATGCCCTCAATCGCCACTGATACTAATCACACCTATGTGGGCAGAATCCGTCAAGATAATTTTGATGATAAGATTCTCCATCTTTGGTGTGTGGCGGATCAAATCCGTGTGGGTGCGGCGACAAATGCCGTGCGTATCGCGCAAAAGTGGGCAGACATTGATAGCGCTAAATCGTAAGAAGCGAGAATCTGCGTGCCAATTTACAAGAATTTACCCTAGAATCTAGCCAAACTTATAAGGATATTGCATGCTAGCAGACCTCAAAGACTCCCCAGAATCCAGCTCCAGCTCTAATCACAGCACTCTCCATGCTCTTGGTGCGCCCACGACCTATGAGCATACCTATGCGCCACAGGTGCTGGAGGCTATCCCAAACCCCCACCCAGATATGGCGTATTTTGTGAAATTCAATTGCCCAGAATTCACTTCGCTCTGTCCTATCACAGGTCAGCCAGATTTTGCTACGCTCTACATCAGCTATATCCCAGATTCTCGTATCGTAGAATCTAAATCGCTCAAGCTCTATTTGTTTAGCTTCCGCAATCACGGCGCATTTCATGAGGATTGTGTAAATGTGATTCTAAAAGATCTCAATAAGCTCCTAGCGCCGCACTACATCGAAGTGTGGGGAAAATTTCTCCCACGAGGCGGACTTAGTATCGATCCGTATGCCAATCTCGGTAAGGGTGTATATGAGGATTTTGCGCGTAAGCGCTTGGAGCTACATGACCTTTCCCCAGAGATTATTACAAACCGCTAGAATCCATGCTTGCAGATTCTGCAAGGATTTGGTATCCCAAATCAAACAGCCCTGTGTGTATCTGGCGCATGTCGTGTCTCCATGCTAGAATTGCCATTTAAGCCAATGCTACCTTTATTTGGCTATAATGCGCGCTTATTTACTCTCAAGAGAACTTTTTGCAAGGGAAGCTTTTGTTATACCAGTTCATAAAACGCCTGTGTGCTTGTGCTATTGTTACTGCGAGTGTAGCGACAGGTGCGCTATGTGCGAAAATCACATCGATTGAATATGAAGGCTTGCAGTCTCTCTCCCCCATGCTTGCTAGTGAGATTTCCCAGATAAAGCCCGGCGATGAGCTAGAATCTAGTGCGGTAGATTCTGCAGTGCGCGCATTTTATAATCAAGGCTATTTTAAAGACATTGTGGTGGGTTTTGATAATGGGGTATTGGTGTTTTATTTCACCGAGAAGCCGCGCGTGGCGAGTGTCGAGATCAAGGGCTATGGCAGCGATCAAGAGAAACAAACACTCATAACCCAAATGGGAATCAAAAAGGGTGAGACATTTGATGAGCAGAAAATCGAGCGTGCCAAAGAAGTGCTTAAAAACATGCTTGAATTTCAAGGCTACTACGGATCAGTCGTGCAAGAAGAGCTTACTAAAACTGACAATGCTGATGCGTATGCAATCATCTTTAATGTCAATCGCGGGGATAATATTCTTATCCGTAAAGCCCACTATGATGGGCGAGAGAAGCTTAGTGTCTCCAAGCTAGAATCCCTAAGCGCCAATAAGCAGCGCGATTTCATGGGCTGGATGTGGGGGCTCAATGACGGCAAGCTCAAGCTCCAAGAGCTTGAATATGATAGTCTTAGAATCCAAGATGTCTATATGCGAAATGGTTTTTTGGACGCAAGCGTGTCTGCACCTTTTCTAAGTGCGAATTTTAACAATCTCTCTGCCCAGCTCTACTACACGATTAAAGAAGGCGTGCAATATCGCGTAAAAGATATACGGATAAATCTCAATAACCCAGACATCATCTCCCTAGAAACCTTGCAAAAAGCCCTAAAAGTGCAGAAAAAAGAGATATTTAATATTGAAGATTTGCGCGCAGATGCACAAACACTAAAGCGTCTCATCGCAGATAAAGGCTATGCCTTTGCCCAGGTGCGCCCAGATTTGGATAAAGATGAGGCAAATGCCGAAGTTACTGTGCTTTATCACATAGATTCTGGGAGTAAGGTGCGTATCGGAGATGTGCTAATTTCTGGGAACACCCGCACAGGCGATAGGATTATCCGCCGCGAGATTCTGCTAGCACCGGGCGATGAATACAGCTTAACCAAAATTGCAGAATCCCAAAATGCTCTGCAACGCTTAGGCTTTTTTGACAATGTCAAAATTGATGAAAAGCGCGTAAGCGAAGATACTATGGACTTGCTTGTAAGTGTAACCGAGGGGCGCACAGGGCAGCTGCAGTTTGGACTGGGCTATGGAAGCTATGGTGGGCTTATGATCAATGGCTCTGTGGCAGAGCGCAATCTCTTTGGCACGGGGCAGAGCGGGAGTATTTATGCTAATATCTCCACGGGGACAGGACAGAGCTATAACTTCAACTACTACGGGCAGACACGCAAATACAATGGTCGCCAATTCTCCGGGAATATCTCGCTCACAAACCCCAGAATCTTTGACTCCAAATTCTCCACTTCTGGCAGTATCTATGGGAACTACTACATCAACTACATCTACATCGAGCAAAGCGGTGGATTTAGTCTAAATGCTGGGCGCCTGCTCACGCCCACTTTACGTGTAAGCTTGGGCTATGACATTAACATTGTAAAGACTTATGATTTTACAAGCAATTTGTATGAGCAATTTTACTCATCAAAAGATCAGATTTTTACCGATAAGATTAAAGACCCTGCTCGCCCTGATTGCAAGCCTAGCGATAAAGATGATTGTATGGTAGAAGTAACTAGGCGTGGCTTGTGGGATAAAGACAACCACTTGCCCATCACTTCATCAATCACACCAACTATCAACTATGACAATACCGATGACTACTACTTCCCCAAAAACGGCATAATCGCCTCCGCCTACGCGCAGTTTGCTGGGCTTGGAGGCACGGTGCGCAATGTCAAAGCCTATGCCAAGCTTGGGCTCTATTATCATCTGCGATCGCTTCTTGGGATTGACTTAATCGCGCGCTACAAGGCGCAAGGCGGCTATCTCTTTCGCTTTGATAGAGAGGACTTTTTGCCGCTTAATGGGACATTCTACATGGGGGGTGTTACGACGATTCGCGGATTCCGTGCTGGCTCTATCACTCCGCGCAATGCCGATGGGCTCTGGGTGGGCGGCGATGGCATGTTTGCAAACTCGCTTGAGCTAAGTTATGGGATTTTAGAAGCGGCGAAAATGCGCTTGGCGCTCTTTGCGGATTATGGATTTTTGACTTTCAAACAAACAAATGGTGTGGCGGATTTTAAAGACTATGGGATCATCGGCACGGGCAATCACGCCCTAGAGTGGCGCGCATCAGTAGGCGTGGCAGTGGAGTGGATCTCGCCCATGGGACCGCTAGTGCTGATTTTCCCCATTAAGCGTTTCAATCAAAAGCCAGGCGACTATACTTCAAGCTTTGAATTTTCTATGGGGACTAGATTCTAGCGAGGAGCGAGAGTTATAGGGGGTTTGGCAAGCTAAGAATCTAACGACATAATACTAAGGAGAGAATATGGTAAAGCGATATAGTCAAAGCGAGATAAAAGATCTTATGCAGCACGCCAGTCTCCGTGAGCTAGGCAAAATGGCAAGCCAAGTCAAGTCCGTGTTCCACCCTAATAAAATCACGACATTTATCGTCGATCGCAATATCAATTACACCAATATCTGCTGGGTGGATTGCAAATTTTGCGCCTTTAAGCGTAGGCTTGGTGAAGAGGGGCAGTATATTTTGAGCTTTGAAGAGATTGATACAAAGATTGAAGAGCTTCTAGCCATCGGTGGCACGCAGATCCTCTTCCAAGGGGGCGTGCATCCAAAGCTTAAAATTGATTATTATGAAGAGCTTGTCTCTCATATCGCGCAGAAATATCCCCAAATCACTATCCACGGCTTTTCTGCCATTGAGATTAACTACATCGCCAAAGTCTCTAAGCTCTCTATCCCAGAAGTGCTAGCACGCCTTAAAGCCGCTGGACTAAGCTCAATACCTGGGGCTGGCGCGGAGATTTTAAGCGATAGGGTGCGTGATATTATCGCGCCTAAAAAGTTGGATTCTAGCGAGTGGATAGAGGTGCATAGACAAGCCCATAAGCTAGGCATTAAATCTACTGCGACAATGATGTTTGGCAGTGTGGATAATGATGATGACATTATCGAGCATTGGCACAGGGTGCGCGATCTGCAAGATGAGACAGGGGGATTTCGCGCCTTTATTTTATGGAGCTTTCAGCCAGATAACACACCCTTGCAGCAGGAGTTCCCCGATATGAAAAAGGCTAGCTCTAATCGCTACTTGCGCCTGCTTGCTTGCTCTAGGCTCTACCTAGATAATATCCCCAATATCCAAAGCAGCTGGGTAACGCAAGGCAGCCATATAGGGCAGCTAGCACTGCTCTTTGGCGCAAATGACCTAGGTAGCACGATGATGGAAGAAAATGTTGTAGCCGCCGCAGGGGCGCGCAATGCGATGAACCAAGAGCAGATGATAGCCCTTATCAAAGACATAGGCGAGCTACCGGCTAAACGCAACACAGCGTATGAGATTTTGGAGCGGTTTTGATGCGTGCGAGAATCTCAATCTCAATCATCTTACTATCTCTTGTCATAGGAGTGCTTATGGGAAAAGAAACCACACTGATTTCTACTAAAATTGCGGGCGTGGAAATCCCTGTCATTTATGAGCGATCCGCACTTATCCCTGCTGGCAAAGTTCGCTTGATATTCCAGGGTGCTGGTAATGTGCAAGATGGCGCACTTATCGGTCGATCCGCATTACTTGAAGAGCTCTTAAATCGCGGAAGTAAATCGCGCGGGAATGTTGGCTTTGCCGAGGCATTGGAGCGCGAGGCGATCTCGCTTGATGTATCAAGTGGCTTACAGACCCTTAGCTTTGGCTTGGATTTTTTAAGTGAGGCGAGGGATTCTGCATTGGTGTTGTTGGGCGAGCTTGTCAAAGACCCAAATTTCACTGCCGCCGAGCTCAAAAAGGCTAAAACTGCCATAATCGCTAGAATCCTCGCAAACCAAAATGACTATGATTATCGTGCTGAAGAGCTGCTAGATTCTGTGCTGTTTGCTGGCACGCCACTAGCACAAAGCAAGCTCGGGAGCAAGGAAGACATCGAGCGCCTTAGCCTAAAGGATATCAAGCAAGCTTATGCTGATGCCCTCCAGCTTAAGCGGCTTATCATTATCATCGGTGGCGATGTGGAGCTAGAGGAGATCACGCGTGCGCTAGATTCTATGCTCTCCCATCTTCCGCAAGGGCAGCCCTATGAGAAGCCCACATTTCAAGTGCGCGAGAATCCAGAGAGTAAAAGCGACTATGCTCCTACCCAGCAAGCATATATTTACTTCGGCTCGCCATTGTATGTGGGCGATCTTGCCAAAGAGCGCTATCTGGCTAGGGTGGCTGCATTTATCCTAGGATCTGGGGGCTTTGGCTCAAGGATCTTGGAAGAAGTGCGCGTGAAGCGTGGGCTTGCCTATGGGGCGTATATCCGCTTTTATCCAAGCACATATACTTCCTACACAAGCGGCTATCTCCAAACCAAGCTAGAATCCCAAGATGAAGCCATAGCAGTAGTCAAGCAAACGATTGTAGGGTTTGTCAAAAACGGCGCGACACAAGCCGAGCTTGACGCGGCAAAAAAGTTTCTCCTAGGGAGCGAGCCACTAGGGAGCGAGACGCTTTCACAGCGGCTTACACGCGCTTTTAGCGACTATTATGTGGGGCTTGGGGTAGGGTTTAGCCAAAAGGAGCTTGATCAAATCCGCACGCTCGATCTCGCCACGCTTAATGCTTACATCAAAGCCCATAGTGAGATAGAGAAGCTTAGCTTTGGGATTATCACTGCGCCAGAATCTAGCCCAAAGACAAAAAACCAGAGCAAAAAATAAGGAGTATCGATGTCAGCTTACGAAACAATTATCGGGCTTGAAGTCCATGTCCAGCTAAACACCGCCACAAAGATTTTCTGCTCCTGTGCCACAAGCTTTGGGCAAGAGCCAAACAAAAATGTCTGCCCCACTTGCTTGGGACTGCCCGGTGCATTGCCTGTGCTAAATCGCGAAGCGGTCAAAAAGGCGATTAGCTTTGGCACAGCAATCAATGCCACAATCAACCAAAACTCCATATTTGCGCGTAAAAACTACTTCTACCCCGATTTGCCCAAAGCCTATCAAATCAGCCAATTTGAGATCCCAATTATAGGGCGTGGGGAGATTGAGATTGAAGTAAATGGGGAGCAAAAGACTATCGGCGTTACTCGCGCTCACCTAGAAGAAGATGCGGGCAAAAATATCCACGAAAGCGAGTATTCAAAAGTGGATTTAAACCGCGCTTGCACGCCGCTTTTAGAAATTGTAAGTGAGCCGGATATGCGAAGTAGTGATGAAGCCATTGCTTATCTTAAGAAACTGCATTCCATCGTGCGATTTTTAGGCATTAGTGATGCCAATATGCAAGAAGGGAGCTTCCGCTGTGATGCCAATGTCTCTATCCGCCCTAGTGGAGATTCTAGGCTTTATACAAGAGTAGAGATTAAAAATCTAAACTCCTTTAAATTTATCCAAAAAGCCATAGAATACGAAGTGGAGCGGCAGATTGAAGCGTGGGAAGATGGCAAATATGAAGAGCAAGTCGTGCAAGAAACTCGCCTTTTTGACACCGCAAAAGGCGTAACTCGCTCAATGCGTGGCAAGGAAGAAGCGGCAGATTATCGCTACTTCCCAGACCCAGATTTACTGCCTGTGTTTATTGATGAAGAGTTGATGACACAGGGCAAGCAAATCCCAGAAATGCCCGATGAAAAAGCACAAAGATATGTCAAGAACTTTGGCATTAAGCCCTATGATGCAGGTGTGCTGACTTCTAGCCTAGAGCTAACAAAATACTTTGAATCTATGCTAGAGCTTGGTGCAAGTGCCAAAGGCTCTCTCACTTGGCTGACAACAGAGCTTCTAGGGCGGCTAAAGGGCGAAAACACCCTGCAAACTTGCGGGATAGATTCTGCCACACTCGCCACACTAGTTAAACGCATAGATGAGAGCAAAATCAGCGGAAAAAGTGGCAAAGAAATCCTAGATGTGCTTGTGGAGCAACGCGGCGGCGATGTGGATTCTCTCATAGAATCTATGGGATTAGCACAAGTCAATGACGATGGCGCAATCCTAGCTGCCATAGATTCTGTGCTAAGTGCCAACCCTGATAAAGTCGCAGAATTTAAAAGCGGCAAGGATAAGCTTCTAGGCTTTTTTGTAGGGCAGGTGATGAAAGCAAGCAAAGGCGCAAACCCCGCTCGTGTCAATGAGCTTTTAAAAGAGAAGCTACAATGACTTACACGCCTATCCCCCTAGAAGATTTCTTATCAAATGCTCATAGCCCAAGTGAGAGTGAGCTAGAATCTTTTAGCAAATATAGGGATAGGTTTTTGCACACTTAAGCATTTATGGGGGTAATAAAGCTAGAGTGCTTTTTGGAGTAAAAAGTCTAACAAATTTGCTATTTTATCCCACGAAATGATAAATATCTATATGCGGTGCTAGACCCTAGGCTCACTTTTTATATGAAGCAAAGCGCTTCAGGTTTAGGTAGCGGTGCTTTAAGGTGGATAAAACAATTTATAGAAAAACTCCCCAAAATCACAGAATCTAATAAGCCCCTGTGTGATGAAATTGTAAAATGTGTAGATAAAATCCTAGAATCTAAAGCAAAAGATTCCGCCCTTGACACAAGCAAGTTAGAATCTCAAAATGACTCTTTAGTCTATACACTCTACAATCTCACAAACGATGAGATAGAAATTGTTGAAAAGTAGTGTGCTATAATGCTACATCACAAACAATATTTATGAATAAAGGCATATTAAGTGAATTATGAAATAGATTTTTTACCTGTTGGCAACGGAAACAATAGTGGAGATGCAATCGCATTGAGATGGTGGCAGGGCGATTGGGGTAGAAACAAACAAAAGGTGATGATTATTGATGGGGGGACAAAAGAATCTGGGGGTGCTTTGGTTAAGCATATCCAAAAATATTATAAGACAGATTGCGTGGATTATGTTGTCAATACCCATCCCGATAAAGATCATGCATCAGGTTTAACTGAAATATTAGAGAATCTAAAAGTAAAGGAGTTATGGATACATAGACCTTGGTGTTATATTGATCAAATCATCAAGTTTATTGATAATCCAAGTAATAATTTTAAAAGGGATAAAAGAACCACAACTGATAGTATGCGTGAAAGGTTTGAACAGAAATATTATCAATATGCTAGGAAATTAGAAACAATTGCCACGCAAAAAGAAATCGAGATAAAAGAACCTTATGAAGGGTGTCAAATTGGTGTTTTTCAAGTTTTATCTCCAAACAAAGATTGGCACTTATACGATCTTATACCAAACTCTAATAAAACGAAGGAAATTTCAATAGAAGATTCTAAACAAACAAGTATTCTAGAATCAATGAGAGAAGTTTGCATTAATGTTGCAGAAAATATGAATATAGAAACTTTAAAAGAATATAACAAAGAAAAAGGCAAAACAAGTGAAGAGAATGAAAGCAGTGTTATTCTTTATGCTAATTTAGATGGGAGGGGGATACTTTTAACAGGAGATGCTGGAAACGAAGCATTGCAAAATGCCCATAACTATGCCTTAAGTCAAAATATAAATATTTCTAAAAGTTTAAGCTTTATCCAAATTCCACATCACGGAAGCAGAAGAAATGTCAGCCCGTCTATCTTAAATAAATTTATAGGCAATAAAAATACTAACAAGAAAAACTCAATTGTTGCCTTTGTTTCGGCTGGGAAAGATGATGACAGACACCCTAGAAGAGTGGTTATTAATGCTTTTATTCGCAGGGGATGCAAGGTTATTGCTACACAAGGAAGCACGAAACGACACCGCAATGGTAATGTGCCACAAAGAGAGGGTTGGATAACCGCAGAACCACTGCCATTTTATGATAAGGTAGAATCGTATGAATGATTTTAGGCAACTTTTTGGCTCTTACAATCTCTGTGCAAGATTTGCACCGGGATTTTTATTTGTAATTGCAATATATTTTTTGCTTGGCTATGATATTTCTTTGTTAGAAAATAATAGTATTATTTTTATGTCATTAATTATCATTTTATCTGGTATTTTTGGTTTTACTTCTGCCTCATTGATTAAATTTGTCGAACAATTTATTTGGGAAAAATTTGAAAATCCTGTTATTAATTATCTTAGCAAGAAACACTTCGTTTTATATAATAAACTTAGCAACAAGCACAAAGACAAATTGCTAAATCATATACTGGCAATTACGAGAAATGATACAAAACTATTTTGGAAAAATGTATCTTATGGCTTTTTTAGAAACTCTATTTTATTATCTTTGCTGTCTTGTTTTTTCTCATATTCAAGTAAATATTTTTGTTATAATATCTGCATTGTTGTTTTTACTATGATTATGACTTGTATATGTTCGCGTTATTATGCACATCAAGCGATCGAAAGCTATTTGGAAAAACAGAATAAAATTTAAAATTTTTAAAATACATTTTGGAGAAAATGGAAGCGTGAAAGCAACAGGGGCAATAGAAAATCTCTTATTTGTGTCATATAGCATTATAATGTTTTTATTTTCACTCCAAAAAACCGCACGCAAAAATTCCATAATCCCACACTAAATATGCTACATCTTAGATTCTAAATAATCACTCAAAGTCTAGTCATAAATAGAATCTAAGCAGAATCCAGCAAAGACTACATTTTAACAACGCGCGATTTCACAAAGCCTCCAAATCCAATTACATACGCTCCACTCGCGCTTCCCCATTGCCTACAATGCAATACTTATAACCCCACAGAGATTCTATCCGCAATCATACGCAAACAAGCTTCTGCACACACAATCTTGTAAATATCGATATTCGCTGGAGAAAAAGCGCGTGCGTGAAAATATCTTTTGTGATATCACTTGCGGCAGTATAGGCACGCCTCAATCCACACCCCTTAGATTCTAGCATGCTAGAATCCTTGTGTTAAAACCCAAAGCTATATTGCAAAAACACCCTATGTGTGCTGTTTTTGGGCTCATACAGAGCGGTCTCCTTGCCTGTGTAGATACTTGTCGTTCTCATAGCATCTGCTGCTTCTATGCTCCAGTATTCATACACAAGCCGCACAGATCGCATGCCCCCGTCTTTTGTCAAAAAGTTTGCCCCGATATATGCCAAAGCACCAAAGCCATCGTGCTGCAAGACACTATAATCATCAGTAAATCCATAGCGAGTGCTTGCGGAGAAGTGGTTGCCAAAGATTAGGTAGCGATAGCCTCCGCCATAGCTTATGGCTAGATTTTGTGAGATTTGACTATGCCCCTCAAGCTCTATGGGGAGATAGAAATAGCCTTGAAATCTTGTCATAGGGATAACTTCCGTGCGATTTGCGTGGTAGCCCGCACCACTTTGGAAAAAGAGCGAGCTTGCAGGCAAAAAATGCAAGAAATCATAGCCCACCTTTAGCTCCACATCGCCAGCGATAGCGCCTGTGGGCTGCTGGAGCTTGCGCCCATTTCTGCTATCATTGTCTGTGTCTAAAATCCCCCCTGTATAGACCCCTAGTGCGTAGTTAAACCGAGCCGTGCCCTCAAGCTTTAGCCCAAAGCTAGTGATATTGCCAAGCTGCCCACTAAGCCCAAACATCGCCGTATCCATACGCATAACACGGCTAGAGTCCCTGCCTATTTCGCCATAGTGATAGTAGCCTGTGTAAAATCCTAGTGATGAGTAGAATCCACCTTTGTAAATCAGCCCCTCTGCGTAGCTCGCGCTGCAAGCAATCACAAGTATTAAACCTTGTAGTATAGTTCTCATCATTACCTCCTAATACCCTATACCCAATCGCACGCCGACATAGCCCAGATTAGACTGCGGATAAGACAGCACAGCTTCTGCGCCGGGCTTGAGTCCGGGCGTATCGGTTTGATTAGGATTGCCCACAAGAATGCCAGGCGAAGCCCCAAACCCATAATACTCCGCCACAAATGTCCCAAAGAAATACAACCTCGGCGAGGCATACAATCTCCCTCCAAAATGCAGCCGCAAGCCATAGCTACTGCTTAGAGGAAGTGCCTTAGTGGCAATCATAGTGGATTGCTCAAGTGCTATATCATAGGCTAGGAGATATTCTAGCTCTAGGGCTGGAGAGACTCGTAGCTCGCCGCGTAGCTCGATAGGCATATACACTGCGACAATAGGAGCGGTGGTTGTATTTGCCACGATATTGCCATACTCTAGGATTTTTAGCCCGGTGCCAAGATACAAGGGCTTATCATAGCTGCGGCGTATCAAGTGATACCCACTATAAATCCCCAAATCTATAAGCAAGTTAATATCCCCCACCGGTGGCACGCTTGTGAGATCTTGCATGCCTTGCACCATATAGTTATCAAGACTCCCCACGCTTCCGCCACCTGTGGCACTAAGCCCAAAGCCCAAGCCAAGCCTCGTCGTGTAGTCATAGCTTGCGAACAACGCCTCATGCAAGCCAGAGGTGCTAGCATTGGCGCTAAAGTGCCATAGCCCTGTGGATTGTATGGCTATTTGTGCGTGAGAGCCGCGCTTTTTAGGCTCATCTGCTAGAGCGATAGAGCATAGAGCCACGCACACTATCGCATAGACTTTGACATATCTTTGCATTTTCATCTGCCACTCCTTACGCCACATAGCCGTGCATTGTGCAGAAAAATACCTAAATATCTACTAAATCACGCTCTAAGTCCAGCGCACTCTCTTATCGCAGGATTTTAGCTAGATTCTGCGGCATGTGTGCAAGGTGCGCTGCGCGATAATGGCGGGAGACTTGCGTATATTTAGCTATAATTGCCCCTCGATAAATACCAAGGAGCACTTATGACAAAAATTCTCATCACACTAAAAGACATCACCGTAACAGGCGGCGCAGAGCGAGTATGTGTCAATCTTGCTAACGCCCTAAGCAATCGTGGCTATGAAGTCATAATTGCAAGCTTTTATCAAGTCCATGCTGCCCCCCCCCCTACGAGCTTTGCTCTAGGGTCAAGCTTCGCGCATTTTCACACATAAATCCATGGAGCAAGAATCTTTTCGCCAAGCTTTTTGTCAATCTGCTTCACCGCACACTCATTAGCCGCAAAATCGACAGATTTATCATGCAAACCGCCCCTGACATCGTCATCGCAAATGACGGCTGGTATCTCCCGCCCCGCTCCAAATCCACCCCAGAATCCACCCCACTTTACTATAGGATTAGCCACCTAAACGCCCCTAGATTCTCCGCACGCAAGGTCAAAAATTTCGCACGCTTTGATAAGCTCATCTTGCTTTCGGGCAAAGAGCTTTCAGCATGGCAGCAAATCCACGATGACATCAGTATTATCCCAAATTTCCTCCCCACACTCCCCACTCGCCAAGCAGATCTCACCCAGCGCCGTGTCATCGCAGTAGGGCGGCTAGTAGGGCAGAAAGGGTTTTTGCGATTGGTGGAGATCTGGGCGCTGGTGCAGCAGCATGAGTGTGCGCAGGGCTGGGAGCTGGTAATCATCGGCAGTGGCAGCATGCAGCAAGAGCTAGAATCCAAAATCACCGAGCTTGGTCTGCAGGACACAATCAAGCTCAAGCCTTTCACAAGCGATATAGGGAGTGAATATCTCGCAGCAAGCATGTTTGTGATGAGCAGCCATTTTGAGGCATTGCCTATGGTGCTACTGGAGTCTGCTAGCTATGGACTGCCCGCCGTGGCGTTTGATGTCAAAACAGGACCTAGCGATATTATCGAGCATGGAAGCAGCGGGTATCTCGTAGAGAACGGAGATTTGCAGGGCTTTGCTCACAGGGTGCTTGAGCTTATGGGCGATGAGACTAAGCGCGCGAGCTTTGGCAGGACTGCGGCACAGATTGTGGCACAGCGATTTAGCAAGCAAGCGATTTTGCCGCTGTGGGATACGATTCTAGGAGAGTAGATACTGCCAGAGTGGATTCTAGCCTGCATTTTGCGCAAACACAGCCAAGCCAGCCAGCAAGCCAGATCCACCTTTATCTCACCTCCTTGCCGCCTACCAGCTCCTGCCCCAAGCAAACGCGATAAGCCTATCAAACAGCCTATCGCCAAGCACACGCCTAGCATAGAGCATGGGGCGCGCCATAAACCCAACGAGATAGCGAGTTTTCGGGCGTTTGGCGTGAATCGCAGTGATAATGGTTCGCGCGATAGTATCAGGAGATGAGAGGGAGCTGCCTTGATAGGTTTGGTGCAAGGCGCGTGCATATTTCTCGCAGGATTTCGCATACGCACCATTACTGCTAATCTCTCGCAAATGCCTAGCAGCGATGACCCCCCAATCCGTCTTAATACCTCCTGGCTCGATGAGGATCACATCAATCCCAAAGGGCTTTAGCTCCAGCCGCAGACTATCGCATAGCCCCTCTAGCGCGTATTTACTAGCATGATACCAGCCGCCAAACGGCGTCCAGACGCGCCCAGCTATGGAGCTTATAGCGATGATTTTGCCATGATTTTGCGCGCGCATACTAGGGGCGATGAGCTGCACAAGCCGCGCGAAGCCAAAGAGATTGACATCAAGCTGCGCTCTTGCTGATTCCAGCGGGACATCTTCAATCGCTCCATAAAATCCATACCCAGCATTGCTGACAAAAACATCAATCCGCCCCTCTTGGCGCAGCACTTCTTGCACACACGCCTCTATCGACTCATTTTTAAGCAAGTCAAGATACAAAACCACTATCCCAAGCGCGCGCAAATCCTGCATGCACTCTACACGCCGTGCCGCAGCATAGACCTTGAGCCCTGCATTATGCAGCATGATAGCAGTGGATTTGCCTATGCCAGAGCTAGCACCTGTGAGAAAGACGACTTGCCCAGCTGTGTGGGAAGCAGCTCGGGCGGGCGTGGAGTTGTGGGCAGGAGTAGAGTTGCAGGAGGAGCTGGAGCTATGCTTTGTGGCTTTGTCTATTGCGGTGGGGGTATCTGCGGTGCGCATGGTATCCTTTCGTGGTATGGGGTGTTATGGATTGAGTGAGCTAGATTCTAGCGAGCATTATAGTCTATTTATGGGCTTTTAGATGTTGTGTTGCTTGTTTGGTTTGCTTGGTGGATTGGGAGTTGTAGAATCCACCTTTGCAAGCTATGGGCACGGGCGTTTTTTTTTTTTGATTTTGCTATAATCGCGGCTTTAGATTTCTTGCTTTAAGGAGTTTTTATGGAAACGCTTAACACAAATAGCCCTCTAA
>NZ_CALERY010000031.1 GCF_937906905.1 uncultured Helicobacter sp. | reverse complement strand
AAAAATCTAGCTTAGATTCTAGCTCTTGTATAGAATCTAGCAGGGAAGCGATGAAGTCTCTACCGCTCTGGCTAGAATCTGCAATGCCGCATTTGACTAAAATCGCACGAATTAACTCTTGGTATTTTTCTATGCTCATTCTTATGGTGTTATATTGCTCTTCTACTTTTTCACACTCTGCTACGATTTGCTTTTGAATATCCAAAGGCGGTAGGGGGATTTTGAGTTGCGATAGGTTAGTTCTTGTGATTTGAGGTTGAGCCGCACCTGTAATAACGCTTTTTATGTTTGACAGCGGCAAAATATAAATTAAAAATTTTTTTAATATAAGGTTTTTTTCTAATGGCGTTATTATCATCGCATTACCTGTAATCCAAGATTCTGGTTCTGTAAAGTTAATAGTTCCGCAAGTTGCACCCCTGCAAGTCATTGCTACTTCAGCATCTTTGTGATTATATTTATCGTAAAATCCTATTACGCCATTTGCACCATAAACTTTATATTGTCCTTGTTCTAAAATTTCTTTTCCCGTAATGGTTTGTGGCTGATACATTTTGCAAACAGATTCTAACTTTACCAACTCATATTTACAATTTTCAAAAGGATTCTGTGCGTTAAACTCGCCTTGTGAATTGATAGGATTTAAGCTTATAGCCTTATTAAAATCCACCTTGCTAAAGTCTAGCATATCTATGAGTTTTGCCTTAAAAGCATAGGGGCTTAAGTCTTGTGGGATAGTGATTTTGTCATTGCGAGAATTTGACTTGTCAAATTCGTGGCAATCCACACTAGAATCTGCTTGTTGATTGTGGATTGCTTTGGTCGCTTCGCTCCCTCGCAATGACGGAGAGAGGGTTTCGCCTTGCAGGGAAGAAGATTCTAAAAACGCTTGGCGGATAAGGTAGGCTAGTTTGTTTGGATTGTGCGGATTATCCCTTTCAAAAAGGGGGCTAAGGTAGGGACTATGTAGCTCTTTAAGCCCTTCATCGCCTTTGCGATTACTCCACTCATAGCCTAAGAATTTTTTCTGCTCTTTGCTATCACTTGGGGCTTTGATGATGATAGGGGCTTGGTTGAGAGCTAGAGAGAAATAGAGTAATTTATCTTTTTCTATCGCTCTTGCGTAGGCTAAAAAGGCGTTGTGTATCAAGGTGTCTTTGTCTTTAGAACTTTGAAAGGCTTTAGAATCTAGCAGCTTTTTATACTCGCTTGTTTCTTTAAAGGCGGCGTGGTATTCTTTAAAGGTATCTAGCTCTAAAAGCTGTGTTGTGCTTTGGGAGCTTTCAATATTTTGTTCTGTGTCTTTGGTTTCACTTGGCATTTTGCTTAAATTGTAGCTAGATTCTAAATCCTTTTGCGCCCTAAACCCCGCAGCCCACCCATTTGGTTGAGATTCTAAACTTCCATTTAAAAAGCTCTCATACTCCCCTTTATCAAAGCCCCTAAAATCACAATACGCATTAAATGCGTTTATGTAGTCTTTATAAGGCTCATTTTGTGACAAATGTCCGCTTTCTATGTAGTTTTTGATATTGCTATAATCTTGCGAAATGGTTGCGTTTTCTGGTGTGAAGCTGTCCTTTTTGCGTAAGAATAAAATAATGGTATTTGTGCCTGTCGCTCCAAAAGTCCCGCTGCCTAGCTCCACGATAGCGATGAAGTCAAAATTGATAAGCAAAATCTCTCTTGTGCTTTTATAAATGCCATCTTTGTTTAGAATCGAGCTTGGTAGGATAATGGCGGCTTTGGCATTATCTCTTAAAAGCTGGTTTGCCCTCTCTATGAAAAAGCACTCAATGGCGTTGTTTGTCTCTATATTTATCTCATTAGTAAAAAGTGTGTAGGTCTTTTTGGATTTAGCACTTAAGGTCTCTAAAAAGCCCTTGACAGAGTAAGGGGGATTAGCGATAAGTAGGTCAAAGCTGTGGTTGTCAATTTGCAATTTTTGCTTATTTCCGCTGTCTGTTTTGGGATTTTCTAGCTCGTGTGTGGCAAGGGCGTCTGCATAAAGGATATTGATTTCATTTTGTCCATACATAGCAGAAGAAACTTTTGCGACTTTACTTAGGCGGTATTCTTTCTCAATGCCATAGATTTGTTTGTAATGCTCTTGTAAATCCTGCGTGGCGTAGCGTTTAAGCTCGTTTGCATAAGTGTTTAGAAAATGTCCCGCTCCACAAGCAAAGTCAAGCACTTTTAAAGGCTTAGAACTTAGCATAGAATCTAGCGGTAAGGCATACATAATGAATTCACAAATTTGAATCGGGGTGAAAAACTGCCCTTCATCTTGCTTCATACCCTTTTGTAAAAAAAGCTCAAAAAGATTGCCTAAGAATTGATTGGTGGAATTTTGCGTGAGTTTGTAGGGGGCAAAAAGCTCGATGATTTCTTTTAGCACTAGGGCGTTTTGTAAAAATAGCTCTTTATTATGCACTTCTAAAAAGGCAAAGTCGTTGTTGGAGTAGAATTTAAGCTCTTTGATATGCTTTTGTATTTGTGCTTTTAAATCTGTTGCGTGGAGTTTTTTAAAGGCTTTTTCTATATCATCATTAGAGACAAAGGTAATTTCTTCGCCTAAAAATTCACTCATCGCTTCTTTGTAAAGGAGCATTAGCCTATCTTGCATACTCGCATAAGTATCTGCCATAACGCCAAAATAGCCAAATTTAAGATTGTTTTTATTAAAGCTTTCATCATAGATTTTACATAGAAAAATATTTACAAGTTTGTCAAAGGCGTTTTCCTTGCCTGAAATATTATGTTTGCGTAAAATCTTGGCAAACTCGTGGTATTTACCCTCTTCTTTTAGCTCTTGTAGATTAGAAAAAGTGGGGGTTAGCTCTAGAATCTTATAGGCATTTACTTGGCTTTCAAAAATGCCTTGTGTGAAAGATTGTAGTTTATAGCTCTCTTTCCACGCTTCAAAAAGCTCCTCCACGCCATTGGCATTTTTATAGGATTTTTCTAGCTCGTTTTCTTGTAGGTATTCGTCATTATCAAAGGCTTGGATAATGTAATTTTGATATTTGATATTTTTAGATTCTGCTTCTAAATCGCTGGTGTAAAGGCATAGGAATTTTGTAGCTTTTTGTTGCTGAAAATAGCTAAAAAGCTGTCCGCCTTTATTATTTTGCATTCTCTCCCACTCTTTGCTAAACTCGCTTCCTGCGGTTTTGCACTCTATGATGAGATAGGGGGCGTTTTTATTATCGCGCACTAAAATATCAGCTTTGCCACTTTTTGCTTCTCTGCCTAGCTGCCATCTCGGCTCTAGCTCTAAAGACTCTGCTTTATAGCCTTTTTCTAGCAGTCTATGCACGCATTCAAAGACGACAAAATTTTCAGGGTGAGAGAAGTTGGAAGTCGTGGTGTCATTGATTTTTATGCCTTGTGGGTAGATAAGCTGTTGCTTTGTAAAATCTACTTGCATTATGTAGAAGTTTATGGTCTTTGTGTAGAGCTGTCCTTTTGGTTTGAAATTTAAAAGCTCTAGCACTTCTTTTAGATTTTCTTTAGTGATCATTTTTATCCTTGCGTAAAATATACATAGACCTATGCGCACAAACTACGCCAGGAATATGCGATAAATATTCTAACAAAAGGCGGAAAAGTTTGCCAGAAGCCCACCTGACTAACCTCGACACACAAAGCCTGTATCGCTTAAGGGTTAATAAGCCTTGCATCGCGGATAGGGGGATTGAGCAAAAAGAGATTATCCAAATCCACAGAAAAAAGGCTATCCACATCGCAAGGGCGGATTCCAATGCCCCTGCCCCTTGGGAGCTGAGGGTTGTTAAACACCGTCATACACTCATTTTTATCCAGCACAAAGGAGCGGATTTGCACTGCGGGTGTGGTTGTGGGGATAATGGTATAGAGTGTCTCATATTTTTTAGAATCCAAATCTTCATTACAATTTTTGCGTGTAAATAATCCATCTTCGCCTAATGCTAGGCAGACATCTTGCGTGCCTAGCTGCACAAACTGCACCGCCCCTAAATGAAAATCCTTAAAAGGGTCATTTTTACTCATATCCTCTGTCAAAGGAATATCCCGTATAGTCCAATTCCTATCTTTCCCAAAGCCCACAATATCCCCAGAAAACGCACTTCGTATCGACACAGGCGTGGTAAATTCTACAAAATCTGGCAGCTCCGGGTCATCAGCATACGCGCTCAATACAAGCACTGCAATAAGCAAGAATCTTTTCATACCCACTCCTTATTTGAAATTCCCAAATCGCACAGGGACATGATCTGAAGCTAAATGCGATCGCACGCTAGCAGCCATCAAAAGCGCGGTGATAGTAGGCAGAGCAAGTGTCCTCCTATCAGCAGAGCTTCGCCCCACAACCGCATAGTCCAAAATCCTATTTGCCGCCCCCCTACTAAAATGCGTGGCGGAATTTTGCGTAACGATGTGTATGTGGTTGGTAATCCTTGTATCAAGCCCAGATTGCAAGCTAGCAGGATCGCGGTTAAAATCCCCAGCGATGATCCAGCTTAACTCTGGGCGCGTGATAAACTCATCATGCACGGCGGTTACTAAAGCAGTGGCATCACCGCCGCCACTTGCTAATGCGTGGATATTGAAAAACACATCATTACCGATTCTAATGCCAATTGCAGGGCGTGAAACATCAGCCGCAACCCTATCTTGACGGATTACAAAGACTTCCTCCGCCTGTCTAGCACTCACAATCGCCATATTCACTCGCCTAGCCCCTACATCAATATTGGCATAGTAGATAAACACAGAATTTGGTCGTGAGCGTGTGCCTAAATCCCAAGTGTATTCCTCAATGGGCGTACCGCCGGGCTGGATCACTCTGCCTGTGGGTCTAGCGGTGGCAGGGACTCTGCCGGCTTCTTGCACCATTAGGATATTCACAGGATTATCGCCTGTGATGAGCTGCCTCACACTCACATTCCACTTATTCTCCGTGCTAGCTGAAGAGCCTTGTAGATTCCAAGTCCCCACGACATAGTCCTCAATCCTGCCAAAAAGTAGGCTTATGCCTAGTAGCATTAGCGCGATAATTTTCATTGTGCCACTCCCTTATGTCAATGTCGTATCAATCTATCTGCCATCGGTGCTAAAGACTACGCCTGCTTGAAGCGGCGGCGCGGTGATAAACCACTGCTGATCGCTATTTAGCTGCCCACCTTGCACGCAGTCTGTGAGAAAAATGCTAAAAAATCTTGTGGCTTGATTGCTCGGTGTCTCTAGGCATTGCTTGGTGGCGACATTTTGGATTTGCACCGCTTGATTGTCAAAGAAATTAAACCTCCACAGCTGCGCTGGATCTTCCATATTGCAGTAGCTATGGATTACGCCATTTCTATACGCGCTTAGGCAGGTGCCTTCCTTGGCATTTTGGATTGCCACACTGCCATTAGCTTTGGTGAAAATCCGCCAAATCCTAGCCCCACCAAAATCTAGGGTATCTATCAGCGGATACCCCCACACCCAATTCCCCACCGCTAAAGCCCAAAGCGTCAAAACACCCCCTTCAGGGCTCATAATAGAGAGTAAATCAGACACACTCTCTCTGCCGCTATTATTCCCAGCTAGCAGCAGCAGCTCTGTATGCTCGGTGGGCGTGTGGTTGCCCGCTTCATCGGTGTTTGGTCGAGGGAGTATATCTGTAAGGTTTGCTCCCTCTACAAGCGAGACTTTACCAGAATCCACTTCACTCATATCCACAGGCGGCGTAGGAGAATCCCCAATGCCCAAATCCACGCCTACACCTACTTCTTGCGCCAAGCAAACCCCAAATAACAGCACCGCACACATAGTCAAACGCATAGCAACTCCCAATGTCGTAATAATGTTGTAATAATGTATCCGCGATTGTAGGGCAAAATAGATTAAACACCAAGCAAAGCGCGGTCATTATCTGCCTAGAAGCTTGTAAATACACAACATGAGCCACTTTTATAAAAATAGATTCTCATCAAACGCAAATGAATTGCTAAAGAATCCGCACTCTGCCAAGCAGTGCAAGCACCACTCGCACTAGCAAAATCACGCACACCGCTCGCCCAAAACAAGCGAAGCAAATTTCTAAAGAAGCTTGCTTTAGCTACGCCTAGCTTGATGTCTTGTTTTGCTCCTCTAACTCTTTGGCTAAAAATTTTGCCGTGTAGCTTCGAGAATCTTTCGCAGCCTGCACACACTCTGCCACACTGCCAGCAAATATCACTTCCCCGCCTTTATCTCCGCCCTCTGGTCCCATGTCGATGATATAGTCGGCATTTTTGATGAGATCGAGATTGTGTTCGACGACAATGACGCTATTGCCAAGCTCGACGAGATGATGTAGCACTTTTGTGAGTCGATCTACATCGCCAAAATGCAGCCCAGTGGTGGGCTCATCAAGCACATAAAGCGTGCGCCCAGTGTCCTTGCGACTAAGCTCTTTTGCGAGTTTTATTCTCTGTGCTTCCCCGCCACTTAGCGTGATGGCATTTTGCCCTAGCGTGATATAGCCTAGTCCTACATCTTGCAGGGTTTTTAGCTTCTGGTGGATTTTGGGGATTTTGGCGAAAAACTCGCACGCGCTATCCACGCTCATCTCCAGCACATCTGCAATCGATTTGTCGCGGTATTTGACTTGGAGGGTTTGGGGATTATATTTCGCGCCATGGCAGAGATCGCATTTGACTAGCACATCTGGGAGGAAGTGCATTTCTATGCGGATCTCCCCCTCGCCTTGGCATTTTTCACAGCGCCCACCTTTGACATTGAAGCTAAAGCGCGACACGCCAAAGCCCAGAATCTTGGCTTCTTTGGTATTGGCAAAGAGAGTGCGGATTTCGTCCATCGTGCCTGTGTAGGTGGCTGGGTTGCTCCTAGGGGTGCGACCTATGGGGCTTTGATCAAGGTAGATAACCTTGTCCAAATGCTCCAGCCCTATGATTTCTACACCATCGCATTTTTTGATCTTGCGTGCATTATTGAGAATTTCTTGTGCCACAGGTAGCAATGTCTGGAGTATCAGCGAGCTTTTCCCACTACCGCTAACCCCTGTTACACACACAAAATTTCCCAACGGGATCTTAGTGCTTAGGTTTTTGATATTGTTAATACTGACATTTTTGATATGCAGCCATTGTTCTTGTGCTCGATCGTGCTGATAGGAGATATCTCGTTTGCGGTTGATAAAATCCGCTGTGAGTGTGTCTGCCTTTAACATGCCTGCCAAATTGCCGCTATAGATGACTTCCCCGCCATTTTTACCAGCACCTGGTCCAATATCCACGATGAAATCCGCGCTTGCGATTGTCTCCCTATCATGCTCGACAACGATGACGCTATTGCCCTTTTGCTGGAGATTACGCAGTGTATTGATGAGCTTTAGCGTATCGCGCTCATGCAGCCCGATACTCGGCTCATCGAGCACATACATCACACCAGTGAGTCCGCTGCCAATCTGGCTGGCAATGCGGATTCTCTGGCTCTCTCCGCCGCTTATCGTGCGTGCATCACGACGCAAGGTAAGATAGCCTAGCCCCACATCGACAAGGAAAAACAGCCGCTCGATGATTTCTTTGAAAATCGGCGTGGCAATGAAGCGCTGCTGCTCGTTCAAATATGCGAAGTTTTTATCATCGGCAAAAAACGCATAGCTCTCTTCAATTGGCATAGCGATCACCTCACCAAGCCCTAAGCCAGCGATTTTGACGCTTAAAGATTCTGGCTTGAGTCGATTGCCCCCGCACGCATCACAGGGCTTCTCGCTCATGTAGTCGTGCAAATCACGCTCGTCTTTAAACATATCATACGCGATTTGGAGAATCCCTTTCCATGGGCGTTTTAGTGTGCTATTGCGCCACAAAATCTCCACTTCATCTGCATTGCCATAGAGTAGCGAGCTTTGCTGTGCTGCGTTTAACTCATCAAAGCTCTTTTTGCTATCGATTCCGCTTTGCTTGCAAAATGCTCGAAAAAGCTCGGCATAATAGTTGCGATTAAAGCCAAAAACTACTTTAATCCCACCATCTGCGAGTGGGAGCGAGGTGTTTAGAATCTTTTTGACATCAATGCTATATTTGCTCCCAAGCCCAGAGCAGCTCTCACATGCGCCTTTTGGGGAGTTAAACGAAAAACTTAGTGGCTCGAGTGGTTCGAAGCTCACCTTGCAGTCAAAGCACGCAAAATGCTCAGAATAATGCACCAGGTGGCTTTGCTCATCTACGCTATATTCAATTTCTACTTCGCCAAAAGATTCTTTAAGCGCTTTTTCAACTGCTTGGGCGATTCTGGTGTGATTCTCTGGAGCACTTACGCAGCGATCGATAATGAGCTTTATGGTGTGTTTTTTGGTCTTGCTTAGTGCTATTTCCTCATCGAGCCGCACCATGACACCATCGATATATGCGCGCACGAAGCCTTTTTGCCGAAGCTCGAGAATCTTATCGGCAAAGCTTCCTTTTTTCTCCCGCACGATGGGGGCGAGAATCATCATTTTGGCATTTTCTGGGAGAGCTAGGACCTGCGCGATAATATCGCTTGAAGTCATCGATGAGATAGGCTTGCCACAAAGATGGCAGTGCTGCTTGCCTATGCGCGCATACAGCAGTCGCAAGTAGTCATAAATTTCAGTGATTGTGCCAACAGTGGAGCGCGGGTTTTTACTCGTGGTCTTTTGGTCGATTGCTATGGCGGGGGTGAGTCCATTGATTTTATCGACATCGGGTTTGCCCACACGATCTAAAAACTGCCTGGCATAGCTTGATAGCGACTCGATATATCGTCGCTGTCCCTCGGCATAGAGCGTATCAAATGCGAGCGTTGATTTCCCACTACCGGAGAGTCCAGTAAAAACGACAAGCTTGTTTTTGGGGATTTTTAGGTGGATATTTTTGAGATTATGCTCTTTTGCTCCAATGATTTCTATGTGGTCATGGAAACTTGTTGTATCTTGCATGGGGCTGTATCCTGCTATGGTGGATTCTTGGCGTAGCTAGTGGGCTAGATTCTGGCAAATCTAGCGACGAATTTAAACTGCTTATTCAATAATTTTAGGCACGATGAAATAGTTATCCTGTGCTTTTGGTGCATGCGCTAGGACATCACCAGCAATGCCTGAATCGTGTGGCACATCATCGCGTAGCGGGGTTTTGGCATGGCTCTCTAGTGAGATAGAATCCGTATCCACCGCACTAAGATTTTCAATAAATCCCAAAATCTCATTGAGATTATCCGCGACCTTTGCTTTTTGTGCTTCCTCCAAATCAATCATTGCAAGTCGTTCAAGCTTGGAGAGAAGTTTGTCGTCGATGATTGTGCTTTTATTCACTAGGGCTCCTTTGCCGTGGGTTTAAGCATAATGGCGCTAAAATCCGCGATTATAGCAGAATCTAGGTAAAGGTCGAGCATGGCAGAAATTGGCGTGTATATGCACACATATCTTGGGGAGCATTGGGCGCTAGTATTTGGTGCGCTTTGCATGGCATTTTTTATCGCGGCATTTGTGGATTCTATCGCTGGGGGTGGTGGATTTATCTCTACGCCTAGTTTATTGCTCGCTGGTATCCCACCCCATCTAGCGCTTGGGACAAATAAATGTATAGTCATCTTTGGCACAGCAGTGGCAAGTGCAAATTTCATCGCTCATGGCAAAATCCTCTGGCGTATCGTAGCTATCGGCGTGGTATGCGCGAGTGTGGGGGCATATATCGGCTCTGAAGTTGTCGTGGCTACAAAAGAGAGCACGCTAAAAAGTGTGATTTTGATTCTGCTGCCATTAAGTGCGCTGCTCGCCCTTATCCCACGCAAATTCCATGCTGGTAGGAGCGACTTCTCACATACAGAAACTTTCATCATCACTCCGCTACTGACACTTAGTATTGGATTTTATGATGGATATTTTGGACCGGGGACTGGGAGTTTTCTTATCTTTGGATTCTATCTTGTGCTTGGTATGGATTTGCTCTATGCTAGCGGTAATGCTAAACTCATAAACCTAGGCTCTGGGATTGGCTCTCTTATCGCATTTATCCTTAATGGTAGCGTGCTCTATCTGCTCGCCCTCCCGCTTATCGTCTGCAATATGCTTGGAGGCTATATGGGCTCAAAACTAGCACTGAAGAAAGGTGTAGGCTTCGTGCGCGCTATGGTTATCGCAGTGTTTGCGCTGATGTTTGTCTCGCTTATTGTGCAGTATCGCGCGGATTTGTATGCTACAATACAAGCACTCTATCAACGATTCTAAGGATTCTTATGGCGCATTCACCGCATGGCTTTTCATCGACTTTATCAAGCCCAGCTCCATTGGCATGGAGCAAAGACTCTTGGCGTAGCTTCCCTATTAAACAATCCCCCATTTACCCAGACCAAGCCCAGCTAGAATCCATTGAAAAAGAGCTTGGCTCTTATCCTCCGCTAGTGTTTGCCGGAGAGGCTAGGGCGCTGCAGGCTCGTCTAGCGCAAGCGTGCAAGGGCGAGGCATTTTTGCTCCAGGGCGGAGATTGTGCGGAGAGTTTCTCGCAGTTTAATGCTGTGCATATTCGAGATCTTTTCAAGGTCATTATTCAAATGGGTGCGATTCTAACCTTTGGTGCTTCTTGTCCAATCGTGAAGGTAGGGCGCATTGCGGGGCAGTTTGCCAAACCTCGCTCAAGTGATGTAGAATCTAATGGTAGTGTGGAGCTGCCAAGCTACCGAGGCGATATGATAAATGGCATGGAGTTTGAGCCAGAATCTAGGGAACATGATCCACGCCGTCTCTTGCAAGCCTATAACCAAAGCGCTGCTACGCTTAACCTTTTGCGTGCTTTTGCGCAAGGGGGCTTTGCCGATCTTGCCCAAGTGCATAAGTGGAATCTAAACTTTGTCAAAGATAATGCTTTTGGGCAAAAGTATGAGGAGCTTGCTAGTAGAATCACCCAGGCGCTGGATTTTATGAAAGCCTGCGGGATAGATTCTAGCACGCTACCTACGCTGCGTGAGACGGAGTTTTACACCAGTCATGAAGCGCTTGTGCTGCAGTATGAGGAGCAGCTCTGTCGTGAGGATTCACTCACAGGGCAGTGGTATGACTGCAGTGCGCATATGCTTTGGATTGGCGAGCGCACTAGGGGGCTTGATGAGGCGCATGTCGAGTTTCTGCGAGGCGTGCATAATCCGCTTGGCGTGAAAGTGGGTCCAACAGCGACAAAAGAAGAGATTTTAGGGCTTTGCGATAAGCTAAACCCCCATAATATCCCGGGTCGGCTTAATCTCATCGTGCGCATGGGCGCAGATACCATCAAGCGTAATTTCCCAGCTCTACTAGAATCTATCAACGGCGAGGGGCGAGAGATTCTCTGGAGCTGCGATCCTATGCATGGAAATACGATTAAAGCAGCCAATGGCTATAAGACGCGAGATTTTAACAGCGTGCTAGATGAGGTGAAAAGCTTTTTTGCAATTCATCGTGCAAATGGCAGCTATGCCGGAGGCGTGCATTTGGAGATGACGGGTGAGAATGTAACAGAATGTATCGGCGGATCGCAGGCAATCACTGAAGAAGGGCTAGCCTGCAACTACCACACCCAGTGTGATCCGCGCCTAAACGCCACGCAGGCAATTGAGCTGGCATTTCTCATCGCAGATATGATAAAGGCGCAAAAGATCTAAGCTAGTCTTATGGGCTTTGGAGTCTTTACCTCTAGCATGGAGCTTAGGGACTTGCCTGCATGTTAAGCTTGCAACCAGAATTTAAGCTTAACATGTTACAATTGCTGGCATATCCAAATCTATAAGGAGATAGCATGTTTCACGAGTATCGCGATGAGATCCACACGCTAAAGATGAATAACGCACATTTTGAAAAGATTTTTGATGAGCATAATGATCTTGATCAAAAAATCAAAAATGCTGAAGAGGGGATTGAGCCACTCGCACCCATGGAGATAGAAGTGCTCAAAAAGCAAAAGCTCCGCCTAAAAGACGAAGTCTATGCGATGATTCTCGAATACCGCAAAGAAAACGCCAAATAGTCTCCCAGCGCCATCTGGCGCAGTCCAATGCACAATACAACTAGATACATAGAGTAGGGTATGCTTCCCGCCGCACTTGCTGAGATTTTCACCGCTCTTGTGCGAGCCTACGAGCAGCAGGACTACGCTAAAGCCATTGCCCTTGCTACGCAGTTTCTCACCAGCACACATGTAAATCCAGGCAATCCGCATACTTCGCCATCTAGCACGCAAAATCCCCAAGCCCCCCAGAATCTAGCACCAAATCCAACCCAAAGCCCACAAAATGGCGAGCAAATCAATGTAAAACTCCTTGCACAAGTATGGTTTATTTGCGCGATGAGTCTCTACTATTTAGGAGATATGGCAAAAGCAATTGAGTATCTCACAAATGCCCGCACCCTAGCTCCAAGTGATGAGACAATCGCAATCAATCTCTCCGAGTTTTTGCGTAAAGGCGGTCAGCTAAAAAACGCTGCACTAACGCTTTTGCCATTTCTACCAAGTGCTAATCCTGACATTTATTTTAATCTAGCGAGAATCCTAAGCCAAGCCGATGATACCCCAAATGCAATTGCTCTCTACCAAGAAGTCCTAAAGCTCTCGCCCAATGACACTCAAGCTGCCTATAATCTTGCTAATCTCTATGCTAAAGCTGGCTCTTATACCCAAGCCATCGCACTATACAAGACTTGCCCAAGCCTTGAGGCGCAGTTCAATCTCGCGCACACCTACACACTCATTGATGATATGGATTGTGCGTTAGCTCTGTATAAGAGTCTCGATCCTTACTTTGCGCCAAGGCTACGGGAACTAGGCGAGAGTGAAGAGCTTTATCATGCCTACAATAACTCGCGCGCAGAGTTTTATTTCAACTATGCAAACGCTTTGCGCTATGCAGGTAAAAGTCGTGAGGCTGAACGCATGTATCAAAAAGCCCACATGATCTCCCCTAAGCTTGAATATGTCATCAACTACGCACACCTGCTCCTAAGCGTGGGGGTGTTTGAGCGTGGGTTTAGCTACTATCAAGAGCGATTAAAGTTGCCAAAGCAGGAAATGGATAATACGCGGTTTTTTGTCAGCAAGCGCCATATTGCTGGGCTACTAGAGCCTGCAGCAATCCGCGAGTGTATCAAAAACGCGCGCGTGTTGATATTTCACGAGCAGGGTTTTGGTGATACGATTATGTTTGCGCGCTTTGTGGATATGCTGGTATGCAAGGAGAAATATCTCTATGTCCAGCCACCTATACGCCAGCTTTTTGCCAAGCGTTTTTGTGTGGTCAATGAGTGGTTTAATAACTTTGACTACTGCATAAGTCTCCCGAGCTTGCCTTATGTGCTGGGGATTTCGCTTATCGATGATTTTGCACATAATGCCACTTATCTTGCGCGGATTTTTGAGCATGCTTCTTTATCGAAGCTAGAATCTGGGGCAGAATCTAGCATGGATTCTAATAAAGATACTCATGAAATGGATTTTGGTGTGTTGCTAGATTCTGCACAAGAGACCATACGCCAGACGAGTTTGCAGCATATGCTTGATTTTGCAAGCATGCCAGCTTCGCAAGTCTCTAGGGATAAGCCCTTGCAAATTGGTGTGTTTTTTCACTCTAATCCCAATTTCGCCTATGCCAAACACAAATCAATTCCGCTAGGGCAGCTGCTGGAGAGCTTTGAGAGCTGTGCGAAAAAGGGCTTGCGATTTTGCTTGCACTCGCTCCAGCCAGAGCCACTAGAATCCATCATCGCACCAGATACGCGCGTAAAGGCAATCAAGATGCCAAATCTAGATTCTGCGCTTCATGCTATGTCGCACCAAGACTCTTGTAGCCCATCACCGCAATGGCTTGAAAATCAAGCCCTAGAGCTCCATACCTACACGCTCCATGATTTCTATGATACTGCTAAGCTTATCCGCTCTATGGATATTGTTGTGAGTGTGGATTCTGTGGTCGCTCACCTTGCCATTGCGCTTGGTATTCCTTGCGCAGCACTTGTATATAAGCGCTATGACTGGCGCTGGGGGGAGCTTGGGAAAACGCGCTTTAATGGATTTTGCGGGGGAGAGGTGTTTGCACAAAATGTGTATGGTCAGTGGGATAATGTCCTCCAGGAGCTAGAATCTTACCTGCTCCATTTTCAGCGCGACTAAACGCTTACATCGTGCCCTCGGTGTGCTGGTTTTGCTCTTGTTGCTAGCAAATCCTAAATATCCTACTCGAAATCCCCATCACGCAGTGGCTCACCTACTTGCAAATCCCTGCTAGCCTTTCTGCCTAGAATCTCGCCTAAACGCTTTGGCGGCAGTCCATGCGCTGGGCGGATTGAGCGGATATTGCGTGCGGTTAGAATCTCGCCTTGCTTGATATCCTCCACGATGAAAAGTGAGCGTGCAAACACGCTGGAGTTAGATTCTAGTCGCTTGTCTAAATCTCCATCTCCTAGTGCGAGTGCGGCGTCTTGAATCTTTTGTGCGAGTGCAGCAAACTCGCGTGCCTCCATGCTAAAACTACTATCCACGCCACCAAGTGTGCGCTTGATGATGAAATGTTTCTCAATCATGCTTGCCCCTAGTGCGCTTGCAAGTAGCGCGCATATATCGCCTTGCGTATGGTCGCTTAGCCCATAGCGCACCCCATAGCGTGCGAGCGCTGGCATAGCGCGCAAGCAGGCGGATTCTAGTGGGGCAGGGTAAGCACTGGTGCAAAGTAGCAGTGTGATGTCGTGATTGCCAGCATTATGGCAGGCTTCTAGCGCGTCTAAAATCTGCTCGTGTTTTGCTGCACCTGTGGAGATGATGATGGGCTTTTGCGTGCTGGCAACTAGCGAGATGAATGATGTATCGGTGATTTCAAAGCTTGCGATTTTATACATCGGGCAGTGTAGATTCTCGAGTAGTTCAAGTGCAGCTGGGGAAAATGGCGAGCTAAATATCCCCACGCCAAGCGAGCGCGCATAGGCAAAAAGCTCCTTATGCCACTCAAATGGCGTGTAGGCTTGCTTGTAGAGATCATAGAGACTCTGTCCGTCCCAGAGTGTGCCAGAATCTATACGGAAGTAGGATTTATCGCTTCGTATGGTTAGGCACTCTGGCGTGTAGGTTTGGAGCTTGACGAAATCCGCACCTGCGAGCTTGGCGGCTTTTATAGTATGCTTGGCGAGTTGTAGATTCTGGTTGTGATTGGCAGAGATCTCTGCTACAAGGATTGGGCGATTTGGTGTGGAGCGCAGTGGTGCAGAGGCTTTGGGGTTGTGCTGGAGTGGGGCTGGCAAATGGTGGCTTTTAGATTCTGGTGTGTTGTCTAGTCTTTTGCCATAGATATGGACATCTACAAATCCTCCGTGCTTGCTGGCACTTGCATTATCGCTTGCGCTAGAATCTAGCTGACTAGAGCCTGTCTTGCTAGAATCTGGCGCAGTGCGCACAAACCCCTCAAGCTTGCCTTGTGGTTTGTAACCTTGCCGCTGATAAAATGCCCTGGCATGCGTGTTGGATTCTAGCACTTCTAGATAGAGCGCACATAGCCCAAGCTCTCTAGCCCCAGATTCTAGCGCACATAAAATCATCTCCCCCACACTGCTAAACCCACTTCTAGCATAGATATCGCGTTTTTGCGCAGGGCTCAAAAAAGGGTTGGTATAGATACCGATATAAGCATGCTTATTGGCAAGTGAGATCCTGCTAAGCGAGCCTACTCCTAGTGGCACTTCTCCATATTTGAAAAGCCAATATTTACTCTGCGCATTCGTGGCAAGGCTTGCGATAAACTCTCTGTGGGCTTTCTCGCTAATATATTTAGCATACATGAAGCGCGCCACACGCTCATCATTACGCATGGCAAGCACGCGCAATATATCCTCTTCGCACAAATTGACAAAATCTAGCCCCAAAATCCCGCAATCCACCCCCACGCTTCCTGCTGCGCTGGTTGGCGTGGTTTGGCTGTGATTTGATGGGCGTGGGGTTTGGTTATCGCGCTTGTAGTAGAGCTGCATGGGGTTTAGTTTTTGTTATCTTCTTTGAGTGTGTCTTTTAGCATGTCTTGGAGCTCGCTGTTGTAGGCGATTTGAGGCATATCCTCGATATAGGCAAGCGCGATATGCTTAAAGCCATGCTCGATAAGGTCTTTAAGAAACTGATAAAAATCACTGCGCTGGGTGAAGATGATTTTGCTACTAAAAATTAGATTTTCAAACACTTCCTTAAACCCTTGCTTCTCGCAAAGTGCGACAAAATCTTTATACGCGATACCATTGAGCTGCTCGGATTCTAGGCTTTCTTCTTTTTCAGTAAGCTGGCTAATGTAGCCTAGACTCTCGTCAAACTCGCGCAGAATATCAAGCATTTGGTTTTGGATATTTTCGCGCTGGGAGCGAGGTGATGACGCAAGCAAAATTTGATAAAGCTCGGTGAAGAGCTCGGCTTTTTTGGGGAAATCCTGCGCAATATCTGCGATAAGCACACCAATGCGTGCCTGCTTGTCGCTAGAATCTAGCCTAAGTGCCTCGCCAAAATAATGCGCTGCTTTATCAAACTCGCGCGCACTCAAGGCTTTGAAGCCTTTTGCGATGAGCTTTCGTTTTTGGAGACTTTGGATTTGAATTTGCTGCACATATTGCCTTTGATGTAGATTCTGGGTTTGGATTCTAGGGCTGCCAATAGGGCTTGTGATCTTTTGCGATTAGGACTCTAGCTCTTGGAAGACTTGGATTTCTGGGTGGATATCATGGCGCAGCCGCTTTTCTACGCCATTTTTGAGCGTGGTATGTGCCGCACCGCAGCCACTGCACGCGCCCAGAAGTCGCACATACACCCTGCCATCTGTGATGCGCACTAGCTCGATATCCCCGCTATCGCGCAGCAGCATGGGGCGCACGCGATCAAGCGAGCTTCGCACGGGTGCATAGAGCTCTTCATCGCTAAAAGGGAGCATGTGATTCCTTGAGATTGATATTTGATGAAATTGTTTGGGCTTATGGTAGCATAAAATTTTACATAATCAGTTTGCAGCAGGATATGACCTTGGCTTTCAAGGTCTAATACACCACTCTAAGTCGCTCATTTAAGCTAGAATCCAAATTTAAAAAGCTTTCTAGGCTTATATCGCTAAAGGCATCAATGAAAATATATTCATTTTGTGTATTGCGTAAATATTCTAGCACTTCTTTATCACACACTATTACATATAAGCAATCTTCACATTTATAAAGCTTGTTTTCAAAGATAGATTCTAGCAGTTTGTCTAGGGGCTTGCCACTTTGTAAGGCTAGATTTAGGGCTTTATCTCTTGGGCTTATTGTGCTATCTAGTAGTTTTAGTGTGCCTTTTTCATTTGTGATAAGCTCTGGCTTATCACTTAAGGATAGCACACTAAAGCCGCTAAAGTTTTTATCCGCTTTTATACTTGCTCTTTTTACTCTCTCAATGGTTATATCGCTTATCACTGGATTTTGACTTTTAATCTCGTTTTTACAAAAATCATAGGCGGTTTTATTTTTCTCTTCATTTATAGGCTCATCAAGCTGGACTAGGATAAATCTGCGATTGCCGCCATCTTCTTTGTTTAGCTCCATTATGGCGTGGGCGGTTGTGCCACTGCCGGCGAAAAAGTCTAAAATTATCTCAGGCGTTGCATTTGAGCGATAAATCGCGGATTCTGCGTTGTCGGCTCGGTCATTACCGCTTAGGTAACTCCCTTCGCCTTCGCCTTGAAAACCGCGATTTCTCATCTCAACTGCTTCCGCCTTGTCCCCTTGTGCTTTCTCTTGCAAAATCTTAGAATTGCTTGTGGATTCTGCTTGTGCTTTAGAATCTGCTTTGTCGTCATTGCGAGATTTTGCACTAGCAAAATCGTGGCAATCCATAGAATCTAAGCTACTAGAATCTAGCTTTTTAGATTCCGCATTGTGGATTGCTTCGGTCGCTTCGCTTCCTCGCAATGACGCTTTGCTATCGTTGCTAGATTCTACGCTATGCGGCGAGAGTTCCCCCCCCCCCCCCGCAGAAGTGCTAGGGGTTGTTGTGGATATTTTGATTAGGTGTTTAAGAAATTTTACAGATTTTGGATAATCAAAAATTTTTGCGCCCATAATTTCTTTAAGTTCAAGAGAGCCTATTTCTGTTCTAGCGATTTCACTTTTTACTATTGAATTTGGTAATTTTCCTATTTCATCTTGTTTGTATTGTTTTTTATGTAGTTTGTATTCACCATTAACTTTTTTGACGATAAGTTTATATTTTTCAGATTTCATTTTTTCTTTGCTCCAAGTCCATCTGCCTAATACGCCAACAGATTGATAAGGGATTATTTTTATTAAATTTTTATGGTCTGAAATTTCATCGTCAATATAAATTTTATCTTTTGCTTCATCAAAATAAACAGGAAAATGTAGTGAAGGCACATCTTCTTTTCTTCCACCAATTCCACGCTTCCACAATCGCTCAATATAGAATTCTCCATACTCATCTTTTTCGGCATATTTTTTGGTTAATTCAGAATCTGTAAGCATTATTTTAGATAGTGAATTATCGCAAATTGTTTTTGCATATACCAAGCAATAAGAATGTTGCTGTGCTATAAAATTAGAGCTTTGTGTTCCTGCTGGAGCAGATTCTGCAACTATACACGCCACAAAATTCTCTTCCCCAAAAATTTCATCACAGAGAATCTTTAAATTTGCTTGCTCATTATCATCAATGCTTATGAAAATCACGCCATCATCTTTAAGCAAATCTCTAGCAAGTTTCAATCGTGGGAGCATAAAGGCTAGCCACCCACTATGTGTGCGTGAGCCTTGTATATTTCTAAAAAACTTTAGCGTTTCACTCTCTTTTTCTTCACCATTTTCATCAATCTCAAGCAGTCCTACTTCTTGTAAAATCGCTTGATAATCTTTCCTAAAATTATCGGGGTAAATAAAATTTTCATTTTTTGTATTGTAGGGGGGATCAATGTAAATCATTTTTATTTTTTCTGTGTAGGCGGATTTTAGGATTTTAAGTGCGTCTAAATTATCGCCTCTTATGATGAAGTTTTGCGGAGTTTGGGGGCTAGATTCTAGACTTTTAGATACTTCGCCTAAAGGCTCAGTATGACAAGTGGATTCTATATTTTGGATTGCTTTGTTGTCGCTTTGCGACTGCCTCGCAATGACAGATTCTATGCTGTGGGGTGGGATAAAGCTTGTCTCAAATGTAAGTAGCTTTTGTGTAGGGGTGCTATACAGGGCATTTGCCAAGCCTTTGCCAGTGAATGTTAGCTCATAGCCTTGTATATCCGCCTTATCATTTAGCCCTAAAAGCGTGGCGATAGCCTTTAAATCCACTTGATTATCTTTAATGACTTGCGGGAAATTTGCCTTAAGGGTTTCTAAGAGTTGGTTGTGAGACTGCTTAGAATCTATGATTGTTACGCCCTTTTTTATCGCTTCGTTTTTAGGTATCATTTGCTCTCCTTTACTTGATTTGTTTGTGCTTGATGTATCGCTTCTTTTAGACTTGCTAATAAATCTTGCTTGTTAATGCGTGTGCTATAAAGCACTTTGATATTTTCATCTTTTAGACTCTCTTGCAAGCTTTGGAAAAATCTTTTTGCATAATCTATCTTTTTTCGCTCTAATTCAGGGATTGAGCGTTCATCGTCATAGCCTTTGGTTTCGCAAATGAAAAAGATTTTCTGCCCATTTTCATCTTGCAAAAGATAGGCGAAATCTGGCTCATACTGCTTAAAAGGTGTGGGAATGCTAAATTTAGGAAGTTTGGCAAAGACGATTATGGATTTATTATCTATCGTTTGGGGGTCGTTTGTAATGACTTCTTTTTCAATGTGGCTATCATAAATCACTTTGTCAAAAAGATAGTTTGAGGGAGGGTCTAGGGGCGTTGATTTACTAGAATCTTTGGCGATAAATTTGCCTAGCTTTTGCGCTTCTATATTCTCTTTTGGTTTGCCATTTTCATCGTATAAAAGGGAGCTGTTGGAATAGCTTTGGATAAACTCATAGCCCACGCTTAGAAGAAGGTTTTTATGTAGCTCTTCTTTGTAGATGTTTTTTAAGGCTTCAAAGGCTGCTTTGGGGGAGTTGGTGAAATTTTGCTTATTTAGCTTGTTTAAAAGCTCTAGCAAAAAGGGAAGTGGGATTTTATGCTCTTTAGCAAAGTCAAGGGCTAGGGATTTGAAGTCTTTTTCAAGGGATTTTGCATAGTCTTTTGTGCGTATTTCTTGTAAGTCTTTGGTGATGATTTTATTGCTTTTTGTATCATAAATCTTGCTTTCAAAACGCACAGATTCTTTTGGGATTTGGGTTTGGTTGAAAATATGGGCTATGGATTGCACTAGGGAATCTTGCTTGATGTCTTTATAGATAAGGATTGATTTTTGATTGATTGTGCGCCATAGGTCTTTAAACTCTTGTGCTAGGTTTGATTTGATTGTAACTTTTTCTTTTGGGGTGTTGGCATTTTCTACTTGATTTTGTGCGGTATTTGTGGCTTTAAAGGCTTCTAAAACACACTCAAATTTATCTTGTAAAAGATTTTTTAAACTCTCATTGTCTTTTATGCTTTCATAAATGGGGGCTGTAATGGTGTAGATATTGCTAGATTTATCAAATTCTACTAAGTGTAAATCTTCTAATACAATAAGCAATCTGTTTATCTGGCTATCATCAAGCCCTAAGGCTTCTAGTTTTTCTCTAGTAATAAACTTCGCATCTAAGGCAAAGCTAGAATCCATAATTTCTTTTTGCAGCCCTTCAATAAAGCCCCTTTCTTCACTGCTTACAAGCATATCTAGGTAATTGATAGCAAAAAATTCATTTTCGCTAGATTTTAAAAATTTATGCGTAATCCTTTTGCCCTCATTATTGACACAAATTCTCAAGCCCCTGCCTACTTGCTGGTGGCGGCTGACATCACTGCTAGAATGTGCGAGTTTGGTTAGAGTAAAAATATTTGGATTATCCCAGCCCTCTTGCAACGCCCATACACTAAAGATAAAACGCAAGGGCGTGCTAAAAGAGAGCAGCTTCTCTTTTTCTTGCAAAATGAGCTTTATATCATTTGCTTCTAGGGTTTCTTTGTTGCTTTCTTTCTTTTTGCTTGTGAGATTGCTATCGCCGCTAAAATAGCCCTGATGCACTCTTAAATTTCCATTTTCATCAAAATCTTTTTGCAAATACGCCCTGTAATTTTCATCTAAATTTTTCTGTAAAATTTCTTGGCGTTTTTGTTTATAAAGTCTTTCAAAAGTGTTTTTGATAAAGGGATTTTCCCCTCTAAAGTCCTTAATCTCTGGGATAAAAAATAAGCTTAAAGCTTTAATATTTTGCTTAAATAATGCTTCTTCTTTTTCAAAATGCAGGGCGATGGCTCTCTCTAAAAGGCTTGTGATTTCATCTTGGCTTAGTTTGTAGGACTTTTTGCTTTCTATCACTTCGCCATTGCTTAAATAGGCTTTGTCTTTATTGACATTGACTAAACTAATGCTTTGAAAGCTAGAATCTAGTGGGGCTAGGCTGTTATTTTGCAAAATCATTGTGCGTTTTTCTATGCCATTGTTAAAAAAGGAAAAAGTAGCGGATTTTGGTTTAGCTGTGTTTGTGGCTATCAAAAATGGGGCAGTGTTGTTTTGTATCAGTGTATGCACGCGGATTTGTTTGACAAGGTATTCTCTAAAAGCCGTGATAGAATCAAGGCAGTAAGCGACATTGCTTAAAGCATACTCGCTTTCTTTAGGGAAAGTCGCACCAAAGCGGAAATATAGAGAATTAAGCTTAGAAAAGTAGCGATTAAACGCTTCGCCCTTTAGCAAATGCGGCTCATCAATGATAGAAATGGGTTTTAGAGCGGCGATATTTTCAAAAATGCTTTTAGTATTGAAAAGATTTTCATTATTTTTATTGAGCAAATTATCTTTTTTATCAATGGCACTATTGGTTAGGATAAGCACACTTAGCTCATCTGTATTTTTGATATAGTGATTGATGATTTGTGATTGCGACTTGCTATCTGTGTAGATATAGGATTTTAAATGCTTTTTATACTCGCTGTAAAAGTAGTCTTTTGTAAGCTTGATATTTTGCTTCACAGATTCTAAAATCGCCTTTCTTGGCACGAAGATGATAAATTTATTTTGCTTAAAATGCTTGTGAAGTTCAAAAATGAGATTAAGATAAGTGAAAGTTTTGCCCGTGCCTGTTTCCATTAAAATATCTAAGCGTAGTTTATCGCTGATATTGTGTATTGGCATAGGTGTGCGTTTGTAAAAGTCTTGCAAACATTCTTTTAAATTATCTTGCTTTGTAAAGTCAAAATTTGACAGAATCTCTTTGATATTATCAATGCAGTTTTGCTGATACTCTTGTCTTTCAAAAATCATTTTTACTCCGTTTTAGTTTGTGTAAATAGCCCACAAATCTGTGCGGCAATATGCCCTTCAAAATCCTTTGACACGCCAGATTCTTTGTTGTAATAATACAAATCTACCTCTATATCTAAGCCTTGAAAATCTAGCTTTTTATCACAAAATAATTCTTTAAAGCCTTGCAATTTATCCCTTGCGTTTGCTTCAAAGCTTAAGCCCTTAGGATCTACAAAAATGATTCTATAATTCCCGCTTTGCTTATGCTTTAACCAAAAGATAAAATCGGGGTAAAACTTCCTTTGCTCTTGGCTTTGCGTATCAAAATAGGGGATAAATATAGAATCTAGCTTTTCTACAATCTTGCTAAAGCACCACTCATAGTCTTTAAATGCGTTCTTAGAATCTTGTAAATATTTCTGCAAATCCTCTAAAAATTCTACCTCACTTCTTTCACTAATGGCATAGTTAATATGGATTGTAGAATCTTTATATGATTCTACAACCATAGGGCTGTAATAGTGCTTTGCTAGCTCTGCTGTGATAACATAGCTATGTTTTTCTACTCTTTGTGTTGGTTTAGCTTGGATTTGCTCGGTGTATTCATCTAGTGAGATTTTGCCTTTTTCAAACTCTTTTTTAAGCTCATTTATGCTTTTAGCTTGTTTTGTCTGTGCTAGTTCTTTCACTGCTTTATTCATCTCTTTTATAATCATCTCACTAAGCCCATCACCACTTAGCATAAAATCTTTAAAATGCGTAATGCTATCTTCACAAGGCACAAACTTTTCTAACTCTAGCAAAGAAGTATGGAAAAATCTATCCATACTATGCAGGGCATTTTGTGGTTTAAGTTTTGGCATATTGCCCTTTATCTCTAAAGCCCTGCTTGTTTCATCACGCATTTTTTGCTGTATTTTTTGCAAAGTGCTAAAGCCTAAATCCACTCTATTTATCCCGCTTGATACAAGCAAAATATCTTCATCATAAGATTCTATATATTTGCTTAATCTCTCAAAATCACAATGTGAAATCACAAAGGTTTCATTGCTTTTATGAGAGTTTTTATAGCTTGGCACAAGCAGTGGTTCTAGCGTTTTATTTCTCTTAAAGCCTGTAATCTTACTTTGGAATCTAAAGCCCTCAAGCCCCTTTAAAATCCACTCAATCGCTTCATTTTCTGTCGCCATAATAAATACACTCTCAATGCCCAAACTCCCATCACCTAAAGAATCCTTTGTGTTATACTCTAGTGTATTACTTGCTTTTAGTCGTTTGCGGACATCTTTAAAAGGCTCAATTCTCACCCCTCGCCCTATGGTTTGCAGGACATATTTTTTTGCCTTTTTGCTACCGATATTGATAAAGTTAATGAAATTCACACGATTGCTATCCCACCCCTCGCTAAACACCTTGCTTCCCATCATAATTTGTATGGGCGATTCTTTGTGATTTAGCTCTTCAAAATACCCCTTTGCCATATCCTCCCCACTCTCAATGCCTAGCCCATCAAGATAGCTTTTCTCCCACTCTTTAATGCTACCGATATTTAAAAGCAAAAAGGGCTTTGTCGCATTTTTACTTTTAAAGGCAAGCTCTTTATTATTCCCCTTAATCTTACAGCACTCTAGGCTTGAAGTCTCTTTAGCATAAAAGATTTGCTCTCTTAAGTCCCTAGAATCCACTTTTGCAAGTCGCTCTAAAAAGTCTTTACTCATCTCTTTTTCAGCGAAATATATACGGCTAGATTCTAGCTTTTTTGCTAAGTTTTTTGCAATCTCGCTTATATCTTTAGAATCTTGTAAGATTTTCATAATCGCTTCAAAATACAGCTTAATCCCCGCATCTTTAGTATTGACTTTATCAGCCACAGCGATGATTAAAGGATTATGATAATGCAAGTTTTCAAACCTTGCTTTTAAGCTTTTTAATTCCTGCTTTATCCCCACAAAAAGGATAAAACTCTCTAGTATTCGCTCTAGTTTTTCATCGCTAGAATCCACTTTAGAATCTTTAAAGGCTTTGAGATTACTATCTAGCACCACGATATTTTTCCCATAGCCATCATTATTAAACTTCTCTAAATTGTAGTTAAAAGCACAAGTAAAAAGCTCTATATCATTATCAAAAGTCGCAGAAAAGTTAAAGATAAATCCGTGCGGATACTCCTGCCTCTCTCGCCCTTTTGCTAAGTCCCTTATATAGCTTTTTCTTATAGAATCTTTGCTATCGCCCTTATGTGCTTCATCAAGCAAGATATACCAGCCTTTTTCACGCATTAAATCATCATAATTTAGTCTCTTAGCCCTAGAATCTTTGCCGACATTTTCCTTTATATCTAGCAAATCACTTCTGCCAAGAAACACGACATTTTCAAAGCCTAGCAAACTTTGATTATCATAAGCTTTTATCTCTTTGTAAGTGATTTGTATCGGCTGATACGCATTAAAGCTTTGTATATGTGTTTTAAACTGATCTAAAATCTTATCATTAGGCACAAGCAGCATTATGGGCTTAGATTCTATCTCGCCACTTTTCATAAGTTTTTGCATAAGGCTTATAAGCTTTATCATCACAATACTTTTGCCACTGCCTGTTGCCATCCAAAAGCTTGCCATATTGCAAAACTCTTTTATATCTAAGCCTTTTTTAGAATCTAATCCATTGTATTTAAAAGCCTGTTTGTATTCATAGCATAGCTCTTTTGTATCATCTCTATACAGCTTTAAACTGCATAATGCCTTTTGCAACGCCGCCACTTGATACTCTTGCAGGCTAATACTGCCATTAAAGCCTACTAAATCAAGCCTTTCAAAAAGATCGTTGAAAGTTTTAAGTTTATCATTTAAGATTTGTGAGAGTAGAATCGGAATCATTACATTTCCTTACCTATTCATTATTATCTGGTCTTGCCTGTATAATTAAGGCATTTCCAAAAACTTTTAATAATAAATATATGAAAATAAAGTTTAAAATCAAAAATGCAATAAGAATAGAAAACAAAATGATTAGAACAATATCATTTTGAATAGCTATTGCAAGCAAAACAAAAAAACTAATACTAATTGTAAATAGTGCGTTATAGATAGCCAATTTAAAATATTCTTTTAAAGTATGTATTTTTCTTTGGCTAGGTTTTAATTCATCTTCTTTATTCAGTGTCTTAATATATTGTGATGAAAATAAAATAGAGGAACTTGTGAGATAAAAACCAAAACTTATTGATACAAATGTAATGATATTAGAAATAAATTTTTCAATAATGTTAATAAGATTTTTATGGATAATACAGTTATATTGATAAAAATAAAACATACAAAATAAACAAAACATAAAGGAACATACAAATGCTAGTATTATAAATCTTTTATGGTTATCATAAATTTTATTTAGCATTCAACTTCTCCAACAAATTTTCTTTAATAACTTGTGGATTATACATCTCATTTTCATTTTTTGTTGCGACAATCTGTATTTTCTTTAAATATGTATCTAAATTAAAAAGTTTTTCAACCCCCTTATCATCTTTGCCTATGCAAATCATTTTATCAATCTCTTGTTTTTCTTTTTTGTTCTTCCAAAATATTAAAAAATCTAAACACTTTTTGGGATCAAACTTATGATCTTTTATTTTTACTTCAAGCGTAAAACTAATGGATTGTCCATACCCTGACACATCATTAATTTCTTCAAATATTCCTGAATTAAAGAGATTTTGTGCTGCAGTAAATTTTAAACTCTGAACAGAGATTATTTCCTTTACAAAATCCTTTTCGTCAATATAATATCTTTGAATCGAAAAATCTTTCTTAAAACGATCTTTTAGGTAGGTAGCTAAAAAAGTATTTTTTTTAAAATTAGACATATACAATGTTTCTCTACTTGGGATATATATACAAAAAAGCTGGTGTCTTGGTTCTACTTCATTTGGATCTCTTTTATTTTGGCTAATTGATTTAGTATCTACATTTAAAATCTCATCTGAATATGGTTTAGCTTTGCCATATCGCACATATATCCAAAAATATTGCCTATCAATAATCTCACAATTTACGATATATGATACATCATCAAGCTCATAATAATCTTCTTGCTTGTTTTCAAAAAGATCCAATTGTGCTATTTGGGTTTTTTCATTTACAGTTAGCTTAAATTCTGCAAATGTTATTTTTTCTGCCATTTCCTACTCCCACCAGATGAGATTTTTAAGTTTTGGGTATGTGTGTAAGTCGATTTGGTCTAGTGATACAATATCGCCATTATCAAACTCACAAGATTCTATACCTTTAGAATCTAAAAATAATCGCTTGATTTTTAGCCCTTGTAAGTTTGCTAAAGTGTGGAATAAATCAAATTCCTTTCTATATCCGCTCATATCTAGCGTGATTGTTTCGCCCTTATTCAGCTTTTTAATGAGTTTGCGGGATTTTCTGTAATCAATGATTTTTTGTGCTTTTTGATAATCTTTAGCAGGGTAGATTGCTTCAATGTTATTGTCAGCTATCTTGCTTGTCTTTCTCTCACATTGAAAATCTGCAAGCACATATTCACATTCTTTTAATGCTTCTTCATAGGATTCTAACTCGTAGTATCTAAATGCTCCACTGCCTTGATAGTCGCATTCTTTGCTAATCCCACTTTGAAATCCCCCTATGACTTTTTTAAGGCGTGGGAGTATGACTTTATAAAAATGCTCTCCCATTTCCACGCCTAGCCACTTACGCCCTAGCTTTTGTGCGGCAGCTAGTGTAGTCCCACTTCCTGCAAAGAAGTCTAAAACTATGGAATCTTCATTGCTAACTATTTCACAAATTCTTTTTAATAGCTTTTCGGGTTTTGGATTATCAAATAATCCTTTATCTAATATGGAAGCTAAATTCTCATTACCCTCGTGTGTGCTACCAACTTCTTTATAGCTCCAAAAAGTTCCTATTGTTTTACCTTGCTTTACTTCACTTAAATAAGTTTTTTTATCAATACCGCCATTTTTATTAAAATAAAGTCCATTTTCAAGATAAATTTCCATCAATCTTTCTTTAGAATATCTAGGATACCTACCTTTTGGAGCATTCCAAGAAGTTCCATTAGGAAATGTAATAGTGTAGAGATTATTTTCACTACCACTCTTGGCGTGTAAGGGCGTAGGTTTCCACGCACCTTTTGGATCATTATCGGGATTTTTATACGCAGAATTCATAGTTTCTGTTCTAGCTAAAAGATTAAAAGTAAAATTATTAACAGCTTTGGCAAAACAAAAAATACTTTCATTTTGGTTTGAAGCATACTTAGCATCATTAGAAGTTGTATATTTTCCCTGCCATACAAAATCTGCTACAAAATTATCTTCCCCAAATACCTCATCACATAAAATTTTAAGTCTTGCTTGTTCATTATCATCTATGCTTATAAAAATACTCCCGCTATCTTGTAAAAATTCCCTTGCTAATTCCAAGCGATTAGCTATCATTGAAAGCCACGATGCGTGATTAAATTTATCCATATAAACAAAATCGTTGTTACTCGTGTTGTAAGGCGGATCAATATAGATTAAATCCACTTTGTTTTGATATTTTGGCATTAGGGAATTTAAGGCTTGAAAATTATCCGCCTTTATTAGCTCACCATTAAGAATAGATTCTATATCATCAAACACGCTTAGAATCTTATATTTTACCTCTTTGCTAAAATGCTTTGTGTCAAGGGGTAGGAATTTATATTTGTCATCACTCAATATTTTTTCGCTTATATTTTGTGCTTGAAAACTCTCATCAATAAACTTTAAATCCTGCCATTCTTTGATTTGCTTTTCAAAGCCTTTGTCTTTGCATATAGAATCTAAAAGGGCTGTATTTTGTGCTTTATCGCTCAATACTGAATGCCTTAAAATCAAATCAAGACTAAAGACATAATTTACTTTTTTCGCAAACTTAGGCTTTAACCACACAGCCTTTAGCTCATCTTCAAAATCGCCTATAAGCCCTATTATCTCTAAGGCGATATTGCGAATCCTTTGTAAATGTGATATGGATTTTACACTCCATTCTTGAAACTCGCTGTCTTTATAGAGATAGTGATAAAACCACAAGTCAAACTGCTCTTGTAAAAATGCCCTTGCATTTTTATGGATAAAAAAATCTACTTCATTTTGCTTTTTATAGCTTGCAAAAAGCTTTTTTATGTGTGCTTCATCTAGGGGGATTTTATGTGCTTTTAGGGATTTTATAAAATCTTCGCTCAACTCGTTGCTATTTTCTTTAAACACAGCATTAAGCTTAGGCAATAAATCCTTTTGACTTAAAACCTTGATATAAATGGTGGGTATAGAATCTTGTGTATCTGTGCTTGTTTGCTCGATTTTATCAAGTTTGAATATAAGCTTTCGCTTGGTATTATCAGCATTTTGCGTATATTCACTTGTATCAAAGTAGATTTGGGCTAGCTCGTTTTCATCGCTTAAAGTAAGGCTAGTATAAAGCGTATCACTTTTGACATAGTATAAGTCTTTTGTTTTATAAAAAAGGCTTGTATCTTTGGAATTGGTATAGACTTTTGCATAAATGTTTTTATACAGCGGCGTATCGTGGAAAAATGGCGTGCCTGTGTCGTTAAGATAGCTATCAAAGAAAGTGTAAAGCTTGTTGTAAATATCGTGTGAGTTAAAATCATCATTTGGGATAGCAGAATCTAGGTAGGCTTTTATGTGGGAAAAATACTGCTCTTTTAGCTTTAAGAGATTACTAAAACCGCTTTGTGCGTTGCTTGTGCTGCTTTGTGTATTTTGTGCTGTATTAGCCTTTTCATAGGCTTTTATCTTTGCACCGAGATAACATTCCTCTAATTTACTATAAAATGCCTTTTTGTAGTCCATTGTTTGCCTTTGTGTTTTTATGTGCTTTTGCTAGTCATAAAGCTTAGTAAAACTTCCCCATATCTTGCTTAAGCAATTTATTTTGTATTGCAAATCTCTATTTTCTCCCATCTTCTAGCACTTTTAAATTGCCATTAGATTCTATTTCACACACAACATAAGGGAGTCCTTGAACGTTTAATTCCTGCATAAAAGGGTCGGGGTCGTTTTGCTCCATATTCCACACGCCACTACCACTACTAGAATCTATGCCTTGATACTCCCCGCCTTTTGGCATATCGGCGTTGAGTTTTAGCCGCTCTGCGTTGTAGGATTCTATGCTAGAAGTTTCACTGCTATGGTAAGAGGTAG
>NZ_CALERY010000030.1 GCF_937906905.1 uncultured Helicobacter sp. | reverse complement strand
AAACCCCCCCCCCCCCCCAGAATCTACACAATTAGAACGCCACGCTTTTTCGCACACCAACGCAGCATGGTGCCAGGATATCGGGTTTCTTAAGGGTTAGTGTGATGTGTGTGATTGTGGGGAAAGTGGCTTTGAGCATAGCAATAGTGCCATCAAGCGCGTCTTCTAGTAGCCCATATCCAGAATCCTGCAAATGTGCCACAAGTGTATCGCGCACAAGCGCGTAGTCGAGGAAGTGCTTGTGGCTCTCATGCTGCTTGCTTCTGTCATCGCGCATATTCTCGCATTCGAGTGTAGATCTTTGATTTATGTTTGCAGGATTTGTAGAGATTGCAGATAAAGCCTTGGGATTCTGCGGTGTGTGGTATGTAGCTTGGAGTGTGATTGCTAGGCGCTGGGGATTCTTGCGCTCGCTTGGTAGAATCCCTATGATCGCGTGTATGATGAGGTTTTCAAGCAAAATCTCATAAGATTCTTTGCTTTCAGGGTATTTATTGGATTCTACGCTGCTTTTCATGCTCTTGTGGGGTTATAGCACCTTGCTCTCTTCCCCGCTAAATAGTCGTTTGATATTTGGGATATGCGTATAGAGGATCAAAAGCCCGATGAGCACGACTGGCACATGGCTGTGGATTTGGGCTACGATATTGATAGAATCCGGGATTGGTAGAATGTAGGGTATGACAAATGTCAATGCAATCCCGCTTAGCACGCCAAGCAGTGAGGAAAGCGAAGAAACCTTAAACACCTTGCCCACAATCGCCCATACCACTAGCCCGAGAGCACCCTCAATTGGGATAAGCAGGAGAACCGATCCAATGGCAGTAGAGACACCTTTCCCGCCTTTGAAGCCCAAATATGGGCTATAACAATGCCCGATAATCGCTAGCAGTGCGATCATCCACTGCGCACCATAGGGCAGCCCCACAAGCTTGGCGAGCGCGATGATGATCAGTCCCTTAATCGCATCAAGCACGAGTGTAGCGATAGAAAAAAGCTTGGCGCGTTTTGGGTCGATTTCTTTTATCGCACGATAGACATTGGTCGCACCTGTGCTGCCAGAGCCGACATGTTGGATATTGATTCCATAAAACACTTTCGTAAAAACTGCACCAAATGGTATCCCGCCCACTAGAAATGCTAGTAGATAAAATACGACATTGATATAATCACTAAACAAACTCATGATACTCCTTAGTATTTGGATTGCGTATGCTTATTTATGGGATTGCAGAGGCTATTCACATTCCTGGCAGTAGCGCTCTTCAAGCTCCAGAATCCGTGCCCTATAATGCTCTTGCAAACAGGATTCATCGCCATCACATTTGGCAAGATTTTTAAGCCAGAGCTGTTGCTCGGCACGGATTTGTTTGTGGTCTTTGGACTCTAGCAGGAGCGCATACATATCATTTAACATAATGTCAAACAGCGGTATAGCCATGGAGCTTGAGCCACAAATCGTGCGCTCATTGTTTGTGCGCGCCTTTTTGCAATCAAACGACGGATACACGCGCACGCGCTGCCATATCCTGCTGGATTTGTCGCTAGATTCTGTATTGGACTTTGTGGATTTTGCCTGAGATTCTCTCTCGCCACTTAGCAGCTCTGCGATGTCTGGCGCATTGGTAGAATCTATCTTGCATGCACGAGCGCGCATGCGGATTGGGATTTGCAGTGCGGGATCATACATATCAAGTGCTTCTAGCTGGCAATTATGATCTGGCATTTCGGCTTTCGTATAGTCCAGGAGCCGAAGCGTAGTGTGAAATATCTTTCTACCATTTGTAGGCGACTTGCGAGAGTCTCGCTTGAGTGGGAGCTGGGAGAGCGTGAAAGTGCAGAGATTTTCTTTACAATCGTTTATGGAGATTTCATATTGCATAGATTCTGCGGGCTTGTCAACTTTTGGTGTGTTTGTGGTGCTGGCATGGGTGGGCACGCTAGCAGAATCCATGCTGACATATTGCCCCTGCCATGCCGCGCGGAACTCCACATCAGCACACAAAACCCCGGGGATACATAAACTACAAAACATAGTGGCTAGCCCAACGCGCAGCATATAATTCCTTAAGAGTCTTAAAATCTAGCGAGTATAGTTTAATCTGTATTATAAACATATAAATGATTTGTTGGACCATTGCCTTTGCCAAGATCTAGTGCATGCACTATCGCACCAGAGATATAGTGTTTTGCGCGCTCTATTGCCTCTGGGGCTTCTAGCCCTAGCGCGAGATTGCTAGCGATAGCACTGCTTAGTGTGCAGCCTGTGCCGTGAGTGTTTTTGGTGGCGATTTTTGGCGCATGGAAGATGTGGAATTCTCTGCCATCATAGAGCACATCATCTGCATTATCTAGCTTATGTCCGCCTTTTATGAGCACATGTTTGGCTCCTATGCCATGTAAGATTTGCGCTGCTTGTTTCATATCGGCTAGGCTTTCTACGCTAAAGCCACAAAGCTCGCTTGCCTCGGGGAGATTGGGTGTTAGCACATCGGCATGTGGGATCATGGTGCTAGCAAAAGATTTGCGGATAGATTCTGGCATAAGCGGGAAGCCATTTTTGGCAAACATGACGGGATCGATAACGATATTTCTGGGTTTGTAGCGCTCAAGGCTCTGGGCTACGCATTCGATGATCGCTTCACTGCCGAGCATGCCTATTTTCACCGCGCGTGGCGGGATATCCTCAAACACTGCGTCAAACTGCGCGAAAATACACTCGCTTGGCACATCATAGCTTGTGATGACGCGCTGGGTATTTTCGGCAACTACGCTTAGCACGATACTCATGCCATAGAGCCCATGGGCAGCAAATGTTTTTAGATCTGCTTGCACGCCAGCCCCACCGCTGCAATCGCTTCCTGCCACACTTAGCACAGGGATAGAGTTTTTATGTGTATTCATGATTGCCTTTCAAGCATTTTTGGCGCGCATTGTAGCAAATCCTTACAAAAGCGCAACACCAAATCCAAGGATATGCGAGCGGGATATGAGCTTGGGGTGAGCAAAATCTATTTGGCTAGTAGGCGATAGGCTAGCATATAGCTTACGATAAACACTGCGCAGGTTGCTATAAGCGCAATGGTATTGGCGTAGAAAAATGTCGCTAGAATGACAAATGGTGCATTGCTGCAGATGAGTAAAAGCGCGGTGAGCGGGTTATTACCAAGCTTACTAAATAGTAGCATGTGAAAATGTTTAGAATCAGGTTGCATAGGGGATTTACCTGCGAGCTTTTTTCTTAGTATTGAAAATAAGACTTTTCATAACTAAATTGCGCGTAAATTTGCACCAAATTTACTATGTGTTTAGATCAAAATATTAAGCCTTTGTCCAGCAAAATTTGGCTAGAATCCACGCTTTGCTATCGCAATTTTATTTGTTTATAACCCGCACCCTTGTCGCGCTGCGCGTGCCATACACATCGCACAAAGTAAGGGTAAATCCTAGAGTCAAGGCGCTGTATGTGGATTCTTGCATGTGCTATCGTGCTGTTTGTTTCTTTTGCAACATCATGGCTAGTTATTATCATGAGCAAAAAATACAAACTTTTTATCGATTCCTCACGCTCATCTAAACCCCAGAGATTCCACTATCGTCCTACTTCTCGTGCCGGCGGGCTTGGGATTGTGCTTGGTATATTTACAGGTTTTGTGCTGTTTGGGCTGGTATCTAGTGCATGGGCGTATTTTCTGGTAGCCTCGCTGGTGGTTTTTGCCAGTGGGTTTTTAGAAGATATGGGTGTTTTACTTAGCCCGCGGCTTCGACTTATTATCCAATGCTTTGGCGCACTGCTTGCGTGTATCATGATAGAACATGCGTGGCTTAGGGATTTGGGGCTTGGTTTTGAGTTTGGCTATGCTTTTGGTGTGGCATTTGGGGTATTTGCTATCGTTGGCGTGTGTAATGCCATGAATATTATTGATGGCTTCAATGGTCTAAGTGGCGGCGTGGCAGCATGTGTGTGTATCTCAATAATGGTTGTCGCAAAACAAGTGGATATGATACCGATATTTTGGGCGTGTGTGGTACTGCTTTGCGCAGTTGTCGGGTTTTTACTGCTGAATTTCCCGCAGGGTAAAATTTTCTTAGGTGATGGCGGGGCGTATTTGGTGGGCTTTTTTCTTGCTATCATGCTTGTGCTCCTGACTCAAAAGCCAAGCTCGATTGTGAGCCCTTGGTATGGGTTTTGCGTGATGATTTATCCAGTTTGGGAAGTCTTATTTTCAATACTACGGCGTAAAATCTTTACAAAAACCGATGCCATGCAGCCAGATTCTAAGCATTTTCATACATTGCTGTTTAAAAAGCTTGGCAACAACCCCCTAAGCTCATTTATCATCGTATGTGTGAATGCGCCATTTGTCATTCTAGCGACATTTTTCTACGCCAATACCATTGCGCTTATAGCAACCTGCGCGGTGTTTGTCATAAGTTATACAATCGCGTATTATCGTTTGGCGCGCTAGATTTCATTGGCTTGCTCCTAAAGCTCGATTCCCTGGCTTGATTCTCTTATGTGCGCTTGCTATAATCTGCCAAATTTTCCCTACCAGCAATCCCAAATATCGAGAATCCAATGAACCACACCAAGTCAAAAGACACTATATTTCAGCAGCCACAAAGCCAGAAATTCGCATTTGACGAGCATGTTGCCAATGTCTTTGATGATATGCTTGAGCGCTCAATCCCCTACTACCGAGATACGCAAAAGCTTTGTGTGGATTTTTTGGAGCGCTTCGCAAGCAGCGGGAGAATCTATGACCTAGGCTGCTCGACTGGGAATATGCTACTTGCTTTGCGTGAGCATGTGAGTGGCGAGCTTATCGGGCTTGATAGCTCGCCTGCCATGATAGAAAAAGCTCGCGCAAAAGCAAGCGCCTATGGTGCGGCGATCTCCTTTGCTTGCGCAGATATTATGGACTTCTCCTACGAATGCGCGCAGGGGGTCATCGCCAACTACACGCTGCAGTTTATCCGCCCGCCACTGCGCCTAAAACTTCTTGCTAGAATCTATGCTGCACTAGAATCTAAAGGGATTCTCCTGCTTAGTGAGAAAACAATCAGTCACAGCGCGTTGCTGGATTCTGCGCTCATCGCCCACTACCACCACTACAAAGCTATCAATGGCTATACCAAAGGCGAGATTGCTGCCAAGCGTGAGGCGTTGGAAAATGTGCTTGTGCCTTATAGTATGGAGGAAAATCTTGCCTTGCTGCGGGAAGCTGGGTTTGTCCATGTAGAAGTGCTTTTCAAATGGGCAAATTTTGCGACATTTATTGCGGTGAAATAGCGTAGCAATGTGGCTTTGTGCCACTTTTACGCATTGATACTACTTCGATTTATTTAGGTAGATTCCAGTCAAATGGCGTTTTGCCCATAGCGCGCAGTGCATTTTGGGCTTGGAGAAATACTCCGCTCCCTAGGAAGCCTTGCGCCAGTGGGCTTGGGTGAGGTGCTGTGATGATGACATGGCGAGTAGAATCAATGAGTGCGGATTTTTTGCGCGCGTAGTTGCCCCAGAGCATGAAAATGATTCCGCTAAATTCCCGCGAGAGTGTAGTGATAATCGCATCAGTAAATTGCTCCCAGCCAAAGCTCCTGTGCGAGGCAGCTTTGCTCTCCTCCACGCTTAAAATTGCATTGAGCATGAGTGCGCCACGCTGCGCCCAAGCGGTTAGATCGCCATGATGTGGCGGGCTAAAGCCAAGGCTAGATTCTAGCTCTTTGTAAATATTGCGCAGGCTTGGAGGGATAGGCACCCCATGGGGCACGCTGAAACTTAGCCCCATGGCTTGGGGGATTTTCATACCCTGGTAGCATACACTGCCATGGTAGGGGTCTTGTCCTAGGATTACGATTTTCACCGCACTTGGCGGAGTGAGATTGAGCGCATGGAATGTCAGCTCACTTGGCGGGAAAATCGTCGCAGTTTTAGCCGCCTGCACATAGCGTGCGATGATTTGTGTGAAGTAGGGCTTACTAAATTCCCCCTCAAGCATTCTCGCCCACTCTGGGTCTAGAGTTTTGGGGACGCATTTTGCTGTCGTGGTGGGGTGGATCATGGGGCTAAATCTGGCTCTCTGGGAAAATCCGCATAAAAAAGTTCAAGCTTCTAAGCCAGAATGTTGTATCGGGCATGGTAGAAGTGCAGTATCCCCCCACTTCATCGATCCATTTTGTGCCAGATTTTTTATACTCACCAGCATTTGTGTCTTCGTCTTTATTTTCATCATTTAGATTATTTTGTGCGCACCAGAGCGTTTTGTTGCCCTGGAGCTGAATGTGCCATGCACTTTGCATGTCAATATGAATGAGCTTGGTGCTTTCCTTGGCGAAATTTTCATTATCAAATATCGCGACTACTTCAGTATTGATAATGCTTGATCTAGGATCGAGATTGAAGCTCCCAATCCACGCGATTTTCTTATCAAATACCAGCGTTTTGCTATGCAAGCTAGCACCTGAAGTTAGCTTGCCTTTGACTTTGATTTTGCCAGCACCTTTGCGGTATTCATACACCTGCGCGCCCATTCTAGCAAGCTTATCGCGGTAGCGCTCCCAGCCTGCATATACAGGCAGTGAGTCCGTGCTGGAGAGGGAGTTTGTGAGGATATAGACGCTGATTCCTTTTTCTATACTTTCTTGAATCTGGGCGAGCCCGCGTTTGCCAGGGACAAGATAGGCAGAGGAGATATACATCGAGTCGGTCGTATGGGGGAGAATCTGCTTAAGTGCTTCATAGACTTTGCTTGTGGGGTTTTTGGCATCGATTTTAGTAGGATCATCTGCCACCAGCCGCGCATCACCCCAGTAGATTGTGTTTTCTCTATTCTCATATTGGCGTAGAAACTCTACAATCGCACTTTCATATCGCTCCCATTCGTTAGAGTCTGCCTCTAGCCCTGCGATGATTTCATTGTAGTCTTTCATAAATTTTTTCATTTTGCGCTTGGAGGGGAGAAACTCCACAGGGATAGCGCGGTGGTAGTCCCAGTATGCCCGGAAGCTCTCTCTAGCCTGGCTTGCCACATCGCCGATGAAAAACGCGTCTGTATCGGAGAAATTTACATCTTCTTTGTTGTTGAAATAGTTATCGGCGATATTACGACCGCCGATGATAAGCCCCACAGAATCCGCGATAAAAAGCTTATTGTGCATACGGCGATTGATACGATTGAAGTGAAAAATCATCTCGGGCAGGCGAAAGAGCTTAATCCTATTGCGATAGGGGTTAAAGATTTTGACCTCGATATTTGGGTGGTTATTAAGCGCGATGATATCGGAGTAATCGGAATCTAGCCCATTATCATCGACAAGCATTTTGACTTTCACACCGCGATTAGCCGCAAGCCAAATCTCGTGCATTAGCACACGAGAAGCAATGTCGTTTTTATAAATATAAGTCTGTATCTCTAGGGAGAATTTCGCTCTTCTCGCCAGCGCTGCGCGATGGAGAAAAGCAAATGATCCATCTGAAATAAGCATGGCTCCACTAGAATGTTGCGCTTGCGCTAGCTCCTTGGCATAGGGGAGGGCGATTGGAGAATCCAAGGGACTAAAGCTTGTAAATGGGATAGATTCTGGTGGGGATTTGAGGTAGCGCGTGGAGGGCACGACAGACGCACAGCCTGCAAGCACAAAAAACACGCCAAAGATGATGAGTGCGATATGCGTATCATTCATAGATTCTCATCCGTTTATAGTGGAATGTAGGCACACAATCACTTGCTGATTGCGCCTATGTGTCATGTCAATAAGAAGCGCAAATTATAGCAAATCGCGGGCAAATCACAAGAATTTGCAAAAATTGCTACAACTTTTCGTGCCTTTGACCGATTATATCTCTGTCAAAGGCAAGGAAGCCTTGAAGACATAAATTTCAAAAAGGAGTTTCACATGGCATTTCAAATTAACACCAACATCAACGCTCTTAACGCTCACGCGCAGAGTGTCGGCACGCAGCTAGGTCTCAAAAACTCGCTTGAAAAATTGAGTTCAGGTCTTCGTATCAACAAAGCGGCAGATGACGCTTCTGGTATGATTATCGCGGACTCTTTGCGCTCTCAAGCAAGTGCATTAGGACAAGCGATTGCCAACACCAATGACGGGATTGGGATTATCCAAGTTGCGGATAAGGCGATGGATGAAATGTTAAAAATTCTTGACACAGTCAAAGTCAAAGCTACTCAAGCTGCGCAAGATGGGCAAACAAGCACTTCAAGAAAAGCGATCCAAAACGACATTATCCGTTTGATCCAGGGTCTTGACTACATTGGTAATACCACTTCTTACAACGGACAGGCTTTGCTCTCTGGTCAATGGACGAACAAAGAGTTCCAAGTGGGTGCGTATTCTAACCAATCTATCAAAGCAAGCATTGGCTCTACCACTTCGGATAAAATCGGTCAAGTGCGCCTAGAAACAGGAGCGATGATCACTTCTTCTGGCGATGTTGCCTTGAAGTTTAAAGCAGTCGATGGTGTCAATGATGTCCAGCTAGAGTCTGTTAAGATCTCTCACTCTTCAGGCACAGGGCTAGGAAATCTTGCTGAAATCATCAACAAAAGCTCTGACAAAACCGGAATCCGCGCTAATGCGATCGTGCATTCTACTTCAAATGAAGAGATTAAAGCGGGGGATATGAAGCAAGTTGTTATCAATGGTTTCACTCTCGGGGATATCATCGGTATCAAGCAAGCTGACTCTGATGGACGATTGGTGCAAGCTATCAATGGTGCGACTGCTGAGACGGGTGTAGAAGCCTATACAGATAATGAAGGTAAGCTAAACCTACGCAGTATCGATGGACGCGGGATTGCTTTCACATCTGATAACACAGGTGTGCAAAATGTGGCGATTGAGAAAATCAACGACCAAGAAACTCAGGGGACAACCAAAGATGGTGTGCCAACTGGTGGATCTGTGAATTATGGGCGTTTGGCACTCTCTCGTCTTGATTCTCGTGATATCATCGTCTCTGGGACAAACATCAGCTCGACAGGCTACGACCCAAATAACAACCAAGAAGTCGCCGAGTGGGTTGCAAACTTGCGCGATGTTTTAGGTGTGTTTAATGAAGCCGTGCGCTCTGCTGCTGGTGCGAACGAAAACAACGCTGAAGCCTTGAATAACAGGATTCTAGGTGCTGGTGTTACGACACTTCGAGGTGCGATGATTGTTATGGATATTGCAGAGTCTGCTAGTAAAACGCTGGATAAAATCCGCGCTGACCTAGGTTCTGTGCAAGGGCAAATGCAAGCCACAGTTAATAACATCACAATCACTCAAGTGAATGTTAAAGCCGCTGAAAGCCAAATCCGCGAAGTGGATTTCGCAAGCGAATCTGCTGAATTTAACAAATTTAGCATTCTCGCACAAAGCGGAAGCTACGCGATGAGCCAAGCAAACGCTGCACAGCAAAATATCCTACGATTACTTTCCTAGCTATCCCTTATAGCCCTGAGCCCTAGGCTCTTGCGCTATAGGGGGGCTTCCCTTTTTGTGTTTGGTTGTGATTTTAGTTGGTTTGGTGGCTCACCAAATCATCTTTAATCCCATTCTTTTACTTCTTGGAAATATCTTGAGTTTGCCCCGCAGAATTGATACCTAGAATCTTTTGGTATGTCTTATTTACTCTTTGTGTGTGCTTAAAACGCTAGCGCGATTTTGGCAAAATAGCTTCGACCTGGCTCATAAATCCTGCTTACAGGCGCGAGATCCCCGATATTTACCCCAGCTTTAGAGAGATGATAGCTATAAAGTGTATTTGTGATGTTGTCTATTCCCGCAAGCAGACTTAGATTTTTGACCTTATATCCACCATAGAGATTTAGCGTGGCAAACCCAGCGCTTGCGCCAAAATCCTTGCCGATAACATTACCAAAGTTTGGGGCATAGCGGGTTTGAGCAGCATGGGCGAAAAGATCAAATCGCAAAAGGAATCCTCGCTGCTCTAGCCATATTGAAGCACTAGCTTGGAGTGGGGCGACTTGGGGGAGTGGAGCATTAGCATGTAAATCGCCACGGGTGGTAAGGTTTTGCCCATGTGTGTAGGCAAGAGAAGCAGAGATATAAAGCATAGAGAAAGCACGATAGCGCGCTTCAAGCTCTGCGCCCATGAGAAGTGCATTTGTATTGAGTGCGCTTGTAGTTGTGGCGCCATAGTGCAGCAGGATATACTCCCAAATATGCGCGCCATAGGCAGAGGCTTGCAGGTGGAGATTTTCACTATCATACATGATTGCGCTATCGAGCTGGAGATTTGTCTCTGGAGAGAGGTTCATGCCTCCTGCCTTGCTCCGCTCCCAGAAATCCGCACTCCTCTGCGCCACGCCAAGCCCCACAAACCACGAAAGATCCCCATCGCGCCCATAGCGCACAAATCCACTGCCTAGATGATCGCTTTTAGATTCTGGGATCGCGGATTGTGCTTTGGCGTGCTGCTGGGTGTGCGCATAGTCATAGCGCACGCCAAAAAACACATTATGCCCAGAATCTGGCAGTATATACGCGCCCTGCACAAACACTCCTGCGTAGTTGAATGCGAAGTTAGGCGTATAAGGCTGCTGCAAAATGGCATTAGCCAAATTGGCTGAAGCTTGATCTCCAGAGGTGCGTAGCCTATGGTCATCATGCGCGTAGTTTGCGCCGATATAGAGGGTTAGATTCTCGTTTGGGTAGAGGGTAAGCTCAGCGCGCGTGGCGAGATTTGTGCGCTTAGGGTTGTTTAGCTTGTATGTCGTGCTTGGCTGTCTATGGGAAAAGTTATCCATGATGTGATCGACTTGGTGCAAGGAAGCGCTTATATCAAGGAGCTTGAAAATGGAGCTTTGAAACTCATGCTGGGCTTTTAGGGTAAGTGAGAGTCTGTCAAATGTCCGCGCGTCCATGGCGCGATCTTGGTAAGAGGAGAATCCCCTGCCTATATCCATATCTAGCTCGATTCCAGTGTATTTGGTAGGAGTAAATGTCGCAATAAGACTGGCGGATTCTTTTTGAAATGCGGAATGCGTAGCGCGCCCAGCACCGGTGAAGCTCTCATCTCCTGTGCGGTAGTCGCCTTGCTCATAGTGGCTGGCTATGGCTTGCAGTGATCCATAGCGCCCGCCCGCCAATGCGCTGGCATAGAGATCTAGCCTATTAAAACTCCCTGCAAGCATGCTTGTATCTGCATGCAAGGTATTTGCGCTAAAGCGCCTAATATCGCGCTTAAATGCGATCCCACCAGAGATGAGCGAGCCAAATCGCACATCTTGCGGACCTTTGATAAGCACGATACGATGATAATTTTCTGGGAAAATATAAGTAGCGCTCGTGTCCATTCTGCCCCCACAAGCGCCCTGCATACTACTGCCATCAAGCAGGATTGGCACGCGCGAAGCACCTTGCGAGCGGAAAAGCACTTCTGCGCCCAAACCACCTTTGCGCATGGTGGAAAATCCTGGGAAATACTGCAGGGATTTGGCGATGTCGCCAGAATATAGTAGCGCGTCTTTTGCTTGCAGGGATTGCGTGCTTGAGGCTATTTCATGCGTGCCAATGGCATAAATTGGGGAAAGAGAGATAGGCACGAGTGCAGAATCTTTGGCACTAGATTCTGGCGCGGATTTTGTGCTGGATTCTAGTGTGTGAGTAGGTTTTGGTGTGAGGGTGGATTCTAGGGGAGAATCTAGTGGCTTAGATTCTGGGGATTTTGCTATAGCGCAGGCGACAAGAGCGCCAAGCATAGGGATAGTAAGAAGTCGCATGGCGCACCTTTAGCTGTTGCGTTTGGGTTTATGGGACTTATAAGCGCTTGATTTGGATATTGTAGCAAAATCCCTAAACTGCTATAATACCAAATCTCAATAACTCACTAAAGGACTTACCATGCCACTACTTGATAGCTTCAAGGTCGATCATACGATTATGCCAGCCCCGGCTGTGCGACTTGCCAAAACCATGCAAACTCCCAAAGGCGATGTGATTAGCGTATATGATTTGCGCTTTTGCGTGCCAAACGAAGATATCCTAAGCGAGAAGGGAATCCACACGCTTGAGCATCTCTTTGCTGGGTTTATGCGCGAGCATTTAAATGGTAAGAACGCCGAGATTATCGACATTTCGCCCATGGGGTGCAGGACGGGATTCTACATGAGTCTAATTGGCTCGCCGAGAGAAGATGATGTAAGAGAGGCTTGGGAGAGTAGCATGCGTGATATCCTACGCGTGGATACAATCCCTGAAGCGAACAAATACCAATGTGGCACCTATGCCATGCACTCGCTTAAAGAAGCGCAAGAAATTGCGATAAAAGTGCTTGATAAAGGCATAGGAATCATGGATACACAAAAGCTCTTATTGAAAGAATTTGCCTAGAATCTAGCCTATCATTTCGCACTATGCAAAGAGTCGCACGAGGGTTTTGCTTAAGGCGTTTGTGGAGCTTTGAGCAGAAGCTTTGGCGAGATCTTGGGGTGCTGGCTTTTAGTGGTTTTAGTTTTGGGTTTTTGATTATGGTGGTTGCTGGCTGCTCCAAGCCATACAGCGATGAGGAAATCTCCAAGCTTATTCCGCTGCCAAGTGCGTTTTCAAATGCGCTAGATTCTAGTGCAAAATCCGGTGCAAAGGGCTCTATGCTTGGGCATGATGCAGAATCTAACACCCCACAAGAGGAGCAGAGCTTCTCTCAAGCGCTTCTAAGCCTGCTAGATGATAGCAATCTCGCCACACTCCTAGATCTCGCCCTAAAGCGCAATGCCAATCTCCTCACCCTTACTTCTCAAATCGCCCAGGCGCGCGAGAGTCTAGGGCTAGCGAGCGCGAATATGCTCCCTAAGCTTTCACTTGGCATGGGCTACAACTATAGCTCGGGCAACTACAATCGCTATCAAATCAATATCAATCAAAACACCCTAAATGCCAATCTCTCACTATCGTGGGAGCTAGATCTCTTTGGTAAGCTCAATATGCTGCGCAAATCCAAGCGCTATGAATATCTCGCCACTCTCTCCAATCTCTCTGTCGCGCAAGTCAGCCTTATTAGCGAGGTGGCAAGTAATTATTTCGCTTATAGGCGGCTTGCTGGTGCGACAGGCTTGCAGCGCCAAATCATCACCAACGCACAGCAAATGCTTGCAATCTCGCAGGAGCGCTATGAGCTAGGGCTAGTAGATATCGCCATAATCGAGGGCTACAAAAACACACTAGCAAGCGCCACAAGCAGCTTAAACGCCCTAAGTCTCCAGCAAGAGCAGATGAAAAACGCCCTGCTAATCCTGCTAAACACGAGCAATACAGAAGAGATTCTCCCGCTATTAGATTCTGGCGGAAAATCTAGTGCAAACTCTGGGGTGGAGCTAGCAGAATCTAGCATAGATTCTCGCGCGCACAATAGAGCAGAAGCCAAGCTAGAATCTAGCGCAAAGTCTAGCACACCTCCTGCTACAATGCCCGCCATGCTCCCTAGCCCAGCTCTCCCAGATATTAGCACCCTCCCGCAAGCAATAATCCTCTCTCGCGATGATGTGCGCGCAAGTATTGCCCAGCTAAACGCCCAGCTCATGCTCAAAAACTCCAAAAAAGCAGCACTTTTTCCTACACTAAATCTCGGTGGCAGTCTTGGGCAGATTCTTTTTTCTACGCGTGGAGTGGGGGATTTGGTTTGGAATATCACAGGCTCGCTCCTAGCTCCTGTGCTAAATCGCGCCGCCATAACTAAAGACTACAAGATCCAAAAAGAAGCTCTAAAACAAGCCACATATGCGCTTGAAAATACGCTACGCGTGGCGGTAGGCGAGATAGAAAATGCGATAAAAGAGGTTAATACTACAAGCGATTCTCTACAGGGTAGGGTGGTGGCATTTGCGACTTCACAAGAGGCATGGACAGCAGCTAAAGAGCGCTACGCCTTGGGACTGCTTGATGAGGAGAGCTACCTAACAAGCTATAATAGCTTCCTAAGTGCGCGCTCCAATCTAGATGAAGCAAAGCTCGCTAGAATCTCATCGATTATCATGCTCTATAAAGCATTAGGCGGTAGGCTTTCATATAGTGCGCAAGGCATACGCGAAGCAGATAGCACAAATTAAAGGAGTTTGAATATGGAAAGATTGGCAAGAAGCATGGCAAAAGGAGTGGGCTTGGTGGTATGTATGGCGTTACTTATGGGGGGGCTTGGTGCGTGTGTGTCCAATCCACCAGGCTGGTTTCTTACCAAGGAGCCAAATAGCGCTAAGCTCTATGGGGTAGGTGCTGGAGAGAGTCTAGCAAATGCGAAGCAAGAAGCCATCAATGATCTTGCCCAAAGTGTGCAGGCTAAAATCAGTGCTCAAACCCAGCTCCAAAACACCCTCCACAACGATCGCTTCTCCTCCAGTCTCTCCCAAGATATTCATATAAGCAGCGCCAATCTCCCCCTCCAAAATCTCCAAATCACCAACAAATCCTACGCCAAAGGCACCTACTATGTGCAAGTGGGAATTTCGCGCGCAGATATCATTGCCGCAGTGCAAAAGCGCTTGCAGGATATTTTAGGTGCTAGTAAGCATATCGATGGCACATGTGTGGGGATTAGGGAGTTTGCCTTGCTAGAATCTAGTCTAAGGCAGGGGCGTGAAATCGTGCAGATTCTCCAGAGTTTAGATTCTGCTCCGCCTAGGGAATTTACCCGCCTAGAGTCTATCTACACTGCCAATACCCCTGCGCCAAAGCTTTTGGTGCAGCTTGATAATGTGCTAGAAAAAGAGCTATTTCTCGCAGAGATAGCGAAGTTTGCCCAGATTTCTACCCAGCCAAATCTCCCTGCCCTTGAGCTTCACATGCAGGCAAATAGCAATCACATCGCCCTGCATGCAGTGCTAAAAGACTGCCAAGGTCGCGTGATCGCGCAAAAAAGCTTCCAGGAGCGCCAAAGCACTAGAGCCTATGCGCTAAAGCGTAGTGCGATTGTGCTGTATAAATGGCTCGATGAAGTTGCCAGGGGAGAATAAATATGCAGGATTTAGCTTGCTTGTGGAAAAGATGTTTTGGTTTTGTGTTTGGCAGGCTTTGGATTCTGGGCGTATTATCTACAATGTTACCGCTGCTTTTTACCGCCTGCGCACACAAGCCCCAGAATCTAAACGACACGCAAGATCGCACCGATAATGCGATTGAGGCGCTGCTCCCCCAAGATCTCGCACTAGATTCTAGTAAGATTTTCCTCTCCACCTCCCAAGCCTGCAAGCCAAATCGCCCAGAGAGCGCGCTACTAAGCTTTGTGGGCGATAATGTGCTAGGCGATTATAAAGGCAGTGCGGGCGCTACATTTAATGCGAAGTTTAAGGAAGTGGGCGAGGATATGGGGTATTTCTCGCTGGGCGTGCGCGAAGTGCTTGAGAGTGATGATTTGAGTATTGGTAATATGGAGGGTGTGTTGAGCGACAAAGCGCTCAAAAATGCCTTTGATAAGCCGTTTTCATTTAAAGGAAGCTCGCGTTATACGCAGATTCTAACGACTGCTGGATTTGAAGCGATGAATGTGGCAAATAACCACTCGCGCGATTATGGCAAGCAAGGGTTTGAAGATACAATAGAACATTTGCGCACAAGTGGTTTGGCGGTGTTTGGCGAGGGACTAGTGCATATTTATGAGGTCAATGGGATAAAATTTGGGCTTGCAGGTCATCGGGGCTGGAATCTAGGGATAAAAGACCAGGTGAAGCGCGAGATTCAAGCACTGCGCGCACAGGGAGCTGATGTGGTGATTTTCACATTTCACTGGGGCGAGGAGCGCAAGCACTTCCCAAATGCCACGCAGCGCGCACTCGCGCATTTCACCATCGATGCTGGTGCGGATATGGTTATCGGTCATCACCCGCATGTCTTGCAGGGTGTGGAGGAATACAAAGGCAAAAAGATTATTTATAGTCTAGGGAATTTTATCTATGGTGGTGCGAAAAATCCCAGCGATAAAGATAGTATGATTTACCAAACGCGTTTCGTGCGCTTTTCTCCTAAGATAATGAGCGATGAGGTGGATCAAGAGCTTGCTAAAAAAGAGCAGCAAGAATTCATCGAAGACTTGCGCTTTGATACATGTGCGAGAGAGGCATATTTAGAGCGTGCGTTTATCAAAGGTGTGGAGCGCATAGATGTGCTGGGAGATTTTGTGCTAATCCACAGCGTTATCCCTGTGAGTATCAGCTCCACACAAAGCTATAATGACTACTCACCTAGAATCTACGAGCCAGACTCCAAGGGGTTTGAGCGCATTTTGCATCGCCTAGAATCCTACTCGAGCCATGGCGCCAGAGATCGAGCCAAAAAGAAATCAAAGAAGTAAATACTACGCGATAAAGATTTTAGGCAATCATGGAGATTTGCGGAATTTGTGTGGGATTTAATGTTTGGATTTGAGCTTTAGAGACGCTTGCCGAAGTCTTTCAAGCTTGCGCGTGCTTCTCTATCTAAAATCCGCTTTTTGATACTTTCGCGCTTGTCGTGTAGCTGCTTGCCACGCACGAGCGCGATTTGGAGTTTGACTTTGTTGTGCTTATTGAAATAAATCATAAGTGGCACGATACTTAGTCCATCTTGGGAGACTCTGCCTAGCCATTTATCCAGCTCTTTGCGGTGAAGCAGGAGTTTTCTGGCGCGCTTTTCATCAGGGCGGAAGTGGGGATTGGTGCTTTGTAAAAACGAAATATGCATACCAAAGACAAAGAGCTCACCTTTGACAAAGCGCGCAAAGCTGTCTTTGAGATTGCAGCGGCTAAGGCGCAAGGATTTGACCTCTGCACCTAGCAAGACAATCCCGCATTCAAGCTTTTCAAGGATTTCATAGTCAAAATGGGCTTTTTTGTTTTGTGCGATGAGCTTCATGGGTGCGCTCCTGGGCAAGACATCGCAGAGTCTATGTGTGCAGATTGTTGGGGGGAATTGCCACGAGATTGTGTAGAATCCATGATTGGGCGGAAAAAGCTGCTCCCGCTCCCAGAGAAATACCACCCAGCACCTAGCTGCTTTTGCACATCTGCTAGCTCTGGATATAGCACGCAAGCTGGGCGGTAGAGGGCATTTAGTGTGGCTAGATTCTGTGCTGATCCCACGCCAAAATCTACACCAGATTCTACCTCTAAAATAGCCGAGCTAGGCAGCGTGTCAAGCTCCTGTGTATCAAAGCATAGCTCGCCAGCATTGATCATCGCGCTATATTGGCGATACACGCGTGTGGTATCGCAGAAAATCTCTGGTGTATAAAGCTCGAAGCATGAGATGTCTTGGAGGGCTGGCTCACAAGGTGCGATATGCTCGCCAATCCCAGAAACCTCCGCGCATGCCAAATCTTGCAGGAAAAACGCCACATCTGCACCCAGTCCTTTAGCAAGCGCAATAGCAGGGGATAGTGCAGGCACAGAATCTGCTGTTTTAGATTCCATATCTTTAGAATCCACCTTGCCTCTCCCACTGCAATCTGCACAATCCCCAAAAAGTGCGCGATAGAGTTGTGCTCCCGCTCCTTTAAAACCCTCGCCATAGCGTTTGATAAGTGCGCGCAGCACCACGCCTGCATCTGCGCTTCCCCCGCCAAGCCCAGCCCCGCTTGGGATATGTTTGCACACTTCTATATGCACAGGCGGAAAGCGCACGCCATCTATCATACGCAGGGCGTGTAGCGCGCGATAGACACTGCTTTCTTCTATGGCACATGGGAAGTTGCCTTGCACGATATCGCTAGACTCTGCACCTTGTCCCTGTGCTGGTGTAATAGCAATCTCATCATAGAGCGCGCCCTCCACGCGCACAAATCGGGATCGTAGCAAATGATAGCGCTGCGAGTTGATTTGTTCTGTGCCGGTGATATGGAGATAGAGATTGATTTTGGGGTAGGCTTTGAGCAGCATTGATGGGCGTGAGGCTAGCGTTTGATATGTTTGCCTAGGTCGAGCAGGGCTTGGTTAGATGAGGCGTTTTGGTCGCTTGAGGCACTTAGGGCTTTTTTGTTTTCTGAAGCGATAGCTTCTTTAAGCTCGGCGCGTAGGATTAGGGTTTTGGGCGGGGCTTCAAATCCCAGCTTCACACTCCCGCGATCGATTGAGACGACTTTGATAAGCACATCTTCGCCAATCACAATGCTTTCATCTTGCTTTCTAGAGAGTATGAGCATACGGAATCCTATTGAGGAGATATGAAATTGTGCCATTTGGCTGGAGCCCTATTATAGAAAAAAAATCCTCAAATTGCACTATATGCAGAGAATTTTTGGATTGGGGATTTTTTTTATTATGGGTGTTTGGTAGGATTTTAAAATTGCCTTGTGCGGACTTGAGTGTGCTTGGCTTGCCATGATAGAAGCGATCCTTGAAGTAATCTCTAATACACTCATCAAGCACTAGATGTGGAAATGGCAGAATCTCTAAGGGATTAAGCGCGATGAGTGCGCCGGATTTTGCTTGTAAGCTTCCCTCGCTTATGCGCTTTAGTGTGCTTAGTGTGGCGCTCACTTCTAGCCCCAGCGCTTTGCTAAGGTTTTGGGCGATAATCTGCCCAAGTGAGCGGATATAAGAGCCCTTGCTTACATGCGCACGAAATGTGATAAATGGGGGGTTGTAGCATAGGAGTTTGATGTCATACACTTGCATATATGCCTGCTCTAGGGTAACTTTCTCACCTGCTCTAGCAAGCGTATATGCGCGCTTTCCGTCAATGCGTTTAGCACTAAAGGCTGGAGGCGTGTAGGCAATCTCCCCACGCAAGTTTTGCACTGCTTCTTGCGCCATCTCTTGTGCGTGCGCAGATCCTAGTGTTTTGGCAAAAGGCAGGGCAGAATCTATATGTATGATATTTTCAGTATCTAGGCTCGCAGATTCTGCACCAAGCCAGAGCGTAGCCTCATAGACTTTAGGCTCGGTGGGGATAAATGGCAAGAGCTTGGTATATGCTCCAGCTGCGATGAGTAAGCTTCCTTGTGCAAATGGATCGAGTGTGCCAGAAAATCCTGCTTTGGCAATGTTATGGCGCTTTTTGATGCGGTGCAAAAAGGCATTGCTAGAGATGAAGGCTGGCTTATAGGCAAGGAATAGTGCATTCATGTTTTGGATTTGGGGTAGCTTTATCTATATGCTCACATACACTGCTAGCGCACATACTGCTGCACCAAGCCCCAGAATCCCAAAGCTTACCAGCCTATCGCGTTTGCAAAATGAAGTAACAATGAGCCCAGAAAGGTAAAATAGCAAAAGTGAAAATCCAAACCCTATGGCAAAAATATCAAAGGCAGAGAGCTTGAAGCCCAGCAGGCTAAACTGCGTGCCATGGGATTTGTGCATAAGGAGCAGGACTCCATAAAGGCTTCGCTCTACTACACGAAATGTCGGCTTACCCTCGCTATTTTTACTGATACTTGCGCTATAAGCGAGATTGCCAATGGCTGGGTTGCCTTTGATAAAATGCACTTCCTGATTGGCTGGGATTTTGAGATGATGGGTATTTAAGAGCTCTAGGAGCGCTGCTTTTTCCTGTCCGCGCTCAGGCATTGAATCTAGCGGGATTTCATAGATATTGGCAAAGGAGTCTTGCTGGAATCCACAAATATACCCCACGCCTGTAATGGCATAAACAAGGGCAAATGGTAGGAAAAAAAGGCTTAAATATGTGTGGATTTTCATCCAGGATTTTTTACGCATGATAGACCTTGCAAATGATATGGAGGCGACATTATAGTATATCTGCGAATGATTGGGGTTCGTGCCAAGATGTATCACAGAGATATCCAAAGCCTATGGATAAAAGATTTGCTATACTAGCGCGCAATGTATAAACCAAGCTCGCCAAAGGGGCATAGATGAAAAAAATAGATTCTATGAATTTAGTGCCATTTATCGATATTATGCTGGTGCTGCTTGTTATCGTGCTGACTACCGCATCGTTTGTCAATACCTCCAGAATCCAAGTCAATATCCCAAAAGTCAGCGATGGCGCGAGCAAGGAAAATAGCCAGAAAAAGCCGCTTACTATCACTATTGATGAGCAGGGGCACTACTATATCGAAGATAAGCTTCACTCTATCGAAGAGCTAAAATCTGCACTTCAAGCTTATGATGAGAGCACTTCTGTCATCATCAACGGGGACTCACAGAGCAATCTCAACGCGTTTGTGCAAATGATGGACGCACTCCAAGCACAAGGGCTTAAAGACCTTTATATTGTAGTGGAAGATGAATAGCACAAGAGTAGCAAGACAAGGTTAAGGAGAATCTAGCATGCTAGATTCTGGGCTAGAGTTCGATTTTTTTAGCAAGGCGGAGATCAAAGCCACCAAGCGCGTTGTATTGAGCTTTGGCGGCTTTGTCTCTCGTGCTTGCGCTAAGGAGAGTAAAATCCCTAACGCCAAGTTGCTTTAAAATCTGCGCACCGATACCGAAGTCTTTCATATCACCACCTGACTCTGCGGGGTCTGGGCTGATTTCTTTAGATTGTGCATTAGAATCCAGGCGAGAGTCTTTGGTGTTTAGACACACCAAAAAGCCACCATTTGTGCGCAAAAGCTCTATGCTTTTTTGCAGAGCTTGCCATTCTTGCGCGTTTTGTAGCAGTGCAATATCGCCACCCGCAGTGTGAAAGCGCACTAGTGGTGTTTTGGATTCTGTATCATTAGAATCTGCGCCACAACCCCCAAAACTAAACACAATATGCTCGCGCTCTAGGTGGTCGGTAAAAGTGATTTTCTCACATGCCGTGCCCATAAATACCGCATGCTCTTTTGTCTGATCCTGCACGAGATTTTCAAATTTCAAGCGGTATTCAATAATGTCTGAAACATACAGAATCCTTAAATTATGCTCCCTAGCAAAATCAAGCAGGAATTTATCCCCCCGCCCTGCCATAGAGCCATCTTTTTTCATAATCTCACATATCACGCTAATTGGCGCAAGCCCAGCCAAGCGGCAAATATCCACGCTCGCCTCTGTATGCCCTGTGCGCACAAGCGTGCCGCCTTCTTTGGCAATGAGTGGGAAAATATGCCCCGGACGCACAAAATCACTTGGTTTTGCGTTGCTATCGCACATTAGGCGGATTGTCAAATCTCTTTCATACGCAGAAATCCCCGTCTTTGCCTCCTTGGCGTCAATGGATATGGTAAAGGCGGTTTCGTGGTTGCTATCATTTCTTTTTACCATTGGGGGTAAATCCAGCCTATGAGCTAGCTCTTGGGTGATAGACACACAGATTAGCCCTCTTGCTTCTTGTGCCATAAAGTTGATTTTCTCTGGTGTGGAGAAGATTCCAGCCAGCACCAAATCGCCCTCATTTTCTCTGTCCTCATCGTCCATTATGATGATCATCTCACCTTTTTTAATCGCCTCTATGGCGTCTTTCACGCGCGCGGAAGATTCTGTTTGCATAGGGCTAGCTCCTTGTGATGATAAATTTTTGGGCAATTGTGCTATAAAATTCCATAATTTGCGATAAATTATAGGATTTGCCATAAAATCTCGTGCCCAAGTATTGACAAAAAAGCCAAACTCCTATACAATCACGCCCTACATTTATTTTGAGTATATATCAGCTAAGTATTGGGGTATCGCCAAACGGCAAGGCACCTGGTTTTGGTCCAGGCATTTCGAGGTTCGAATCCTTGTACCCCAGCCACTTCTTTTTCATCGGTTCTTTTGTTATGTCGCGGGGTAGAGCAGTGGTAGCTCGTTGGGCTCATAACCCAAAGGTCGGTGGTTCAAATCCATCTCCCGCAACCAATCTATCATAAGTCAATACCTAAATAATCACACTTCATGTTGCACTAGACTAGCTAAGCGGAGTTCTCATGATACATTTAGCCCATAGCCCTGATGCTGATGATATTTTTATGTATTATGCCATCGCATTTGGCTGGGTGGATTCTGCCCTTGGACTACGATTTTACAACGAAGCACTGGATATTGAGACGCTAAATTGCGCTGCGATAAAAGGCAAATATGATGTAAGCGCGATTTCCTTTGGCATGTATCCTATGATTGTCGATTCATACGCGCTATTGCGCACGGGAGTGAGTTTTGGTAATGGCTATGGACCAAAGCTCATCAAGCGCCAAGGCGAGAATCTAAAGCGTCATTTCAAAGTCGCTCTCTCCGGCGCACACACGACAAATGCCCTGCTTTTTCGCATAGCATATCCCAATGCCAAAATCGTGTATAAAAACTTTCTTGACATAGAGTCTGCTGTGCTAAGTGGCGAAGTAGATGCAGGCGTGCTTATTCATGAATCAATCCTCAACTTTAGCGATAAGCTTGAGGTCGAGCGTGAGATATGGGATATCTGGTGCGAGCTAGCCAAAGAGGATTTGCCACTGCCGCTTGGGGGTATGGCATTGCGTCGAAGTATCCCGCTGCATCGAGCGATTGATATAGAATCTACTCTTACAAAAGCCGTTCAAATCGCTACGCAAAATAAATCTCTCCTCTCCTCCATGCTCCTCTCTCGCAACCTTATCCGCGTCAATGCCAGTGAGCTTGATACCTATCTCAATCTCTATGCCAATGCAGAATCCATCACTCTAAGCGAGCTGCAAATCCGCGCGATTGACAGGCTTTTTGCCCTGTTGCACGAAGCGGGAATCTATCCCAAGCCCACCTCTTGCCAAGACTCATTTATCCCCACAGAGTATGCGAGCTTGCGCTATTCTTAGCTATTTTGTCCAATCTAATGCAAGATGTGCTTGCAACATTGGTCTTAAATTGCCGTTTAATATCGCATAAACCTTTTGCGCTACAATCCCCGCAAATCCACCCCCAAAGGACATCTATGAGCCACATTAGCAAATGTCTCTTTCCGGCAGCAGGCTATGGCACGCGCTTTCTTCCCGCGACCAAAGCCATGCCTAAAGAAATGCTCCCCATTCTCACAAAGCCACTCATACAATATGGCGTAGAAGAAGCCTTAAATGCAGGTTGCCAGACAATGGCGATTGTAACAGGGCGGGGCAAGCGCAGCATCGAAGATCATTTTGATATAAGCTATGAGCTAGAGCACCAGATCAAAGGCACAGATAAAGAATTTTTGCTCAATGAGGTGCGCTCGCTCATCACACAATGCACTTTCTCCTACACGCGCCAAAATGAGATGAAAGGCTTGGGACATGCGATTCTCACAGGCGAAACGCTTATTGGCAATGAGGCGTTTGCAGTGATCTTGGCTGATGATTTATGCGCTAATCCGCAGGGCGAAAGTGTGCTAGCCCAAATGGTCAAACTCTATGCCAAGCATAAATGCTCAATCGTGGCTATCGAGGAAGTGCCAATGAGTGAAGTGGATAAATATGGTGTCATCGCAGGAGATGAGATCGCGCCAAATGTCTATCGTGTCAATACCATGGTCGAGAAGCCAAACCAGCAGGAAGCTCCATCAAATCTCGCAGTTATCGGTCGCTATATCTTGACACCTGATATTTTTGATATTTTGCGCGTAACCCCCCCGGGCAAAAAGGGCGAAATCCAAATTACCGATGCGCTAATGGAGCAGGCGAAAAATGGTCGCGTGCTTGCTTATAAATTCCAAGGCAAGCGATATGACTGCGGCAGTATCAATGGATTTGTCGAAGCAACAAATGCGTTTTATGAGATGAGCAAAAGCAGTAAATAGTAAGGATTTAGCATGTTTAATCAGGGCTTCTATGCGCTATTTTTGCTTATCGCCTTTGGCTTTGGGTTTATTATCCTTGTCTTTGGCTTTTTTACGCGCAGTCTTTTTGACAGGAAGCCCAGACCCAAACCTTTTACGCTTCAAGACTTTCGCAAGCTTATCCCTAAGGCTAAGAGCCAAAGTGAGGCACATGAGCTTGTGGAGAAATTTACGAAGAAATTTGGGCTAATTGCGCCAAATTCTGGCACCAAAGAGGAATGGCTTGAGGTTGTAAAAGAGCTCACAAGCCTTGAAGTTATCGATACGGATAGGGCTGCAGAGATACGCGAGCAGCTCACTGCTAAAAACCCGAGCATAAGAAAGGATATTGCCGATGTGGTAGGAATGGCATTGAAGACAAAAAAGGACGCTAAAGCATAGAATCTGTCTTCCTAGAATCAAAGCTTTATTATACAAAGCTGGCTTCTCCCTATAAATGCAGAGTTTAAGTTAGAGTATTTTATAATTCCGCGCAAATACCACCATACTAGAGCACCTCGAGGACCGCATGATGACACTAGCCCAAGCCCTATCTCTCCCTAAAGAAGAGCGCCAAGCCCTACAATCCAGCCTAGAAGCCAAGGCAAAATCCCAGGCCGCTATCGAGCTAAATGCTTATATCGATTTTTCTAGCGATAATCATAGCGGCGTGCCAATTTTGATTAAAGACAATATCAATGTCAAGGGCTGGGAGATTACTTGTGCGAGCAAGATTCTACAAGGCTATATCGCCCCCTATGATGCCACTGCTATCACGCGATTACGCGCTAATGGTATGAGCGCGTTTGGGCGAGCGAATATGGATGAGTTTGCTATGGGCAGCACGACAGAATCTAGCTGCTATGGGCGCACCAAAAACCCCAAAGACTCCTCAAGAGTGCCCGGAGGCAGCTCTGGGGGCAGTGCCGCAGCAGTGGCTGGGGGCTATGCCATAGCCGCGCTTGGGAGCGATACAGGCGGCTCTATCCGCCAGCCTGCTGGGTATTGCGGCTGCGTGGGGCTTAAGCCCACTTATGGGCGCGTGAGCCGCTATGGGCTAGTGGCATATAGCTCAAGCCTTGATTGCATAGGACCAATTACACAAAATGTGCAAGACTGCGCGATTTTGCTTGATGCTATTAGTGGTTATGATGAGCTAGACTCTACCAGTGCCAAGCTTCCGCCATTGCAGAGCTTCTCTAAGCTTGATAGGGATAAATGCTTCACAATCGCAGTGCTAAATGACTTCCTAAAAGATGCTGACCCAGCAATCGCCAAGGCGTATGAAGAGACTATCAAAATCCTAGAAAAAAGCGGACATACCATAGTCCCAGCAACAATGCTTGATACAAGCTTGCATATCTCTACCTACTACATCATCTGCACCGCAGAAGCTAGCAGCAACCTCGCGCGATTTGATGGCGTGCGCTATGGGAATCGCGCAGATTCTAGCGGGCTCAAAGATTTATACATCAACACACGCTCGCAAGGCTTTGGTAGGGAAGTGAAGAACAGGATTCTACTAGGGAGCTTTGTGCTAAGTAGCGGCTACTATGACGCCTACTATCTCAAAGCCCAGAAAATGCGCTCCCTTATCACCCAGCAATATGCCCAAATCTTTGAGCAAGCAGATCTTATCCTATCCCCTGTGTCCCCCACTATCGCCCCTAAATTCCGCGCTACACAAAGCCCGCTTGAAATGTATCTAAGCGATATTTACACCATCGGCGCAAATCTCGCAGGGCTACCGGCAATTAGCCTGCCTGTGGGAGAGTCTCAAGGCTTGCCTATTGGTATGCAGCTGCTAGGCAGAGCCTTTGAAGAGCAAAGTGTGCTTGATTGCGCATATAGCCTAGAATCCAGTTTTGCCTAAGCCAAGCGCAACCCATATCAACAGGAGTCGCTATGAAACTCACACAAAAAGCCCTAACTTTTGAAGACATTTTGCTAATCCCAGCGTATTCCGCCGTGCTGCCAAAAGAGGTGGATACAAGCTCCAAGCTCACGCGCAATATTTCACTCAATATCCCCTTTGTCTCTGCGGCTATGGATACAGTTACAGAGTATCAAACCGCCATTGCTATGGCGCGTTATGGGGGCATTGGCATTATCCATAAAAATATGCCCCAAGCTATGCAAGTAGAGCAAATCGACAAGGTGAAAAAAAGCGAGAGTGGTGTCATCACCAATCCCATCTCTATCCAAGCAAATCGCTCCCTAGCCGATGCTAAGGCAATCACAGATAATTATAAAATCTCTGGTGTGCCAGTGGTTGATGAAAAGGGGCTGTTGATAGGGATTTTGACCAATCGCGATGTGCGCTTTGAAAATGATTTAAGCAAGAAAGTCAGCGATGTGATGACAAAAATGCCCCTAGTTACTGCCAAAATAGGCGTAAGCCTTGATGAAGCCAAAGCCATTATGCACAAGCACAGGATAGAGAAGCTCCCCATAGTCGATAGCAACAATATCTTGCAAGGGCTCATCACCATTAAAGACATTCAAAAGCGCATAGAATACCCCAATGCCAACAAAGACTCCCAAGGTCGTTTGCGCGTGGGCGCGGCGATTGGCGTGGGGCAGCTTGATAGGGCGCAGGCTCTCGTTGAAGCAGGCGTTGATGTGCTGGTGCTTGACTCTGCGCACGGACATTCTAAAAATATCATTGCTACCCTAGAATCCATTAAAGCAAGCTATGAAGTTGATGTGATTGTGGGCAATGTCGTAACCGCAGCCGCCACGCAAGATCTAATCAAAGCCGGAGCCGATGGAGTCAAGGTAGGCATAGGTCCGGGCAGTATCTGCACCACAAGGATTGTCGCAGGCGTGGGTATGCCCCAAGTCTCTGCTATTGCAGGCTGCGCGGAAGTGGCGGCGAAAATGGGCGTGCCAATCATCGCAGATGGTGGGATCAAATACTCTGGCGATGTGGCTAAAGCCATTGCCGTGGGGGCATCTAGCGTGATGATAGGCTCTCTGCTAGCTGGCACAGAAGAGAGTCCTGGAGATTTGGTGCTTTACCAAGGGCGGCAGTATAAGAGCTATCGCGGTATGGGGAGCATAGGTGCTATGACTAAGGGCAGCTCGGATCGCTACTTCCAAGAAGGCACTGCGCAAGAAAAGCTCGTGCCTGAAGGCATTGAAGGGCGCGTGCCATATCGCGGGAAAATCGGCGATGTGCTGCACCAGCTTGTAGGGGGCTTGCGCAGCTCTATGGGCTATCTAGGCGCGGCAAATATCCCAAGCTTGTGGGAGAGGGCAGAGTTTGTGCAAATCACTGCTGCTGGGCTTAGAGAATCCCATGTACATGATGTGGATATTACCAAAGAAGCACCAAACTACCACGGCTAGACCCCTGCTATAATCAGTCGCAATGGAGCTGTCCCCTAATCTACGCCTAATCTCTAGCAAGGACGGCTCGCCAAATGCCTTTAATGCGCACTTTGGCGAGCATTATGCCAATATGGGCGAGGGTGCGTTTAGCGAGAAGCTAAGGAAGCATATCGCCCCTGCGCGGGAGTTTTTGCGCGATTGCTTTGGTTCTAGTGCAGAAGTAACAAAGACCCCAGAATCTAAGGCGCTAGATTTTGCTTCGCTTACTGCCTTGCCAGATTCCAATCTCCCAAAATCCAAAACAAAATCCAAACAGCCTGCACCCGCAGAATCTAGCGTGCAGATACTTGATTTATGTTTGGGGCTTGGTTACACCACCCTGCTCTCTCGCGCTCTTGCCACTCCCTGCAATTCAAAAGCCATTGAGCCCCGCCATATCCATATCACTTCAATCGAGCAGGATAGAGATGTGCTAAAGCTTGTTGGTGCGATTCATGGATTGGATTCTGTGGTGTTGGCTAGGCTTGCAGCGGGGGAATGTGTGCAGATTGGCGATTTTGCGTCAAAGAGTAGTGCGCAAGGTGGGATTTCACTGCGCATTCTCTGGGGTGATGTGCGTGAGCAGTTGGAATGCCTCCTAAAACAAGCACATGAGAATCCAAAGCTTCCGCTAGAGCATAAAATACCAGAATCTAATGCGCTTGCTGACTTTGGCGCGCAGGACGACTTTGGCAGAGAATCTTGGGGAAAGGAGTCTGCATTTGATATTATTTATCAAGATCCATTTAGCTATGAGAAATGCCCCAATCTCTGGGATAGAGAGCATTTCTCTATGCTCTATGCCCTAAGCAAGCCTCATTGTCTCATCACCTCATATGCCACGCGCAGGGAAATTTTGCTCGCTGCATACGAGGCGGGATTTCTTGCATATCGGTATAAAGCGCCAAGACAAATCATTAGCGAGCTGCTAGGTGTGCTTGGGGAGAGTCCGGATAGAGAGGTGGTTTATAAACGCAGCTCGAGTGTGTTTAGTAAGCAGCCGCTAAATTTTGGGGATCCGCATTATTTCCTTGGATAAATGCGGATTGTGTATATAAAGATTGTCTATGTTTAAGCAAAACCCATGGTCTCGCACTTGAGATTTCCCACGAAGATACTTCTGTAAGAAAGTCTAAGCCTTAGAGCATGGATTCTCACAGAATCTCTCATTTTTGTGAGCGGGCTTATCTGCATGGAAAGCTATTTATTTTTCTCATTGTGGCTTGTGGATTGGCAGCAGGATTGGGTGATTTGCTCAAGGATTTGGAGCTTTTTGCTAAGCTGGGCACTAGCAGTGATTTGGGTCATCATGACATAGATGTTTATCATAAGTAGCATGAGCGCAATCATACCTATGGCAACTACGATTTTCATTGCTCTTCGTGCAGTATTGAGTGCTAGCTGGGTGTCAGTTTTTTCCATGTGTTTCCTTTGTGATGAGATTTGGCGCGAATGCTTGCAGGAGTTTGCGTAAAAATAGCGCGCAGATAAACACCCCTACACAAACAAGTACGATACATGCTCCAAGCGCGATATTATATATAAATGAGATGGCAATACCACCAGCCATACATAGCAGGCAGATTCCGCTAGAGAGCCAGAGCTGCATGGCGAGATTGCGCGCAAACATCATGGCGATATATGCAGGAATGGAGAGCATGGAAATAACAAGCACCAGTCCGCCCGCTCGCATGCCCAGCACCACACCGCAGGCAGTCAGGAGAAATATCATAGTCAGCAAAAGCTTAGTAGGCAAGCGCAATAGCCTGCTAAACTCCATATCATAAAGCACTGCAAGGATCTCGCGATAAAATAGCCCCACAAAGCCCAGCAGGAGGGCATTAAATCCAGCTAGCGCATAAATATCTTGCCATGTGCTAAATGCCAGCGTGCCAAAGAGATAGCTCTCCATATTGATCTTATACCCAGGAGCTAGCTCGATAAGCACGATTCCAAGCGCCATGCCAAATGCCCACGAAATCGCGATAAATGTATCAAGCCTGCCTCTATGCCAAAGTGTAGCATACACCAGAAATGCTGCCATCGCTAGCCCCGCGCCAAGCGCTCCAAGCAATACATGAAAACCAAAAAATACTGCCACACCCACACCACCAAAGGCTGCATGTGCCACGCCCCCAGCGAGAAAGACACTTTTGTTTGCCACAATTAGCGAACCAATCACCCCAGAACTAATACTTAAAAGCAATGCGGTGATGATAATATGCTGCACAAATGGAGAAGTAAATAGCTCAATCATTTAAATAAATCACAATAGGAGAATCTAAAAAGTGTAAAAAAGCGTTTGACTTCAAGCATTAGGAGTGTCTATCAGCGCTAGAATCTAGGACTCTAGCTCTTCTGGGGAGAGATCTTTGAGGAAGCGTTCTTTGTCAAAATTAGCATGCAGATACGCCACAATTTCTTGTGTATCGACAAACGCATTTTGCAAGCAGCTTGTCGCGCCTGGAGATGGGGTCATATTAAATGTAATGCCTTTATTGGTGATGATTTTTTTCTCGCCAAGCTCGAGCTGCTTTTGTGTCCTATCCACCACCTGTGGGCGCACTTCGCCATAGCCTTCTGCATACTCTATATCACTAAGTTTTAATGATGGGATCAATTTTTGCGCATCTTTCAGGAAAAGTCGCTTGCCAAAGTAGGGCAGCTCAAATATGATATTTTTAAACACATAGGAGCGGATATCAGAATCTTTAAGCAAATCAAACAATACCCCAAACACTTCTCTATGGAAATCAACTTTCCCTAGCTCAAAGCTAATGCCACTATACCAATGTTTTGAGCGCTCAAGCTTTGGCATAGCGATAGCTGTTGGTCCAATTCTTGTCCTTCCAGAGGCATTGACATCTGGGTCGCCATGCACTGCTGCAAATGGAAGCTTGGGGTTTTGCACCATATAGACCTTGCCTTTTAGCAAATCTGGCACGAAGTAGAAGCTCCCAGCAATTGGCAAGCAGCCTAGATCCATACCATAGCCCATAGACTGCGCGAGCACGAGCGAATACGAGCCGGCATTGACAAGCACAAACTTGGCAGTGATCACTTCACCGCTTTTGGAGATGAGATAGTAGCCCTCATCATTGCGTTTAATCTCTTTCACCCAGAAGTTAAGAAAGACTTTGTTGCTTGGGTTTTTGGCTTGGGCGCGCGCAGCAAAATCTTTGCTTAAACCCTCAAAATTCATCGCACACCAAGCCTCTCTGTATCCGGAGCCCACGACATTCTCGGGGCGATCGCTTTTGCCATCACTGCCCAGGATTACATTTGGTTCGATTTCTTTAATCATCTGTTTATCAAACCACTGCAAATCTGGGAATACTGATAAAAAGTCTTGATGTCGCTTTTGCATAAACTCGCATTCTTTATCGCCTACACCAATCGCCATTTTTTGCGTCTTGAAGATCACTTTATTTTGCAGCTCATGCTTTAGTGCGTAGTTTGTAACCTTTTGTGCGGCGAGTTTGACTTTCTTAGCCTTTTGGGCTGTATAGTTTGTCTCAATTGAGCCATCGTGGATTGTTTGGGAGTTTGCCTTGACATTTGAGCTCACCATTGCCAGATCGGGGCATTTATCTACTACTGCTACGCTTTGTATGTCGGTATATTCACTCAATGTCCAAAATAGCGCACACCCAGAAACACCGCCACCAACAATCACAACATCAAAATGCTTGTCCATTCTTTCTCCTTAGACTTTAGTGCAAAGTTTGTCAAATAAATCGACTTCGCAAATATGCCCCTCTGTATCTAGGACACTTTGCATTCTAGGAATCGTGTGTTCGATGACTTCTTTATCCACAAATAGCGCACGATTGGCATAACCTAACAAGACCGATATGTGATGACTGATGAGGATTATAGTATGAAAATTGTTAATTTTTTTTAAACTTTTGTAAATTTGGATTTGCATTTTTGTATCCACGCTGGAGGTGGGCTCATCGAGCACAAGCAGCGCTGGATCCGCGCATATAGCACGCGCGATGAGCGTTCTTTGGCGCTGACCTCCGCTTAGTTCTGCGATAGCATTGTGGGCTAGGTGGGCGATTTCAAGCTTTTCTAGCGCTTCATAGGCTTTGGCTCTGTCGCTCTTGCTTGGGCGAAACCCAAACACCCTACGCTCCATAAGCCCCATTAGCACGACATCTAGCACACTGATAGGAAAATCTACATTAAGATTTGTATCTTGTGGGACATAGCCTATAAGGGGTTTTTTTGCAGGTTTGCTACCTTTTATAGTGAGACTACTTGGGTTGCCAAAGATATGAGGAGTTGGGTAGTGGATTTTGCCCTGTGTGGGCACAAGTAAGCCTAGCAGGAGTTTGATGAGCGTGCTTTTACCCCCACCATTTGGACCGATGATTGCTAGGAAGTCGCGCTCATATACGCTGAAATTTGCACGCTCTATGGCGTTGTGTCCCATGCCCGCATAGGAGAAGCTTAGATTCTCGCAGCGCAAAATCTCTTGCATACTATCGCTCGCTCTTTTTGCTATTTGTGTTCATTATTGCTGCTTTAATTATTGTTTGGGGTAGATTTTGCGATTTTATGCAAGAATGCTCGCATGATCCCCTCCCAATCCTCTTGTAGCGGATCAAGGATATCCATCTCTAGCCCCAGTATATCTGCCAGCGCGCGTGCCCTGCCTTTGTCAAACTGCGGCTGGACAAAAAGCGTGCGCACCTGCTTTTGCTCCAAGCGCTCATGCAGCTGGCTTAGTGCTTTAAGCCCAAGCTCTTTGCCATTTTCTTCTAGTGCGATTTCCTCTAGCTCAAACTCCCGAGCCAAATAGCCAAAAGCTGGGTGTATTACCAAAAATGCTCCACCCTTTTTGCTAGCAAGCATGCTGGAAAACTCCTGTTGCAAGGATTCTATGCGTGCGAGAAATTCAGCAAGATTGCGCGTATAAAGTGGCTTATGTGCTGGAAGGATTGCACATAAAAGCGCGTAGATTTCTCGAGCATTGATTGTGGCAAAATCAAGCGAGAGCCAGATGTGAGGGTCGTGGTTCTCATGCTCGTGTGAATGAGTAGGGGTGCTAGCGTGGGAATCTACTTGAGAATCTAAATGCGGGGTAGTAGATTCTCTGTGCGCCTTTTGCGCTGCGTTTGTGAGCAGAGGTTTTAGCGCTTGAGATGCTGCAAGATTATAGTAGATCATGGTGGTGGATTTTGGGGTTTTAGAGGTTGATTTGGGTGGGTGGGCATGGCTAGATTCTAAGCTGGCTTCCCATAGCCTAGCGCCTAATCGCTCTTGTAGCACATGCTCATATTCCATTCCCACGCCTACAAATGCTAGTGCTTTTGTGAAAAGATATGCCTGCGCGGGCTTTGGTTCATAAGTTTCAGGGGAGACTTCAGCTGGGACGATGCTTTGGACTTCTGCGCTATCCCCTGCGATTGCACGCACGATTTGCACCAGCGGCGGCACGCTCACAAGCACTAGTGGTTTAGATTCTGGAGAGTTGGGGGCTACTTTTTTGACCTCTATGGAATTGTTAGCCCCGCATACTATGCTAATCCCCAAACACATACCAAAAGCTATCGCCCATACACGCATATATTTCATTGTTATTTCTCCTCCATTGTCTCAAGTAGCGCTACTAGATTTGTCATGCCAGCGATTTTATCAATCAATAGTGTTTTGCGAGAAAATATACCATTATGCTCCTTGCCAGCATAAAGGCTTGTTACCACCACGCCTCCTAGCATATTTTTATACTTCCTAAATAGCGTGGAAGTTTTCACACTCCACGCGCTATGCGCCACCATAGCCCTCCCCTGATACTCGCCAATATAGAGCATAATATGCCCCTTTAAGTAAAGCACGCTCCCAAAGGGCACGCCGTGCTCTATAATGTAACGCTCTTTTTGCTTGCGGCTTAGATGTGAGAGATCTTGCATACTCTTTTTGACATTGGCTTGGGCGCGGGAATTGCGCGGGAGATAGAGCCCATAATTAGCAAAAATATCGCGGATAAATGCCGAGCAATCCCTGCTTGCTAGATAGCCGCCCCAGCCATATTTATCGCCTAGCATTGTATTGATAAGCTCTGCGCTGCGAGCTTGGCTAAACGCCATGGGTAAGCTTGCTATATCCTGCGCAGCGATACTAGATTCTACTAACTGCGCCCTACCCTGCATATCGCGCATTGGCACTAGCACTATATCGCGCTCTTTTAGGCTTTTTACCACGGGGAAAATCTGCCCCACTCGCGCATTAGTAAGAAACTTGCCCTTAGCATAAAGTGGGATATTATCGCGCATTGGCAGGATATAAGAAGACTTTTTTAGCCGCGCGATTTGCTTATCATCAACTAGCCCCACACTATTTACTAGAATCCACCCAGAGACAAACCCACTCTGTATATGCGCCCAACGCTTAGTTGTATCATAATGCGTAATCAGCACAGGCGTGCCAGAAAAAATCCACGAGTTCTGCCATTGATCAAAGGGAAAGTCATCTTCTGTATCAAAGCGCATTTTCTCACTTGGCACGACACGGACATTGGTAGATTGCGTGATGATAGCCTTTTGCGCTGCGCTTGGATAGTTTGCAATATCCATAGATTCTAAAATGCTTTGCGTAAATTCTTTAGAATTAGGCAGGCGATTCTCGCCAAATCCGGGCTTACTGCGTAAAGAGCCCTGCACCCAAAACACACTTTTGACATTGGGGTTTGGCTCGGCAGACCAAGGAGAAAAATGCGCCTTTAAGTAGGCTTCTTTAAGCAAGCGCGTATCAAAGCTAGAGCCTGCAAGCTCATCTTTAGGCACTAGGTAAAAACGCGCATCTTGGGGGTATATGCTCATATCTTTTGCTATGGTGGTTACCTGCTTTTTGGCACAGCCTAGCATAAGGCTAGCAAGCAGGCAAAAAATCAAAAAGTGGATTCTAGCCATTAGCCAAACACTTCTACCAAGCGGCTTTCATCAAAGCCCACAAGCACTTGCATAGCACTTGCGGAGCTAGGTTTATAGACAATCACAGGGCGCTTGATGAGCAGCGGATTTGCAAGCATGGCATGTTTTTTACCCTGCTCATCTAGATTTTGCTCTTTTAGCCCAAGTTTTTTATATGTCGTTCCTTTGGTGTTTAGCAGTGTATCTACACCAACTGCCTGCACAAAACACTCTAGCTCGCTAGAATCTAGCGGTGTGTTTTTCCAATCGACAAATTTATATGCTACTGCACGGGAATCTAAAAATCTGCGTGCCTTTTGCACGCTACCGCAGGTTTTGATCCCATAGAGTGTGATTGTTTGCATGCTACTCCTTGATTGTGGGTTACACTAGAATCTGGGCGCCAAATGTAAATTCTAGCCCTCTAGCTGTGTAAATAGCTCACTAATGGCAGTGTGGAGCATGGTATAGACATTTTCAAAGCCACTCGCCCCGCCATAGTATGGGTCTGGCACTTCTGCGCCGTGGAGTCCAAATTCGCCTAGTAACATGACCTTGTGTGAATCAAATCCCATGGCACGCAAGGTGGCGAGATTTTGCTTATCCATGGCAAGCAGCAAATCCATATCGCCATGAGCATAGAGGCTTACTTGCTTGCTTTTGTAGTGTGCGATATTGATTCCATGTTTGGCAGCAATAGCGATAGATCGATCATCAATACTCTCCCCACTATGCAGCCCAGAAGTTCCAGCCGAGGAGCATTGCAAGCCTTGTAGTAGGCTTGCTGGATTCTCTTTTAGGTGCTTTTCTTGCAGGGCATGTGCTATACCCTCTGCAAGTGGAGATCGGCAGATATTTCCTAAGCAGATAAATGCGATTTGTATTTGGGGCTTATCGCACCTTTGGCTTATCGCACCTTTGGTTAGGGATTGGGTGAGATGGGCAATATAAGCTTTGGAATCCATGCTACTCCTTGCTTTTATTTATTTGGCTGGGCTGGCTTGACTTGCTTACAAGAGCTTTGAAACTGCTTGGTTTGATATTGCCTTGCATGGAGGCTAGCATCCACTCGCCACACCATGACATGAGCCCGATGATGAGAAAAATTGTGCGCGTGTTTGTGTAGTCGGCTTGTGTGATGATTTTAGAGCACAGCGAGAAAACAAGCATTCCTATCACAAGCCAGAGAAGATTAGCATACTCGTAGAATCCAAATAACTCGGCATTGCGATAGAGCACCACAAGTAGTAGTAAAAACCCTATATAAAACAGCCACAAATCCATATACAACAGCATGTTTGCTTTGTCATAATAAGGCTGGATTGCATAAGCAAATAGCACAAACAGCGTCGTGTTTATGCTTGGCATATAGGCACTTAGCCACTCACCCCATTTATTGAAGATATTGAGACGGATTTTGCATGCAGGCAGCAGGAGAGGCAGCACAATGAAGCACAGATATACGAAAGTATAAATACTAATGTCTGTGATTTTCCATAGCACTACGCCACCAAGTGTATCACTAAACGCATAGGCAATATCATCAGGCTGCCCTTGAGTGATTTCAGCCACAACGCGCAGAAGCAAAGATACAAGCATAAGTGTGCCAATGGCAGAAGCTACAACCTTTTCTGTGGTATTGGTGCGCTTATGTCGCACAGAATGCACCACAAATGCCCAGCACATAAGCACAAAGCACAAAAGTAAGAGATTGCTAGCAAAGTCATACGCCCTATGTGGATAGGAGAAAACAAGAAAAAGTCTCGAAAAAGTCTCGCTAAAGCTTGAAACGATGAGAGAGAGCAGCACAAACACTACGAAAAAAAAGAACAAAGAAGAAAATATAATCGTGCCTGATGTGGGTTTCATGCTACTTCCTACTTGCTAGCCTGCCTTAGATTCTGCGACTAAGCTAGCCCAAATGTCTTAAAAATTTTTCGCTACAAAGCCATCAATCCCATCAGCAATTCCAGCTGCTAAGGCTTTTTGGTAGGCGTCATTATTGAGTCTTGGGGCTTCAATTTCGTTGGAATTATACCCTATTTCTATCAATACCGAGGGCATTAGTGCGCCGGCAAGCACCCAGAAAGGACCCTCGCGCACTCCGCCATCTGTAATCCCCTGGTAGCTTTGGCGTAGTTTTTTTAAAATCCCATACTGAATATCAATTGCAAGTTTATTGGAAGCAAGCAGGCGGTGGGAGTTTAGGGAGTTTAGGAAAGTTTGCTTGGAGAAATAATTCATCACATCAATGTCATCTTTGTTTTCCTGCTCGGCTACATCGCGTGCCCTATCGCTTCTGGCAGTGGCGAGAAAATAGGTCTCCACACCTTTTGGGGATTTTTTAGCGGTTTTAGGAACAGAGTTGGCGTGGATTGAGATAAAGAGATCGGCATTTTTGGCATTAGCAAAGTCGGTGCGCTCTTTGAGGTTTATATATTCGTCTTTATCGCGTGTCATGTAGGTAGTGTAGCCGCGCTTTTTGAGCTCTTTGTTTAGGGCTTGGGCAACTTTTAGCACAATGTGTTTTTCACATACTTTTGTAACCCCAAGCGTGCCACAATCCTTGCCTCCATGCCCCGCATCGATAACGACTTTGTAGCCTTTTTTCTTAGGCTTAAAATCTGCATGAGAATCTTTGGAATCCGGGGCGTTCTTGTTTGATTCTGTGCTTTCTTTTGGCTTGGGTTTTTTAGATTCTACCTCGTGCTTAGGGGCTGGCTTTTGCGTAGGTGTAGAATCTGGCTTCTTGGTCGCAGGAGGCTTGGTATTGCTAGAATCTGGTTTTTTAGATTCTGGGGATTTTTGCGGGGTGCTAGGTTTGGGTTTCTGGGGTTCTGGCTTTTTATTGGCATCTTTGGCGGTGCTAGATTCTGGGATTTTATCGACAAATGAGAGATAGAGATTGTTTTGCACGAGTTTGGCTTGATAGATGAGAGTATTGCCATTTGTGATGACAAACCGCGTGATTTTAGGTGTGTTTTGCGCGATTGTTACTTGGGCGTTGCGCGGGAAATAATAGACCTTTTTGCCATTATCAAGCACGGCTTCGATGTCGATGTAGAGAGAGTTTTCGGAGATTTTACGCGGAGTGAGTTCGAGGTTTTCAATGTTTTGGGAAAAAACAACCTTTAGGCTGCTTGCGCCAAAGGGGATTGAATTGGTGATGTGGAGATTTTGCCCCTTTGTGATACATGCCAGCAGCACAAGGAGTAATGCTCGCCACACCCACTATCCTCGCCCACTATCCTTGCGTGAGCTCTTGTATGAGTTCTTTTACGCTAATGATGTTTTGGATTCTATAGCCATTGGCACCGCTGAAATACAAGCCCTCTGCCTTATCGCCCAAATGTCCTTTGCCCAGACTATCGGCGATGCAGTATCCCACTTTTTTGGCTTCTACGCCTCGATGGCAGGGCGCGACGCAGTTGCTTACGCATTTGACTTTAGGGGCATTGCCCTCTGCTAGGCGCGCGAGCACACCTATGCGTAGGGCTCGAGCAGGGTAGCCCACAGGGGATTTGATGAGCTCAATATCACTTTCTTGGATACTGGGCATGATTTCTTGATAGGCTTTGGCATCGCATTCTCTTGTGCCTAGGAATCTCGTCCCCATTTGCACACCACTGGCTCCAAGAGCAAGGAATTTATCAATATCATTGCGGTCCCAGATTCCCCCAGCTGCGATGACGGGGATTCCACCCCAGCTTTTGGCTTCTTGGGCGATTTGCGGGACGATTGCTTCTAGCTGAAATTCTGGCTTGAAGCAATCGTCGTATTTAAATCCTTGATGCCCGCCACTCAGCGGTCCTTCTACGATTACAGCATCTGGCACGCGTTTATAGCGCTCTTCCCAGCGTTTGCAAATGATACGCAAGGCTTTGACCGATGAGACAATGGGCACAAGCGCGACATCGGGGAAATTTTTGGTAAATTCTGGCATGTTGGTGGGCAGCCCAGCGCCTGTAACAATGATATTTGCTCCCGCCTCGCACGCATCGCGCACGACACGCCCATAATCATTTATCGCATGCAGGATATTTGCGCCTAGTGGATTTGCTCCACAGATTTTGCGCGCATTGGCAAAAATCTCATTGAGCGCGGCTTTGGAGTAGAAGTTTATCGTCTCAAATGGCTTATTAAGCACGAGTTTCTCGACAAACTGCATTTTTTTGTAATACCCTGTGCCAACTGCCGAGATGATCCCTAGCGCCCCCTCTTTTGCGACATTACCAGCGAGCTCGTCCCAGCTAATCCCAACGCCCATTCCACCTTGAAAAATGGGGAATTTAATTGTATGTTTGCCTATTTTTAGTGGTTGTAGAGCTGTTCTCATTAGTATAAATCCTTATAGTATGATGGCTTTAACAAATTTACGCTTGCCAATTTGGAGCACATATTCGCCCTGGGTGAGTTTGAGATTCTCATCGAGCACCTTTTGTCCATCGATTTTGCAAGCACCTGCTTGGATATCTCGTCTAGCCTGAGAGCTTGATGGACAAAGCCCGCTCTCTTGGAGAATCTTGCAAATCCACACGCCAGAATCCTGTGTGCTAAACTCCACAACCGGGATATTGCTTGGCATTTGGTTGCGCGAGAAGACCTGATCGAACTCGATTTGTGCTATCTCTGCTGCCCCAGCGCCGTGGAATCTAGCTGTGATTTCATGGGCGAGATTTTGCTTCACACTTTTTGGGTGTAGGTTGCCAGATCGCACACCTTCGCGCATGGCTTGGAGCTCTTCTAGGCTTTTTTGGCTTAGAAGTTCATAATATCTCCACATCAGCTCATCAGAAATGCTCATTATCTTAGCATACATTGTATTAGGATTTTCTGTAACACCAATGTAATTGCCAAGTGATTTGCTCATTTTTTGGACGCCATCAAGCCCTTCAAGGAGGGGCACGGTGAGCACGGATTGTTCTTTATCTAATCCATAGGAGCGCTGGAGCGCGCGACCTACTAGGAGATTGAATTTCTGGTCATTCCCGCCTAGCTCAATATCGCAATTAAGCGCAACAGAGTCATAGCCCTGCAAAAGCGGATAGATAAACTCAATAATGCTAATTGGTAGATTCTCCTTGTAGCGCTTAGTAAAGTCATCGCGCTCAAGCATACGCGCTACTGAAAACTGCGCAGTGAGATTTACCAGCCCGCCTATGCCAAGCGCATTTATCCATGCGGAGTTGAAGCACACTTCAGTATGGGCTGGATCTAGCACTTTAAAGACTTGCTCTTTGTAGGTTTTTGCATTTTGCTCGACTTCATCGCGCGTGAGCTGCTTTCGGGTTTGGGTTTTGCCGCTGGGGTCGCCGATTGTCGCAGTAAAGTCCCCGATGAGAAACTTCACATCTCCGCCATAGCGCTGAAATGTTGCGAGCTTGGAGAGCAGGACGACATGCCCTAGGTGTAAATCAGGCGCAGTGGGATCAAAGCCAGCTTTGACAATGAAGCGCTCCCCTGTGGTGTAGAATCTCTGCACTAGGCTGGCGATATATTCCTCCCCGATAAATTCACTCGCCCCTCGCGCAATCTCTTGCATGGCTCTGGCAGTGGATTTTAGAATCTCTGGTGATATATCTTTAGGCGATTGGAGCGGGGTTGGCTTATGCTCTGGTATATGTTGCGACATGCGGTCCTTTCTGGTTGAAGTCAAGTCTGGTAGGCGTCTTTGAAATTTGAAAACTCTATGATAGCAAACTTGCTCGAGAGTAAATCGCGGATATGCTTGCGGTTTTTGTCCTCGATTTCAAAGATCACTTCACAATAGAGTGAGGGTGCTTGCGTATCATAGCCACAATAGTTTATCCCAATGACATTGCAGCGCTCTTTTGCCAGCACGGCAAGAAATGCTGCGAGCGTGCCACTTCTGTCTTCAAGCGAGACGATGACTTTATATGCCTTTTTGCTCACCTGCGCCCACTTAGCAAACACCATGGGTGCCCCCTCTTTGATGAGCTCGCCAAGCTTATTGCAAAGCTTATGGTGGATCATAGCCTTTTGATTTTGTAAGACTGCCATCATCGAGTCGCCGTATTTTGGGCGGCAGCAGTAGTCAAATGCCACGCCTGTAATAGTGCGATTGCTGAAAAATACGAAATTCTCCAGCTGTATGCGTTTTGGCGTCAAAACATTGAAGCGAAATTTCACAAACCAGCTACCAAAGCTCTGCGTAATCGCGGCATACTGCTCTTGCAAATACCCTTCATCATTCACGCAACGCGCGAGATCAGAGTCCAAAGAGCGCATAGAGAGATAGCGTGCAAACACGGCAGAATCCTTGCTAAAAATCGTGGCTAAAATATTTATGCCCGCTTGCTTTTCGATCTCTTTCAAGCGATTTTGTGCTTGAAATCTTAGGTGATTTTTAGCACGCGAGGTTTTGACCATATCTACCCATGTGTATTTTGGCACTTCATGCTCATCGGTGATGATTTTTACAATATCCCCAGATTTTAGTCGCTGAAGTAAAGAGACTTGCTGATTATTGATACAGGCATTCTTGGCTCTATCGCCCAGCTCGCTATGAATGAGATAGGCAAAATCCAGTGCCACTGCGCCCGCAGGCAATGTGAATGTATCACCATCAGGGGAGAATACGACAATATCCTCTCGATAGAGATCATTTTTAGCAAGTTCGTAGAACTCTTCGATATTGTTGTTTTGATATTGGAGGTTTTTGAGCCAGTCGAGATTTGGTGCAATTGCGCCATCGCTTTTATATTTCCAGTGTGCTGCTACGCCAAACTCGGCATTTTTGTGCATATCAAAGGTGCGGATTTGCACTTCAAACACACGCGATTTATCAAAAATCGTTGTGTGAATCGTTTGGTAGGCATTTTCTTTTGGCAGGGCGATATAGTCCTTGAAGCGCGAAATAATAGGCTTAAAGCTCAAATGCACAAGCCCTAGAATCTTGTAGCAATCAATTGTTGATTTTACCAGCACGCGCACAGCAAGGAGATCGAGAATCTCATCGATTCCCACACCTTTTCGCTGCATTTTTAGGTGGATAGAGTAGGGGCGCTTGATTCTACTCTCTAGCACAAAATCTTCTTCACCAAAGCCATGTTGCAAAAGTAGCTGCCGGAGCTTGTGCTCAAACTCATTGAGTTGGAGAGTTAGGGGCTGGTTGTTATTGCGGAGAAAATCTTGGACTTTGCCGTATTCCTGCGGGAAGATGTAGTAGAAGCTTTTGTCTTCTAGCTCGTTTTTGATACTAGAGATTCCTAGGCGGTGCGCGATTGGTGCATAGACCACGAGCGTTTCTTTTGCTTTGCGCTGTTGTTTGGACTCGCTTAGTGAATCAAGTGTTAGCATATTGTGCAAGCGATCGCAGATTTTGATTACTAGCACGCGCGGATCATTGACTGCGGCGATAAGCATTTTGCGAAATGTCAGGGCTGCAACAGCTATGCGCTGATTATCAGCCTTTTGCCCCAGCTCCTCTTCTTGAATCTCATCGATTTTGGTTAGACCATCGACGAGTTTTGCCACTGCTTGACCAAAATCTCCTTGCACGCTATCGAGATTTAGCTCTGTATCTTCAACGACATCGTGGAGTAGTGCCGCGCAGATCATAGCCTCATCGCCACCATAAAATGCCACGAAGCACGCCACACACAGAGGATGCACGATGTAAGGCTCACCACTCTCGCGGAATTGCCCCTTGTGGCATTCCTGCGCACACACAATCGCGCGCTCGATATTTGGCGTAAGCTCACACAAGCTCGCTAGGAGGCGTTTAGCCTCCTGGAAGCTTTTAAGATTTCGCACCTGTGTAAAAATTTCCAAACACCGCTCCTAGGGTGGATTCTGGGTGAGTATAAGCAACTAGATTAAGAGCTGCACCCTACTAAAGCCGACTTATCGAGATACGGCTTTGTAAGATTGTGGAGTTAAGGCTGTTTTATCTCCTCGATACGCTCAAGCACAAGCTTACCTTCAGCGATTTCACGCATGGCGATGTCTGTGAGTTTGTCGGTTTTGAGATTTGCGCCTACGAGATTTTGTGCGCCACCATTGAGCTGTTTTACCCGTTTGAAAATCATATTTGCTAGCACATAGCGATCGTTATTGACTTGCTCGAGCGCCTTTGCTGCGATTTGCTCTGTCCTCATGGCTTTCCTTTTATGCAAATAATAAAAGCTCTTATTGTATAATAAAACTCCATATATAAATCTTAAAATCCAAAGGCTTCCTCCGCGCCATGCCCGATCTCTCTAAGCCACCGCTCCCTGAGCTCCTACCTCAAATCACACTCCCTCCGCTTGTGCAAACCATCATCACAGCACTAGAATCTAGTGGGTTTCAGGGATTTGTCATTGGGGGCTGCGTGCGCGATAGCCTGCTTGGCAGAGCACCAAAAGACTGGGACATTGCCACAGATGCCACACCAGAGCAGATTCTGGCACTTTTCTCATCTAAATATAGGCTCATCACACTTGGAGCGCGCTTTGGCACGATTGGCGTGCTAGAATCCGCCCCAAAATCCAGTGCAAACGCGGCGCATATTGTAGAGATTACGACATTCCGGCTTGAGAGTGGTTATGCGGATTCTCGTCGCCCAGATGAAGTGCGCTATACGCATAGCCTACTTGAAGATATTGCACGCCGAGATTTTACTTGCAATGCCCTAGCATATAATCCTCGCCTTGCCAAGCTTGAGGCAGCCCCAGAATCCACAGCACTAGATTCTGGGGTTTTGGATTCTGGGCTAGTCTCCCGGCTTACCCGAGCTTATGGGCGTTATGTGCCTTATTTGCATAATGGCGTATGTGATAGTGTGGGCGGGCTTGCGGATTTGCGCTTGGGGAAATTGTGCTGTGTGGGAGTGGCGCATAGGCGATTTGGCGAAGATGCTCTGCGGATTCTGCGTGGCTTGCGGTTTTGCGCGAGTTTTGGATTCTCCCTAGAGAATGAGACAGAATCCGCCCTGCGCGCCAATGCTCCAAGGCTCGCTGCAATAAGCAGTGAGCGCAAGCAAGATGAGTGGGAAAAGATTCTATGCTCACCTTTTATGGCGAGTGCAGTTGTGCCATTTTGCGCAGTCTATGCGGAAGTATTTGGCGAGTTTGCCCCCGAGCTGCGTGCCATAGCAGAATCTAGTAGTGCGCAGGAGCAATTGCGCGTCAATCTACAAGTCATCGAGCGCTACAATACACACAATGCCACACAAGCGCAGAGCGAGAATAGTCGTAGTGAAGCACAGATTGTGCGGCTATGTGTGTGGTTTTATGCGCTGTGGGATTGCGTGGCGGATTTTGGAGACTTGTGTATGCGAGGTGTGAGAGATGTGGGGGTGCGCGTGGAGCGGTGTTTGTGTGATCTTCGATATAGCAGGCATATCGCTACTACCTGTGCTAGGCTTATGCCCTATGTAGTGAGCCTTGGAGCGCGCGGAAAGCCCTCTATATCTCGTGCAAATCCCCTAACACTGCGCGAGACACTCAAACTCGCCCATGAGCTTGATAAAGACGCAGAGTCCAGATCCCTGCAGACTCTCATGCTTCTTGCCCATATTTTGACAATAGTGCTTGTCGATCAGCAAGCGCGCGCACTTAAGCAGCATATCGCGCAAATCCGTGAGCAACGCTTCTGCTACCAAATTGCCCAGCTTGCTATAAATGGCGATGAGATTAAGGTGATTGCGCCTATGGTTTCTGGCAAGGAGATTGGTGCGATATTGCGCGAGTTATTAGAAATGGTTATGGATTTTGCCTTGTCAAATGAGCCAGATATCTTGTGCACTGCCGCAGGCAATATTGCAGAATCCATGCTGCAAACCCAGCAGAAGGTGCATTAAACACACTGCGCAATATATAGGAGCGGATATGGAGTTGATTTGTGGGATCGATGAGGCGGGGCGAGGCTGTATCGCAGGATCGCTGTTTGTGGCTGGCGTGGTGTGCGTGCGTGCAAGGAGCGAGGAGCTTTTCGCGCTTGGCGTGGCTGATAGCAAAAAGCTCTCGCGCACAAAACGCTTCGCGCTGGAATCTACGCTGCTTGCACTAGAATCTACAAGCGGATTTTTGGCAGAGTCTTTCAAGCTAGATTCTAGGCTTGTTATCGCGCATCATATCGCGCGAAAATCTGCCGCGCAAATCGATGAGCAAGGTCTAAGCGCAATGCTTGCTCAAGCGCTAGAGGAGATCATGGCGCATTTTGCCCCGATATGCCAGCACTTTGTTTTTGATGGGAATACGACATTTGGCGCGCTCCCCCCCAAGTCGATATCACAATCAATCAGCCTAGAGACGCTTATCAAAGGCGATAGCCTGCTTGCACCAATCGCATGCGCCTCGATTCTAGCAAAATGCGCTAAAGACAGGGAGAGCGCCGAGCTTGATACAATCCACCCGCACTATGGGCTAGCAAAGCACGCAGGCTATGGCACTAAAGCTCACTATGAAGCTATCGCACGCCATGGCTTAACGCCAATCCATCGCAAAAGCTTTATAAAATCTAGTGTGAAGCTAGGGCTACTAGAATCTATTTAAGAGCCTACATGTAAAAATTTGTGTAGAATCCGTGAGCAAAATTAGCAAGAGTAGCAAGGAGCTAGGGGCATGATGAAAGAAATTATTGATTATTCAGTTTTGGGGTTTTTGGGCGTGCTTTCTGTGCTGGTGGTGGCTATAGGAATCGAGCGTGCGTGGTTTTATGCCACTGTGCGTGTAGATGACTATAATGATAAGCGGCTTTTGGAGTTGGATTTATACAAGCGCTTGACGCTTATTGCTACAATTGGATCAAATGCGCCTTATGTAGGGCTGCTAGGCACGGTGGCAGGGATAATGCTTACATTTGTGGATATTGGGAAAACATCATTTGTCGATACACAAACGATCATGACAGGACTTGCCCTCGCGCTTAAAGCCACTGCCATGGGGCTAATCGTGGCTATCCCTAGTATCGTGCTCTATAACCTACTTGTGCGAAAAGCAGAAATTGTGCTTACAAAATGGGATATCTTCCACAACCCTCCTGCCATTACGCCCAAATCCAATATTCGTATTGATACGCAATAGCGAGATTGTGTCCTGGGCTTTGGTGTGCAGAATCTAGGCTGGATTCTGGGGTGTAGATACAAGGATAACGCATGGTTGAGGTGATAGCGCAGTTTGCGTGGTGGGAGATTCTGGGGTTTGTTGTGGTGGGGCTTGTCTCTGGCGTGGCGGCTGGGTTTTTTGGGATTGGTGGGGGGACAATCATCGTGCCCTGCATGCTGTGGCTTGGATTCCCGATTCAGCATGCTATTGGAATTTCGATTGTGCAGATGATGTTTGCGAGTGTTTTTGGCTCTGCGATAAACTACAAAAAAGGTCTGCTTGATCTGCGTGAGGGGGCGTTCATCGGGCTTGGGGGAATGATAGGCGCGAGCTTTAGTGGGGTGGTGCTAAGTCTGTGTAGCGAGCTTGTGCTAAGCGTGGCATTTTTGACACTAACGATTGTTTCGTTTTATCGATTTGCGGCGCGCTCAAAGGTTGGCACAAGCGAGAATCCTATTAGGCAGGGCTGGCAAAAGCGTATGATTCTCGTGCTTGCTGGGGCATTTACTGGGGTGTTTGCTATTTCGCTTGGGATTGGTGGCGGACTGCTTATCGCGCCAATTTTAGGCTACTATCTAGGCTATGATTCTAAGAGGGTTGTGCCACTCTCGCTCTTTTTTGTCGTGTTTTCCTCGGTGGCTGGGAGTTTCTCGCTCTATCACATGGAAGTGATTGATAGTAAGCTCTTTAGCGCGGCAGTGCTGATAGGCTGCTGCTCAATTATCGGTGTAGCAAGTGGAATCGCGCTTATCGCAAGAGCAAGCGCATATACGCATAGAATCGCGCTTTTATGCGTGTATTGTTTTGCGATTGTGATGACGGGGGCAAATATCGCAGATAAGGCACTGGGCTAAGGCGTGGCAAGCAGGCTGATTTGAGCTTGATTGCTCCTTGATTGTTTCAAGTTGGCTTATGCAGTCGCAATCGATATGGAGCTAGGGCTCTTGCATGCAGAAGTGGGATTGCTGGGAGATTTGCGGAATGCTGCTTGCGCCAGAAAGTGGCGCGCATGGCGTGGGGTGCTAGGCTTGCGGGCGTAGTCTGTGGGCATTTTGTGCAAAGAAATCCCGCACAAACACAACCAAACAAGCTAAAATCAATGCGCTTAGGAATGCAAGAATGAGTTTAGACTTTTTGGAAGTCTGGACAAATCCTTTTATCTCTTTTATCTCTTTTATCTCTTTTATCTCTTTTATCTCGGGGCGCGCGATATTTTTGCTTGCTCGTGCTAGCTCGATAGATTTCCAGCTATTCTGGGCATCTTTGGTGCGCCACGCGATTGTCGCAAGCTCTGTGATGCTTGCTTGTAAGTCTTTGATGAATGGGTTTGTACGGATACTAGAGTCGATTTGTCTGGCGAGATTCTGGGCTTTGGTGGGCTCGTAGGCTTGCAGTGAAACGATATAGACAAGGTCGATTGCGTCATAGGATTTCTCTATGGCGATGATGCAAGCGCCTGATTCTGGGATTAGAGATATGGGTGCTTGTGGGGCTTCTTGGGTGTTAGGGGTGGATTCTCCGGAGTGCGGTATAGATTCTGGCTGCTCATTGGGCTTGGTGCAGGAGAAATCCTTCAGCGCGTCCAGAAGCATGGGCTCTGGGATAATGGGGCGACTATCAAGCTTGGCAAGCATGATGGGAAACTGATAGTAGTGTATGGTGGGTTTGTTGCTTGAGCGCGGTGTGGATTCTGGCTGCTTAGGGGTTGTGCCAGAATCTATACTAGAGTCTGCTGTGGGGCTGCTGGGACTTGGCGCTGGCTCTGGCAAGGGTGCGTTGCCTTGGCGCAGAGCGAGAAATATGCCAATCCCTAGCACGAACACGAATGTCGCACAAAAGCTTTTCCAATACCGAATAAATAGCCGTAAAATATCCCAAGAATCCATGGAACTCCTTTAGTGTGATTTAGTAAAGATAGTAGAAAAACGGACCAATGATGTCGTAGTTGTAGAAGATTCTGGTAGGATTGTTAATATCTTTGTTTAGCTCCATTGCGGACAGATCAAGTAAGTATATGAGCGAAAAACTATACAGCAACAGTGGCTGCTTGCGTAATGCAAGAAACAAAAAGTATCCAAAAGATACAAAGAAAAACAATACCCCCACACGCAATGATAGGTGATTGCTTACAAAAGCAGCGGCGAGATAAATAATCCCAAGCCCAATGATGATGCGGCGCCATTTGGCTTGGGATTTATCAACATAAACCCATGTGCAGGTAAGTAGAAATAAACTTAAAACAAGATTGCGAAAGTAAAAACCTCCTTCATCGGCCTTGCCACTGGCGTAATAGAATAATTTAATGCGTATAGAGTCAAACAAGACTGTTTGGGGTATTTGAGAGAGTGTGCTTACAATCTCGTAAAACACTACATAACTCCCACAAATTGCTATGCATAATCCAATGCCGAGTTTGGGATAGTGCACAAGTAGCCAAATAATAGCGATGAAAATCAATGCGCTTGCATGAAAAAGTGTGGCTAAAAGAATGAAAAAAAATCGACTCTCTTGCCTTTGTGCGGTCATAACATAGAGAATCATGATGCTTGAAAGCATTTGTCTCATGGCTTCACCAGCGAACCAAAAATCAAAACACATTAGCGCAAGTGCCACACAAATAGCTTTTTGCCTCTGGGCGATCTGCTTGAGCCCATAGACTTCAAGCCAGATATAAAGTAAAATGCCGGCAGTGAAAATAACAAGTGCCATGAAGCACGATGAATCAAGCGGCCCGAAAACCTTACCAAACACCCAAAATATGGCGGGCAAGGCGATTTCTATACCATTACCATAGTCAAAAAGTGCTTTCGTGTCACCTGTTAAGAGCTTTTCATAAGTTTCATAATAATTGGCATAATCACCGGTTGGAATCCCATCCCCATATAGCACTGCGCCGGCAAAAATCACAACAATGGACACAAAGATCCTATGCCATCGCTGAAATCCGCTACCAAATACGATAAGCAACAAGAGCCCGATGAAAAACGCGATGAATGGGGAAAAGGGCACAATAAGTGCCGGAATAAATACAAGACAATTTAGTAGCGCATCAGGCTTGGCAACAGCGCCAAGGGTGCTTGAAAATGGAAAATGGGAAAAACCAATCTGTGTTTTATTGCTCATCGGGCTTTCATATCCTAGGTCTATTTAATGGTGTAGCACCAGCCAGCATACACTCAAACAGGCGCTGTAGCGCTGCACAATGCGTAGGTGTGATGCGATGTAAAATCCATAGCAAAGCCGGAATGATAGCAAAAATCAAAAAAAAAAAAAAAACAGATTTTGAAAATATGCGACAAAACGATACATAAAAAATAGTCCCAAACCATCGTCCCAGAAGCTCACAAAACCATATCAATGACCTTGACCTATGGCTTAGGACTGGCGTTTTAGCGATACCTCCCACTAAACACTGCAGATATGCTCACAAGAATTTAGATTCTGCGTAAGTTTCATGCATATTGTAAGTGATAGTATGATATTTATTTATATATATAGTATTAAGTATATTTAGCCATATGTACTAAGGAATATTTACTTTAATCATATAAATACTTGACTTATTTACATAATATTTCTACACTTTCGGCACTTAAAATTTTTAAGTGCTAATTTTACAGTGTAAGGAGAAGTTATGAAATTCAAACCACTAGGCGAACGGATTCTGGTTGAGAGACTTGAAGAAGAGAGCAAAACGACTTCAGGGATCATTATCCCAGATAGCGCGAAAGAAAAGCCGCTTATGGGCAAGGTGATTGCTATTAGCAAGCAAGTCGCTGATGAAAAGTCTGTGAAAGAGGGCGAAGTAGTCGTGTTTGGGAAATATTCTGGCAGTGAAATCAAGCTTGATAAAGCAGAATATATCGTGCTTGAGATCAAAGATGTGCTTGGCGTTTTGTCCAAGTAATCAACACAATAACACAAGGAGCAAACAATGGCAAAAGAAATCAAATTTAGCGATAACGCGAGAAACAAACTCTATGAGGGCGTGAAGCAGCTACACGATGCGGTGAAAGTTACAATGGGACCAAGAGGGCGCAATGTCCTTATCCAAAAGAGCTATGGCGCGCCTACAATCACCAAAGATGGCGTATCTGTGGCAAAGGAAGTCGAGCTAGCAGACCCTATCGCCAATATGGGCGCGCAGCTTGTCAAAGAAGTGGCGAGCAAGACAGCAGATGCCGCAGGTGATGGCACGACTACTGCCACTGTGCTAGCGCATAGTATTTATAAAGAGGGCTTGAGAAACATCACCGCTGGGGCAAACCCTGTGGAAGTCAAGCGCGGTATGGATAAGGCGGCTGAAGCGATTATTGAAGAGCTGAAAAAAGCTAGCAAAAAAGTCGGTGGCAAAGGCGAGATCGCCCAAGTAGCGACAATCTCTGCCAACTCCGATGAGAAAATCGGCAACCTAATCGCAGAAGCTATGGAAAAAGTCGGCAAAGATGGCGTGATCACCGTGGAAGAAGCAAAGGGGATCAACGATGAGCTAAGTGTGGTAGAGGGTATGCAGTTTGACCGCGGCTACTTAAGCCCATATTTTGTAACCAACGCGGATAAAATGAATATCCAGCTAGAAAACGCGTATTTGCTACTCACTGATAAAAAAATCTCGTCGATGAAAGACATTCTCCCCCTGCTTGAAGCGACTATGAAAGGTGGCAAGCCGCTGCTTATCATCGCAGAAGATATTGAGGGAGAAGCTCTTACGACTTTGGTCGTCAATAAATTGCGCGGTGTGCTAAATGTCGCAGCAGTGAAAGCTCCGGGCTTTGGCGATAGGAGAAAAGAAATGCTAAAAGACATCGCAATCCTTACAGGTGGCGAGGTCATTAGCGATGAAGTGGGACTCACGCTAGAAAACGCAGAGATCGCGCACCTTGGGCAAGCTGCTCGAATCGTCATCGATAAAGACAACACAACCATAGTCGATGGCAAGGGCAAGAGTGCTGATGTCAAAGCCAGAGTAGCGCAAATCCGCACACAAATCGCAGAGACCACAAGCGATTATGACAAAGAAAAGCTCCAAGAGCGGCTAGCCAAACTTAGCGGCGGTGTAGCGGTGATCAAAGTCGGTGCTGCTAGCGAAGTAGAGATGAAAGAGAAAAAGGACCGCGTAGATGACGCGCTCTCTGCGACAAAAGCAGCGGTAGAAGAGGGCATTGTAGCAGGTGGTGGCGTGGCTCTTATCCGCGCGGCGCAAAAGGTCAAGCTAAAACTTGAAGGCGATGAGGCAATTGGCTATGACATCATTAAACGCGCTATTAAAGCTCCTTTGGCACAAATCGCTATTAACGCGGGCTATGACGCAGGCGTGGTGATTGATAAAATCGAAAACACCAAAGAAGAAGGCTATGGCTTTAATGCCGCAAGCGGCGAGTATGTAGCGATGTTTAAATCAGGGATTATCGATCCTTTGAAAGTTACTCGCGTGGCACTGCAAAACGCCGTGTCTGTCTCAAGTATGCTGCTTACCACAGAGGCTACAATCAATGAGATCAAAGAGGACAAGCCTGCTCCAGCTATGCCAGATATGGGCGGTATGGGTGGAATGGGCGGTATGGGAATGATGTAGCCCCAGCCCCTGTCTTTAGCTAGATTCTGCCTAGAATCTAGCTTTATCATCTCTCCATAGATTCTAGCAAATCACTTCAACCCCATAAAGCAAACAATAATCAAAGCCCCATTATATATAGGGCGAATATGTGCCAATCTTGCCAATGCCCCAAACAAACATACAATCCATAATCAAAAGTGGATTCTAGTGTAAGGCGGAGCTTGGAGACACTCATTTAGGCTAGGGCGGAGTAGTATCTTGGTGGTAGCAAGCAGCCAGATTAGCAACCTACAAAAGTGCGCAATCCGCGATTGATCGCGCTGGGTGAAATCTGCAGCTAGAATCCTATATGGATTTTAGCTAGAATCCGCTTTTGTAAAGAGTATTTAGGATAAGGTGATGAGACTATTACAAATCTTTCTACTTAGCATTATGATATGTGGGAGCTTAAAGGCTGAGCAAGAGCTACTACATATAGCGGGAAATTGGCTACAAATAGCTTCCTTTCACTATGGCTTTAGCACAGATTTAAACAAGATAGATTCAAATAAAGTAGCAAAAGATAGATTTGGCGGAATCATTGGTGCAAGTGTAGGGTGGAATTTCTTTGTAAATGATGAATTTGGTTTAAAGCCTTCTGTATCCATTCCTTTTACTGATTATGAAATAGGATTTGGTGCAAGGCTTAAATATCTTTATATGGACACTTATGCCCCCACTCACTCTGTGGGTGGAATGCTGTATATTCACCCTCCAAGAGATTTTGGTGCCCTTAATCTTATAATTGGTGTCGGAGCAAACTTTAGCGAGAAACATAATCTCAAAGCAAATGGAGCATATATTGAAGTAGGTCTAGGCATAGCAAAAATAATTCCGTATTTTGTCAATACCGATATTGCCTATCGTGCAAATATCTATGGCAAGTCTAATGATTTAGAGTTAGGGACAATCCATAGCTTAAACTTTGTTTGGACTTTTTTGTAAGAACTTCTTAAGGCATTGTTTCAAAGCATTAACGGCACGCTTATCTAGCAAACCCTGCAAACTCTCGCATTTCTCAATACCCAGCACATAAAGCAAACAATAATCAAACCCCCACTATAATGCCGCATTTGACAACTTCTCACAAAGGGCGGTAATGAAAAAAATTGCGATGATTGGGCTGTTTATGGGCTTTGCGCACGCTTCATTAGATAGTGTGCAAACTCTTGCGCAGAGCAAAGACACAAGCACAAGAGGGATCTTCCCCACGATACAAGTAGAGTCTTTTAATAAATTCGCGCTTGGCGGAGACAAAATCTCGCCAACAGAGAGCTATGGCTATATGCTAGGCACGCTTGGGCTAGAGCTTAGGGCTGCCCTAGAGTCTGGCTCAATCCAAGTGGGCTTAGGCGGTGCTGGGGCAGGGCTGGCGCAAGACTCTACAAGAAGGGGCGATAATCTTGGCTACAACTATGTGGGCTTTAATCCAAGCTACGATGGCACAGGCACTCCCACCGCCCTAAACACGCGCAACTACTATATCCACAATGCGTATTTCGCGCTCACGCAAGATAGGGGCAAGAGCGCGTATGACCTATCTTTGGGGCGGTTTTCCTACGATGATGGCGACTATGTCAATGGCTTTGTGGAGGGTGGCAAGCTAGGATATAGCCTAAAACTCACAGATTCTGGGATTTTCTACACGGAGATTGCTGCTATCTCTAGCATAGCCTTGCTTGGTGATGGATTTTTCTGGGATTATAGCCGCGCGAATGTGCCTAGGGGGCTGCTAAGTGGCAAGCTAGGCTTCTCGCAGCTCTTTGGCAATGGCAGCAGCCTTGCTATCCACGCGTTTTATTACTATGGCATTAGCGAGTATAGTGCGCCCGGACTCAATGCGCGCTATGAGACAAACGCCGCTGCTAGCGAGTCTAGCGGCTTTAACGCCACCACAAGGCTCAATGTCGTCCTGCCGATATATGATAAGCTCTATATGCCTGTGCCTGTGCTGCTTGGGAGCTTTTTGCGCGATGAAAATGGGAGAGAAGAGGGGCTTACTGCTACCATTATGCTAAAGCAGGATTTGGACTTCTACAAAGAGCGCAGCTCCTATAATCTCGCGCTTGCTATGCAGCAAAATATCGGGCTATCTCACGCTAGGCTTGGGTTTTTTGGCTCGCCGCTTGGGGTAAATATCTGGGATAATAGCGTGTATGCTACTGGCTCTTCGCTTAATGCTATCGTGTATAAAGACGCCTTTAGCGCGCTATTTTTCACCAAAGCAAGCTTTGATAGAGAGTTTTTGGGCTACAAAAATCGCTATGACATAGGGCTAGATGGTCGCTACACCACTGCCCCTGCCGCTGATGAATACTCGCTCAAGCTTACCCTAGATATGAGTATCAACAAGCTTGTAACCCTCTCACTCATCGCAAATTACTACACAAGCATCTACCGCCACAGCGGCGTGCTGAACCCCGACTTCGCGCCGCCAAACATCGCGCCAAACACCGCCATAAACCGCAGCTATGTGATGACAAAGCTTGCGATGAAATTTTAGGCTTTGCAAGCCAGTTTTTAGATTCTCTATGCTAGAATCCGCGCTTGCTTCTCTCAAGTGTTGCGACACAATCTTATGAAAGGAGAAAGACAATGCCAAAGATGAAAACAAATCGTGGGGCAGCTAAGCGCTTCAAATGCAAGAAAAATCTTGTCAAACGCGGCAGTGCGTTTCGTAGTCATATCTTGACGAAAAAATCGCCAAAGCGCAAAGCACGACTCAAATCCCCACATTTCGTGCATAGCGCAAATATGGATTCTGTGAAGAATCTTTTGTGCCAAGCATAGTATAAAGTCCCCCTGATTGCAGGGAAAGATTAGCAAAAGCTACACCTAAAACTATTTGATAGATAGGTAAAGGAGAAATAATGAGAGTAAAAACAGGCGTTGTCAGACGCAGACGACATAAGAAAGTCCTAAAGCTCGCACGCGGATTTTATAGCGGGCGCAGGAAGCATTTTCGCAAAGCAAAAGAGCAGCTTGAACGCAGCTTATGCTATGCGTTTCGCGATAGAAAGCAGAAAAAGCGCGACTTCAGGAGCTTATGGATTGTGCGCATAAATGCTGCATGCAGAATCAATGACATCAGCTATTCGAAATTTATCCATGGCTTGAAGCGTGCAAATATCGAGCTTGATCGCAAGATTCTAGCTGATATGGCGATAAATGACCCTCAAGCATTCGCACTCATCGTCCAAAAAGCAAAAGCTGCGATGTAATCACCGCACTGCAAGCTAGATCGTAGCTTGCAAGTCGGCTTCTCCTTGCTTCTATATTTTGCACAATCTTTTTGCAGTTATTTAGATTCTGCTGATGTTGTTTATCCTTTATACCATAACGCTAAACTTTTATGCTACAATGACACTAAATTATTGCTATCAAACAAACAATGCAACCATAAAGGAAACCCATGAGTAAAAGTCTATATGAAGTGCTAGAGGTGAGCGAGAGTGCCTCGCAAGATGAGATCAAAAAAGCCTACCGCAAGCTCGCGCGCAAATACCACCCTGATGTCAATAAAGCCAAAGAAGCTGAAGAAAAATTCAAAGAAATCAATGCTGCCTATGAGATTCTAAGCGACGAAGAGAAGCGCAAGCAATATGATCGCTTTGGTGATAATATGTTTGGCGGGCAGAATTTCAGCGATTTTGCGCGCGCACAGGGGGGTAGCGCTGGGCTTGATGAGATTTTGAGCCAGATTTTTGGTGCGCGCGGAGGCTTCAATGGGGGGTTTAATGGCGGATTTAACTTCGGCGGGTTTGGCGCAGGAGGCTTTGGCGGAGATTTCGAGGATCTCGATGTGCAAGCGAGTATCCGTATCCCATTTGAGCTTTCTATCACTGGCGGGAAATACAGCGTATCGTTTAATGGTGAAAATATCGATATGAAAATCCCCGCAGGCATTAGCGATGGCAAAAGTATCCGCCTGCGTGGCAAAGGCAATCATGGGCGCAATCGCCGCGGCGACCTTATCCTAAAAGTGCAAGTAGATTCTAGCCCGATATATGAGCGCGATGGCGATAATATCACACAGAGCTTCGATCTCCCGCTTAAAACCGCGCTTTTTGGCGGGAAAATCACTATCCCAACCTTGCACAAAGAAGTAACCCTCAAAATCCCGCCAAACACCAAAAACGCCCAGCGCTTTCGTGTCAAAGAGCTAGGCGCTAAAAACCTAAAAACCCAAGCCATGGGCGATCTCTACCTGCGCGCCAATATTATCCTCCCCCAGCTAGATTCTCTCTCCCAGGAGCTTCAAGACCGCCTACGCCAGGAGCTTCAAGACTAGCGCACCAAGCGCAAATACGCTACAAAGGAGTGCAAATGTATAGCTATGATGAGCCCGTATATCTTATCAGTGTCGTAGCCAAGATTTTAGAAATCCACCCACAGACCCTACGCCAATATGAAAAGGAGGGCTTGATCGAGCCAGGTAGGACAGAGGGGAAAATGCGCCTATATTCCCAGCGCGATATTGACAAAATCAAAACAATCCTGCGCCTTACGCGCGATTTGGGCGTGAATCTTGCGGGTGTGGATATTATCCTGCGCTTGAAAGAGCGGCTCGATGAGCTTGATGTCCTCATCGAGCAGCTGCGCGCCAATGCAAGCAAAGACGCCGCCAGCCCTACAATCAAACAAAGCTCTTATGAGCTTATGATTTTTCAGCGCAAATAGCCATGCTAGTGTATTTCACACGCCAAAATCCACCCACTTCCCAGATCTAAAGAATCTGCGCACCCAGAATCCATGAGCCTAGCCAACACTCTACGCCCAAAAAGCCTAGCAGACTTCATCGGGCAGGCGCATTTGCTCGCCCCAGATAAACCACTCTACCGCGCCTTAAAAGCCAAAAAAATGCCGCATTGCTTTTTCTATGGACCTCCAGGCAGTGGGAAAACCACTCTCGCACGCCTTATTGCCAAAGAGCTTGATGATAAGTTTCTCGCCTTTAATGCGACCAAATTTAAGCTTGATTCCCTGCATACCGCACTTAAGCCTTATGAGGGCTCACTCATCACGCCTGTGGTGTTTATCGATGAAGTGCATAGGCTTACAAAGCCCCAGCAAGAAGTCTTGTTGCCTATCATGGAGGAGGGCAGGGCGATTGTGCTGGGAGCTAGCACGGAGAATCCATTTTATACGCTCACAAATGCGATTCGCTCCCGCTCTTTGCTGTGTGAGTTTAAGCCACTAGCCAACGATGAGCTGACAACATTGCTTAATCGCGCGCTGGGGGTCGTTGGATTCACGCGCACTGGAGATTCCAGCGACTCTGGCAGGGGAGATTTTAGTGCGTCAGAGCCCGATACTCCAGGTGCCACCGCACCAGAATCTAGCACACCAAAATCCGCCCAAAGCCCAGAATCCAAGCTCATCACACAAGAAGCCTGCGCCTATCTCATCGCTAGCAGTGGGGGCGATGGTCGTGCCATGCTCAATATCCTAGAGATTCTCACTCTAAGCGATACCATAACCCTAGAAGATGTCAAAGCCCTGCGCCCAGTGAGCCTAAATGACGGGGCAAGCGAGAGCGACACGCACTACAATCTCGCTTCCGCACTTATCAAATCTATCCGTGGTAGCGATGTAGATGCGAGTATCTACTACCTTGCACGGCTTATAGCAGGTGGGGAGAGCCCAGAATTTATCGCACGAAGACTCGTAATCCTTGCTAGCGAGGACATTGGCAACGCCAATCCCAGCGCCCTAAATCTCGCCACCTCCACCATGCTAGCAGTGAGCAAAATCGGCTACCCAGAATCAAGGATTATTTTAGCCCAGTGCGTGATCTATCTAGCCTCCTCACCCAAATCAAACACCGCCTACACTGCCATAAACGCAGCATTAGAGGCAATCAAGCAGGGCGAAATTCTCCCCATAAGCCCCCATATCCTCCCGCATTCTAAAAGCTACAAATACCCGCATGACTTCGGCGGCTATGTCCCACAGGAATATCTGCTTAAAAATCTGCGCTTCGTTCAGCCCACGCAAAAAGGCTTTGAAAAAACACTCAATGAATGGCTAGAGAAAATCCGCCAATCTTAAAGCCCTCCACGCTAGATTTGCACACATCACAAAGCCCCTTTAGAGTCCATGGAGATTTGTGTGGATTCTTGTGGATTGGCATTTAGGGCTAGTGCATATTGCGCTATTTAGGAAAACTCCCTAGAATCTAGCCCAGCGTAAAAATATAAAAGCGACATATCAAATCAAGGAGAGCCCAGCATGAATGACCCAAGCACGCAGCAATCCCCCACAGCCCAGCACAATCAACCCCACCAAGCCACCCAAGCTCACAAGAGTCCCCAAAATCCCGGCACTCCTTTGGGGGTTTCGCAGTTTTTACAGATTTTGCAACAAAGCAAGCGCGACTTTCTAAGCGCACCCATGATCGCGCTTAATATGCTTCCTGTGCTGCTAGGGCTGGTGTTTTGGGGTGTGGTGCTCTATACCTTTAGCGATACGCTCTATGCCTATGCCACAGGACTGCTGCCAGAATCCTGGCGTGGCTATTTGTATGATTCTGGGATTGGGGCTTGGACGCTTGGCTTTGCACTGAAGCTTTCACTCTACTTGCTGCTGGGCGCTTGTGTGCTACTACTAGCAGTAGTCGGCAATGTATTTGTGAGCATGTTTTATGTGCCTATAGCCATTTCCCATATCCGCAAGCACCACTATCCCCACCTCCCCAAGCCCACCTCCCCATCTCTGCGCGCAAGCTTGGTATATTTTCTCAAAGCCTTTGTCCTGCTATGCGCGAGCTGTGTTATCTGCTCTCCGCTGTTTTTTATCCCGATTATTGGCGGGGTGCTGCTGCTTGTGCCATTTTTTGTGTTTTTTTATAAAGTGATGATGTTTGATATAGGGCATGAAGTGCTTGGCGATGAGTATAAGCATATCTTGCAAAGCACGAGAAAGCAGGCTGGGAGTCGGCTGGGCTTTGTGTTTTTGACCTATTTGCTGGGGTTTATCCCAGTGGCAAATTTTTTCACTCCGCTCTTGCAAGTGTTAATGCTTGGGCATTATTGCTTCACGCTAGCAGAATCTAGGGCGCTAGACTCCACGCAGACCTAGATTCTAGTTCCCCAATCCCCAGAATCCACTTTTTATATTTTCAGCTCTTTTCTTGTCATATTGAGCCTTTAGGCGAAATATCTCTTGTTATTTTTACGATACATTTACAAGCACGACATATTTTTTACACACCCTTTACAAACTTTCGCAAACAATGCGTAAATATTTAGTCTAATGATAAAAGCCGTTTTTTTTTT
>NZ_CALERY010000029.1 GCF_937906905.1 uncultured Helicobacter sp. | reverse complement strand
CCCCCGTTTTATTACCAATAAGCCTAGAAGCATGCGTGCAAGCTGGCATAGTAGAATCTAGTGTGCTATGTGTGAAAGCTTGCTGGGTAGATTGGGCTTTGGCTCTTGTGGCAGAAGCAAGCATAGTTTTAGCAATGATAAAGTTAATGACAATAGAGCCTAGCAGGATTGGCAGATAGAGAAACTTCCAATACGCATAGAAAAATAATGAGCTAAGAACAAGAAAGAGCTTTGCTAGGCTAAAGATTTTGGGGGAGCTATGTGTATGGGCATAGTATTTAATGCTATGAAAGCCTATCCAGACAATAGGGAGAAAGATGAATATAAAGAGATAGGAGTTGAAGAGCATGGGAAGCCTTTGGGATTGGATTTATTGGACTTTATATTTTGGATTTTGGGACATTTTATACTCTATTTCATCGCTATGGCTTTGGGGCGCTTGAGATGTGTCCAAGCGCGCTATTGTAAGGAAAAAACTTGAAACTCTGGTTAAATATCGCAGCGCGTGTGCTGGCGTAATGGAATGCTTCGTGCTTGGGATTGGGGAATTGCTTGCCGCTTGTGTGGGATAACTAGGGGCTATCTTAAGAAAAGGGGCAGAAAAGGAGCGCACATGCTAAATGGCAAAAGCATTCTTATCACAGGTGGCACAGGGAGCTTTGGGAAGAGGTTTGTCGCTAAGGTGCTAGAGCGGTATAAACCAGCGCGCGTGATTATTTATAGCCGCGATGAGCTAAAGCAGTATGAGATGAGCCAGAGCTTTAATGATAAATGTATGCGCTACTTTATCGGCGATGTGCGCGATGAGAGCAGGCTAGAGTCTGCTATGGCAGGGGTTGATGTCTGTATCCACGCCGCAGCGTTAAAGCATGTCCCCATAGCAGAATACAACCCCATAGAATGTATCAAAACCAATATCCTAGGTGCTAGCAATGTAATCCACGCCGCCCTAGCCAATGATGTCTCCCACATCATCGCCCTCTCCACCGACAAAGCCGCCAATCCCATCAACCTCTATGGCGCGACCAAGCTTTGCTCAGACAAGCTTTTCATCAGTGCCAATAATATCAAAGGCAGCAAGAGGGCGCGCTTTAGTGTCGTGCGCTATGGGAATGTGCTAGGCTCTAGGGGGAGTGTGCTGCCGTTTTTCAAAAAGCTCATAGAGCAGGGCGCAAAGGAGCTGCCAATCACCGATAAGCGAATGACTAGGTTTTTTATCACGCTAGATTGTGGGGTGGAGTTTGTGCTAAAGAGCTTGGAGCGAATGCACGGGGGCGAAATCTTTGTGCCTAAAATCCCAAGTATGAAAATCACCGATTTAGCGCGCTGCCTAGCTCCACACCTGCCGATGAAGTTCATAGGAATCCGCCCGGGTGAGAAGCTGCACGAAGTGATGATCCCAGAAGATGACTCAAGGCACTGCTATGAGTTTGATGAGTTTTATCTCATCGAGCCTAGCATTGTGTTTCAAACGCCTATTGATTATAGCGTGAGTGCTGATGGGCTAAGGGGTGTGCGAGTGAAAGAAGCCTTTGAATACTCAAGTGCGACTAATACGCTCTGGCTCAATAGCGAGCAAATTAGCGCGATTATCTAGGGGATTTAAAGCGATTAGTAAGGTAGCTTGGCTCTAGGTATTGAATCTAGCGAGAATCTAAGTGGGCTTGTGGATTTGCACCAAAATCTATGCTATGAAAATCGCGCTTGACACAGAGCAGAATCTAGCAGGAGCCAGTGAGTAAAGTTTGGACTAGGGTTTAGGCTCTGTTTGTGTGCGCTCAAGTGCGCTTTGGAACGCTTGGCTAAAAAAGCTTTGGTTTAGCACCCCCTCTTTATGTAGGGTGGCAATCTCTTTATCAAGCCATGTTTTTAGGCTTGTGTGCGTGCTTTTGACTCTAGGGACGCATGGCTTTGGGTCGCCTAAAGATTCTGCGATGAGAGTAAAATCTGGATTCTCGCGCACAAAGAGCATGGCAATAATGTCAAGATCGGCAAAATAGAATGCTTGATCGTGGCTTGTGGCTTGGCTCTGGCGTAGGGTTTGCACGCAGTGGGCGAGACTCTCGCAGGTTGCTAGCGGGATTTGTGGGTAGTTTTCTGCGAAATACGCTTGGGCTGGGGAATCCTCGCGCACCAGCAGCCTAGCCAAACGCGCAGGGGAGAGAAGTGCTTGAATCCCACTAGGGCTGCCAACTCTGCCTACCACGCTAATGGTAGCGCGCATGTAGGGCATGGACGCTGTGCTTGTCGCTGTGGTATCAGCTTCACTTGTGCATGAGAGTGCGATATCGATTGCTCCAGAATCTAGCAAGCCAGATTCTTGCACGCGATTCTCGATAGCAACAAACTCCGCGCGACTTTCATCGCCAAGCAGATCTTTGGCTATTTTGCGTCCTAGCTGCACTTCAAGCCCGCCAAACTCGCCACGAGAATCCACATAGCTAAAAGGTGGCAAATCATACAAAATCCCAATGCGTATGACTCGCTTATCTTTGATGGATTCTAGGGAGTTTTCACACCCTGCAACAAACCCGCACACAAAAAGCACAAAACACATCTGCCACGACCAACGCATTACTTCCTCTCACAACCTAACTTCCTAAGCAAGCACAATCATAGCCAAGCATAGGTAATGCAAGACCAATTTCTGCGCGCATCAGCGTGCGCAGTGGTGAAATGGCGCAAATCATGGTAAGATAGCAGCCCAACAAGCCTAGGGTAGGCAAAGACAAAAAGACACTAAGGAATATTATGAGTGTGGCAAAAGAGGCAATAGCACAGGATTTGGCAAGCTTGGAATCCACAAGCATAGAGCATAAGGCTCTAGGGAGCAGTGTAGTAAGCATAGAGGGTGAGATAGAAGGGGTGTTTGCCAGTGTGCTAGGCTGGGCGGAGTCCATTATAGATTCTGGCTTAGGTGTGTTAGGCGTATCACTGCCAAGTATATGCACTAATGCCATGTGCGCCAAAATCGTGCTAAGTGTAGCAGTATTTATCGTGCTATGGTTTTGCAGAAAAAGTTTAGCGAGACTTGCGGTGTATGGTGTGGATAGGGTGTTTGGATTTTCAAGTCAAGATGAGCAAATGCGCCTTCAAATCCAAAAAAGTCTAATGAAGCCAATATCGTTTTTCCTCCTTGTGATGAGCGTGAATATCTCGCTTGATATTTTATACTATCCGGCAACCTCTCCAGAGGCGTTTGAGCGGTGGTTTCAAATCGCGTATGTCATCAATGGTGCGTGGCTTATCATCATCGTCTCCCAAGGCTATGTGGCAAATCTTCTAGCACTCCTTGCCCAGAGAAATTCCGATCATTTCCGCAGAGAGGTCATCAATCTGCTGCTGAAAGTGGGGTATTTCATCATCATCGTCATATCGCTCTTGTGGATTCTCAAGATTCTTGGGTTTAATGTCTCGGCAATCATCGCTTCGCTAGGCATCGGCGGGCTAGCTGTGGCACTGGCGGTCAAAGATATGCTGGCAAACTTTTTTGCCTCGGTGATGTTGCTGTTTGATAATTCATTCTCACAAGGCGATCGCATAGAATCTGGCGGAATCGATGGAGTGGTAGTAGAAATGGGCTTGCGGCGCACGACCATCCGCACTGCCGATAATGCGCTCGTGCTAATCCCTAATGCCGAGCTCGCCAATAAATCAATCACAAACTGGAGTCGGCGCAAGTCTGGCAGGATTATCCGCCTGACAATCGGGCTAACCTATGGCACACCTGTGGAGAAGATACTACAATGTATAGAATCCATAAAACACATGCTGCTTCATCACCCACTGGTAGCCAAAGATTCTGCCACGGCGCAAGATCTTAGCTACACGCTTCATATGAAAAAAGACATCGTCTCGCTTGATGATTATCTTGGGTATAAGCATGCGGTATATGTGGTGTTTGATGAGCTGGCAGATAGCTCGATGAATATTTTGGTGCATTGCTTTAGCCAAGATGTGGGGATAGAGGGGTATCTCAAGACAAAAGAGCAGATTATCGTGGAGATTTTGCGAATCATTGATGAGCTTGGCTTGTCGCTGGCATTCCCTAGCCAAAGCCTCTATGTGGAATCTGTGCCAGAATCTATACCAACCGCGCTACGATCAAGCGCTAGTGTTTCTACCGCTGGTGCTGCTGGGGTGGATTCTAGGATTTCTATGGTAGATCCTAAATCTTCCAGCCCAGAATCCAGCACTGCCCCTGCTAGCGGTGTCGTATTGCGCTAGATTCTGGAGAAATAGGTTTTTGGATTCTGGAGAAGATGTGTGCATCTTGCTTGGTGGTGTGTTACTACAAGCATATTTTATGATATGTGCGCACTCCTCTTGACAATACAGGTTTGTTTCTATATAATCGCGCTTTTTATTTTTCATGCTGGTTTAGCTCAGTTGGTAGAGCATCTGCCTTGTAAGCAGAGGGTCGGGGGTTCAAGTCCCTTAACCAGCTCCATTCAAACTCTAGCAGACTTTTCTGATTCAGTGTTTGACCAGTTTTTGCCGATTTGGTGAGTTACTCAAGTGGCCAACGAGGGCAGACTGTAAATCTGCTGACTTTGTCTTCCGTGGTTCGAATCCACGACTCACCACCATTGTT
>NZ_CALERY010000028.1 GCF_937906905.1 uncultured Helicobacter sp. | reverse complement strand
CTGCATCTTTCAGGTGTGGGAATGTAGGTCGATGCAGGGATAAGGGAGATTGTTTCTGCTTAATACTTCGTTTCACTTTTTATATGTATGCTTGTTGGCATCTTTTATTTTTAGTTGTTACTTTTTGTGTTTTTATCATTCCTGTTGAGTTTGATTTTTTGTGTGTATGTGTTGCTTGTTTCTATTGCTTTGTTCTTGTATGTGTTGTTTGTGCTGCTTAATGTATGCTTCATAATACCCCTTACAAATACCTAGAATCGTTGCTAGATAAACCAAGCATTGTAAAACGCGGATTCTAGTGTGAAAGTGGATTCTAGTAGCAATGCCCTTTTCTCTGTCGTTGCGAGAAAATCCACAAGGATTTTCTATGTTTGTTATTGAGATCTAGAGTCGTTTATGTGATTGTTTTTTATTTTTATGCGTTAATTGCTTGTATTTTTTTGGTGTGTTTTTATTTATGTTTAATTGTTAGGGATTGTTTGGGGGTGCTTTTATTCTTTTGCTTGTTGGATCCTGCCTAATTGTATTTATATTTTAATTATTGCGATCTTGTGCGATGTGATTTTGTTTCTATTTATAATGGGTGCATTTGTCAAAGATGTAAAAGCAATACGGGAGTGTGAGAAATGCAAAAATGCAGCGAAACAACAAACCAAGAGCCAGAATCTAGCCTAGCGAGATTAGCTAAAATTTTCCACATCATAAAGCGGGGAGTGGGCCGAGATAAGTCTAACTATTGATGGGCTTTTCACTCGTGCTAAAGAGCTGATTTAGCTAGGACATGAAAACATGCTTTTATATGGCTAAGATAAACCTAGGAGCATTGTTTAATGCATTTTATATGAAGCTTGATATGAATTTTGGTATGGGCTTTGAGATAGATTTGAAACCTGAAGCTGGAGATTTGGAGCATTTTTATTATATATGAAAGTGTAAGTTGATAGTGATTTTCTCTCCACTGGCGGTTAAAACTAGAGAGTAAAGATCGATGATGTAGCATTGTAGTCCGGGATCTGGTTTCGGCATAATCGTTAATGGTTAGTTTTAAAATAAAATTACAAGATTTAATATAATATTCATACAATAAAAAATATTAAAAATACCAAAGGTGATGGTATTATGTTCACCTATGTAAGCTGGTCCATATTGATATGTGAGAATAGTTAGACATATCATGTGCTTGCAATTCCCTTACCATTCTGTTCATCTTGAGTGTATCTATCCCATGCTTTTTGCATGCCAGTTCAATACTTTCCATTACCGCTTTATCGCAGCTTAGGCAGTATAAGCCATAACGAGCCAGAATCTTATGTCCTTGCTCACCTAGGTTTTCTAGCACATCTGCAATGGTGCTTTGCGTGCCTATAGCGCTTGTTCGTAAATGCTTTGTGGTGGTTGACTTAAGATAATATGGGGCTTGGAGCATACGCCAAAATTCTGCATGATATATGTCTGGATTTCTACTGCACTCACACCAATAGCCGATTGTAGCTTCGTCCCACGACTCGTTGTGTATAACGATATACATAAGTATTTCACTAGGAATATTGATGGTCAAATTTGGCGAAGCGGCAAGAAAATCAAGCATGCATAATTTTCCATTTGTGATACAAAAAGAAAAAGCTAGCTCTGCATTGGAATCTGGATATATGCTCACACTCATATCTTCGCAAAAGGCTATTTCAGGGATAGCGTTTAGATTCATAAAATACTCTTGCACCTTTGTCTTGTCAAAGACATATTGTTGTTTGTTGGGATAATACATGTTAAACTCAGATTCATTAAAATGTTCGGTAATAAATTTTTGTATCACCCGCTTTTCATAGGTGTTGGTATTTCTATGTTGCCTTTGTATAGTATCTGTGTCTGCCGTCCATGTATCACCTGCAAGCAAGGCTATAACTTTGGTCGTATTGTGTTGCTGAGTATTGAAGAAATTTTCTACATCATAAATTGTGTTTTTACGCACAAGTTCTAAGTAGCACAAATGCTTTGGATGGTTTAAAATAAAATGTGAAGCAAAAGGAAGAAAATAAGCAGCACTATAAAGTTTGCAGGCTTGTTGTAGCATTTCCAAAGTAGCAACCCTACTTTTTTCATAAATGCTTATTTTTTGTTTATCGCTTAAGTGTGTATAAGTGGCTGGATAGCCGCTAGCCCCTGGTGAAAAGCTCGCACATAGCATATCGACGCTACCTATTGCTTGTAGGATCCGGTGATTTATGCCTGCATCATTGATATTAAGGATTGTGAAAGAATCTATTTCAAGAAGCATTTGGGAGTCATTCCATAAAGATGCTGGCTCATAAATGGTAATAAAACACTCTTGTGCAATCTCTACTCGCTTACCAAAAGGTAGCACAATAACATTACAAAACCCCAAGTCGTGCAGTTTTTGTTCTAGCCGCCCATTGGGAAAGGCTGGAATGTAAATTGGCAGTTTGGTATCAAAATACTTGAGAGTTTCTGGATGAAAATGATCGCTATGCTCATGTGAGATGTATATCGCATTTGGTTTTAATTCACTTGGCTTTATTATTGGATTTGGGTAGGTGCGCCATGCGCCAAAAAAGGCATAGCCTACAAGCCATGGGTCGCACAATAAGCTAAAATTTTTATAGCAAAATTCTAAAGTAGCATGCCCATGCAGAGTGATTTTGATATGTGGGTTTATATATTTACAATGAGTTTTGTTTTTAAGTGTCCCCCCCCCCCGTAGTAGCAGGGGCGACACTAGAGTGTAAGGCTGGTGCGTATATAGCAATATTGCCTTTAGAGTCTCTATGCGCTTCAAGTTCGATAAGCTTTGCGTTTAGGTTAAGGGCATTACCACTTTGCGCATCAAAACGCCAATTATGCACTTTGCAATAGATTTCTTGGCATGGTTTTGCGCCTTGTGGGAGTATTGTATTGTCGCCTGCATTTGTGCTATCGCAATGCAAGATTGCTCCTTGATGTGGGCAGATAGAGTCATACACTTTTATGGAGTCATTTTCTTTGTGGATAAATAGCTTATGATCTCCTAGCATAGCTATATTTACGCCCTCAAGTAGTTTGTCTATATGCGCAATTATTTGTAAATCTTTTTGTGTGTTGCTTGTATTCATGCTTTCTCCTCTTTATTGTGTTTGATCCTGGATTCTGCCTTTTGTAAATCCACCATGATGTCAATATCTAGGCTAGTTTCTTCCTCCATAAGATAGTAATGTGTATGCTCTGGTAAGAAGCTTGGATTATCCACAAATAGCTCCCGTTTTACGATATAAATCGCGCCATTGCTTTGGTAGGTTTGCGGTAGATTCTGGCGGGGCATAAACGGATAGGTGTTATTGGCTATCCCGCGTAGCTCGCCATTCTCATTAGCCACAAAGCTTTTTAAAATCTTAGAATCCACTTTGCACACGCTAATAAGCGCATTTGCCTTTTTTGATACAAAGATTTTATATGCTCTATCAATATCCTCGCTCGTGCGCAGTGGTGAAGTGGGCTGCAGTAAGACAACATGCTTGCATTCTTTGTAGTGTTCCAATGCGTGCAGGAGCACTTCATGGCTTTGCGTGCTATCTGTGGCTAGCTCCTTTGGTCGCTTTAGGGTCTCTATATTCTGTGAAGCCGCATACTCTAAAATCGCTTCGCCATCGCTGCTTACCACGATTTTGTCGATACAGGCAGCAGCTTTAGCAGCCTCTATGGTGTAGTAAATCAGCGGGTGATTGGCTAATAGTGCTAGATTTTTGTTTTTTATGCTTTTTGAGCCAGCGCGTGCGGGGATTAGTGCTAGGGTCATTGTTTGCCTTGGATTTTGGATTTACAATTTTGCGAATCTCTCATATCGTTCGCGTATCACTTCTTTCTCAAGCATATAGCGCGGGATAATCGTATCAAGCAAGTGCTGATTTCTCACCTTAAACTCTTCCAAGCTCATAAGATCTAAATGCTCTATAAACCCCGCCCGTCTGTGCTTGAGTGCCGGGAAATGCCACTGCATAAGTGGCGCGAGAAAATAGCGCGTATCTCTTGGAATCACTTGTCGCTCCGAGTAGAGGGTGTTTTCGTGCTGGGTATTGTCGATCCACTGCGCTGCTTTCGAGGTTTTGCGCTCTGCAAATGTTACGCCTTTTTTATGCACAAGTAGTTGGTCGTAGCCTTGTATAAAGCCATTTTTACTATTATTTTGCACATAAATTTTAGAATCCATCACGACAAAATTCACGCGCGGATAGACTACGGCGTGGTTTGCTTTTTTGGGGAGATAGAGGGTTTTGTGCAGGATTTCTGGCTCATAGATATGATCAACATCGATTTTTATTATCCATGCGTTTTCTGGGATAAATGAGAGCACGAAATTATAATAGCTATGCAGCTTATTATGTTCATGTGGTGGGTCTTCGAGTAGGACATTGTGGGGATATTTTGCAGGGATAAAGCTAGGATTCTCTTTGCAAAACTCCAAAATAATCGCCTCACTAGAATCTGTGCAGTCATTATAGCCAATTACCCCGCGTCTAATAGCTGGCAGCATGGACTCTAGGCTCGCTCGCAATGTCTGCTCTTCATTTTTGACACGGATAAATGCCCAAGGATCGCTCGCTGGGTGCTCGAGCGCGCAATCTGCATGATGAGTTTGCGCGCGATGTTGTATCCCCCCCCCCATTGCTATTTTTTGGGGCTTACACGCATGGTGAGCGATGGTATCAAGCTTTTGCAAGGTGATTTGGCGGGGCTTATTGGTAAGCTTTTGTATGAGTTTATGTAGCCAGCGCATGGGAATCCTTACAAATCCTGGAATCTCTTTTGTTTTTCTATCGTAAATAGTTTGCCATTCTCTAGCAGCGCGTAAAATAGCTTATCGCTTTTTTCGCGTTTTTGTGAGCGTGGTTGTGGGGCTTTGTAGATTTTGGCGCTTGCTATGGCGCGCAGGATTGAATCTTGTCTGGCTTCTGTGTGGAATACACTAGCAAGCTCGCTTCCCATGCGGTTTGTCTGTCTTGTGCCGACATTGATACTAGGGATTCCAAGATATGGCGCTTCTTTTAGCAAGCAGCTAGAATTCCCGATGAGAAACTGCGCGCCCTTAAGCAGCGCGATAAAATACTCAAAGCGAATCGAGGGGAAAAACATCACCCTCTCCAGCGCATGCAAAGGCTTATATGCCTCCAAAATCAAATTAAACCCCAAATCGTTGTTTGGATAGATGATGATGTAGTTTTGGGCATTTTGTGTGGCGGTGGCTTGGAGCGCATGCACGAGCTCATCGGCTTGGTTTTTGATAGAATCTAGCTCGGTGGTAACAGGGTGAAACATCACGATCGCATAGTTGTCAAAGCCAATGCCATAATACGCCTTTGCCTCTTCTAAGCTCACATCACTACTCTCTAACACATCAAGATCTGGCGAGCCGATGATGAAGATAGATTGCGCTTTTTCACCGAGCTGGAGGAGACGCTTTTGTGCGCGCTCATCATTGACTAAGTGAATATGCGCGAGCTTTGAGATAGCATGGCGCAGGCTATCATCAATCGTCCCAGAAACCTCTCCGCCCTCGATATGCGCCACAAGAATGTTATTAAGCGCGCCTACGATACTTGCAGCTAGTGGCTCGACCCTATCTCCATGCACGACTATCAAATCTGGCTCGTATTCTGCAATAAATTTTGAAAATCCATCGATTGTGTGGGCTAGGGCGAGATCCATTTGATAGTATTTGTCGTGATTTATGAATTTGTAGATGTTTGCAAAGCCACATTTTTCTATTTCATGCACAGTAAGCCCAAACTGCTTGCTTAGGTGCATGCCTGTGGCAAAGATATGTAGCTCGAATTCTTTGCCCTGCTCTATGCGTAGCATGAGAGATTTTGTCTTAGAAAAGTCCGCTCGGGTGCCGGTTACAAAGACGATTTTTCTCATTGTATGTTCTTTCATTTTTAGATTCTGGTAGTCCGCATGCTCACATAGATGTTTATACAAAATCCCCATATTGTAGTTGTATATTTGCTTCAATATCTCGCGCGGCTTTTTTGCCCAAGATTGCTTCAAACTCACTTGCTGGGATTCCGCCTTTGCCCGGGCGCTTGACCCAGATATTTTCCATGCTAAGCACCTCGCCTTTTTTAATCGCCGCTATGCTTACCACACTTGCAAAAGCGAAATCTATCGTTACTTGCTCTTCTTTTGCCGCTTGTTTTGGGGCATTATCCCCGCGCATAGCAAACATCTGCGCACTTTGCTCGATGAGCTCTTGTAGTGCGTGTTCATCATTAGAGCAGATAATATCGGGTCCTTTTCTCTCCATAGAATCAGTAAAATGCCGCTCCAGCACACATGCCCCAAGTGCGACAGCGCCGAGACATGCGAGATTGCTTGTAGTGTGATCGCTTAGCCCCACTAGGCAGTCAAACTCCCGCTCTAAGGCACACATCGCTTGTAGGCGCACGAGATGATCTGGGGTAGGGTAGAGGTTTGTCGTATGTAGTAGCACAAATGGCACTTCTGCTTCGCGCAAAATCCTTACGCTCATCTCTATGGATTCTAGGCTATTCATGCCCGTGCTTAGGATTATTGGCTTTTTGAAGCTGGCGATATGCTTTAGCAGGGGGTAGTTGTTGCACTCACCACTGCCAATTTTAAAGGCGCTTACACCCATATCTTGCAGGCGATTTGCTGCTGCGCGAGAAAATGGCGTGCTAAGATAGACTAGCCCTTGAGACTCTGTGTATTCTTTCAGTGCGCGCTCATCAGCAAAATCCAGTGCGCATTCTTGCATGATCGCATAAATGCTTTTTTTAGCATTGCCGGGGATTACTTTTTGCGCAGCAGCACACATCTCATCATCAATGATATGGGTTTGGTGCTTGATAATGCTTGCCCCAGCGCGTTTGGCGCTATCTACCATAAGCTTGGCGATTTCTAGGCTGCCATTGTGGTTTATCCCAATCTCTGGGATAACAAGCGGTGGGACATCGCGTGCGATGCGGAGATGCTCTATGGTGATTTCATTCATTGCGATGACTCCTTGGGCTATTTGTAGCGTTTTTTGGCTCGTATGTAGTGCTTGGTCTGGCTTGGGAAGCGCAGGATATCGCGGACAAGCCGATAGATAAGATTCTGGCGCAGCGGATTGAGTGGCGAGATTGATACGCCATAATACATCTTCTCGTATGCATATTTGGATGGGATAAGTATGTCTCGTGTGGCATCTTTAGGCTTGGATTTCTTCGCTTGCTCCCAGCTTTGCACACTAGAGTCTGCTCTCACGGGTGCTAGGGGGATATGCTTTGAGATAGGACTAGATGGGCAGAGTGAGTAGAATCTAGCTCCATGGTGCTTGGCGAGAATCTCGAGTGCTTTGAGATCTGTTTCTGGGAAATGCATAAAGTCTGGTTTGGGGTTGGGATCGTAGTCTGGTATCATTTTTAGGAGATTTGATTGTAGGGGGTTAAAAGCATAACCCCTATTAGCGCTATAGAGATCGATTCCTGCAATATAAATCTCTTTATATCCAAGTGCGACAGCAAAGGCGCACGCATAGATTCCAGATGTGATGAGTTCATCGTGGTAGATCCAGCTGTGCATAGCAAAGATAAAAAACTCGCGTAGATTTTTGAGCGTGTCAGCACCATTAGGGATATGTGCAAAGGCGCCCATATTTTCACAATAAGGTTCGTCTAATGATCTAAGATTAAATGTCTTGGCTACTATGTTTTTAATTCTATACTCGCCATTATCATGAATACTCCTAAGTGTATAGACTTGCTCGAATATCACTGGTGGAGTGGCAAAGGCGTATGTGATGTTTTTGCCTAGGAAATATTCTTCTTCGAAATAGAATTGATTACAGCGGAAAACATCAAAAGTAGCAGAATCTAGCGCATTAGATTCTGCGGTTTGCGGGGGGGGGGGGGAAGACGGGTGTAGTCGATTTGGGCTAGGCTTGGTCCATTACCCGCTACAATAGCGATTCGCCCAGTAGGATTTGCAAAGCTGCTAGGCGCAATGTCGCTCGCAGGGGGATTGGGAGCAGTGTGCTGCATAGATGTCCTTTGATAAACTTTATGTGATTTATTAGTAGAATGCGCGATTATAGCAGAATTTCACTTCCCCCCCCCCCCCCCCCCCCCCCCCCGATTTTGCAAAATTTTTAAAAATTTAGTCGCATGCCAAGCCCAGAGCGCGTTACGCGGTAGTTATATTCATACAAACTATCGCCAAACCCATGCACCACCTGCAAATAAATACCGATACGCTTGCTCAAGCGATAAGTATAGCCAAGCTCAAATCGTCCCTTCCAGTCCCAATACTCGTGCGTGAAATAGTTGTTGAAAATATTATTCACATAGAGTTCAAAGAGATGTCGCCGATACTCATAGGAGAAGATAATATCGCCAAAGCCGATATAGGCGTTTATCGTGGTATTGTCCCCCACATCGCTTAGTAGATGTCCTAGCGGCACCCATGCTCGCAGCGAGAATCCAAATCTCCCGCGCTGCCAATCTAGCTGGGCGATGAAGCGATCGATAGATTTTGATCGATTAAACCAATTTGGATTATCAGGTGTTAGCCCATCGTTGCGGGTATCGGCATAGCCTACATCAAGATTGTTGTTGCGCTCGCCATTGCTTAGGTGCAGATAGCCTGCGCGCAGGCTTGTGATATAGCCGCCCAGGAATGGCAGGGTTTTGGTATAGTTGAACATAAAGCTTGGGCTAAAGTTAAGATCGCGCATGGGCTTAGAATCTGGTGTGTTGTAGATTTGAAACCAATGTGTTTGTGTGTAGCCAAAGTCAAAGCTGCAGTATTTGCACACTACATCTTCTAGGAATACCACGCGAAAGCTTACTTGGAATTTGATCTCGACTGGAATATCGCGCGTTGAGTAGGGCTGGGTGAAGCTATAATACGCAGGCAAGACATAGATAGGGAGATTATTGGCAAGCTGAATGTATTTGGATTTGGGATTTACGGGCGTGTAGATACTCTGGGGCGCTTGGATAAAAAGTAGATTTTGTAGTGATGGGGGCAAGTCATTGCAGTAGGGCTCGCTATGAGAGTCTTTGTGCTCGCGATTTTGTGAGAGCGACTTGCAGATTTTAGAGAGCTCTGTGGAGAAATCGCTAGAATCTATGGGGCTTGTTGGGCTAGGGTCTGTGGTGTTTGTGGCGCTTGACTCTGCGCGAGTGGAATCTATGGATTTGGCTTGGTGGGCAGTGCCAGTAGGAGGGCGGCTTATGGCAGATTCTGCTAGATTTACACACAGCATAATGATAGGACAAAAGCCCCAGAATCCGCGCATCATCTCTCCCCTGTGATTTCCTCATGCCCCGCATTATAATGTAATTTTATGCCAATTAGGCTAGAATCCGCGCCAGAGTCTTAAGCCCACACAGCGAGCAGTATGATGAGCATATTTATCAAAGGCGTTTTGCTAGGCATTAGCCTTATTGTCGTTATCGGTCCGCAAAATGCCTTTGTCATACGCCAAGGTCTGCTAAAGTCCCATATCCTAAGCGTCATTATTGTCTGCCTAGTGTGCGATATCATCGTTATGGGGGCAAGTGTGTTTGGCGCGGCGATGATAGGCAATGTGCTTGGCACAGATAGCGTGTGGTTTTTGCTGCTTGGGCTGTTTGGAATGGGGTTTTTGCTCTACTACGCATTCAAATCCTTACAAAGCGCGCTTCAAGCACTCAAGCCCCCGGAATCCATAGAGTTTGACATAGGCTCTAGCAGACAATTTGCGCTAGAATCTACCCCCAAATCGTCCTTAGATTCTGGCGCGGAGTCTAAAGCACCCCCTAGCCCAGAATCTACTCGCGCCCAAGCTATTCTCACCACACTTGCCCTAACACTGCTAAACCCAAATTTCTATCTCGATACATTTATCATTATCGGCGGAGTAAGCGCGATGCTTGGCAATGGGGGCTATGAGCGCTGGGCGTTTTTTGCTGGGCTTATTTGTGTGTCGTTTGTGTGGTATTTTGGTGTGGGCTATGGGGTGCGGATTTTGCTGCCACTTTTTAAAAATCCGCGCGCATGGGCGGTGCTTGATAGTTTCACGGCTCTTGTGATGTGCGGGGTTTGCTACTATCTGGGGGCGTTTTTGTGGGGGCAGTTTGCATGAGTGCTTATACGCTAACCCCTCGCTCCAAAGCCTTTCGCACCCTCCAAGATCTCTTGGATTCTAATTATCATGCGCACAATCGCTCTAATGCCATAAGCTACGACAATCCTGATCCACTGCTTATCCTCTACAAATACGCCAAGCCTCTGCATAATACGCATGAGAGCGGCGTGGCGAGCATGCGCGATGTTGCCCCAAAATCTGCACCAGACTCACGCACGCTTAGTGCTATTGCGCTAGTTTGCGCGCTGTTTGCCTATGGGAATGTGCGCGCGATTGTGGGGTTTTTGGATTCTTTGCCTTTGGGCATGCTTGGCGAGCGCGATTGTTTGGAGTATTTTGCGCACTATGAGTTTCCCTACTATCGCTTCCAAAGCCGTGAAGATGTGAAGCTGCTATTGTTAAGCTTGGCTAGGATTTTAAAATCTGGAGGGCTAGAGCGGGTGCTTGTGCCAAATAGCTCTCCGCTAGAGCAAATCGCACATCTCATCGCCCTGCTATGCCAGAGTGCTGCTGGCGTGCTAGAATCTAGCCTCGCGCGTGAGTATTTCTCCCCAGAGTATCGCGCTATGAGCTTGGCTCATGCGCCGTTTTTGGATTCTGGCGGATTTTCGCGTGGGTTTGCATTTCTTATCGGTAGTGCTTATGGTAGCTCGCCGCTTAAGCGCTGGAATATGTTTTTGCGCTGGATGGTGCGAAGCGATGAGATTGATTTGGGAATCTGGCAGGGGCTGCTCTCGCCTAGTGATTTGCTCCTGCCGCTTGATACTCATACGCATAGAATCTCGCGCGAGCTTGGGCTATTAAGGCGCGCGAGCTATGATATTCGCGCAGTGTTTGAGGTGAGTGAGAATCTAGCTAGATTCTGTCCGCATGACCCTATCCGCTATGATTTTGCACTCTATCGTATCGGGCAGTCGCGCCGCTTTGCCAAGACCAAGCAAGCCAAATAGCCATAAATCGCAGAATCCACATACAGAGATTTTCTGCACCTTGAGTGCTGATTATTAACCATTAAGGGCTACAATTTCAAACGATAATAATTCTTACTTATTATCAAATTTCAATTTCTTAGGAGAACATCATGTTAGTAACAAGAAAAGCCCCTGATTTCATCGCTCCAGCAGTGCTTGCAAACGGACAAATCGTCGATAATTTCGAGCTTAGCAAAAATCTCGGCAAAAATGGTGCGGTTGTATTTTTCTGGCCCAAAGACTTTACATTTGTCTGCCCAAGCGAGATTCTAGCTATGGATCACCGCGTGAAAGATTTCCAAGAAAAGGGCTTCAATGTCATCGGTGTATCAATCGACTCTGATGTTGTGCATTTTGCTTGGAGAAATACTCCAGTAGAGCAGGGCGGGATCGGTGCTGTAAGCTTCCCTATGGTCTCTGACATCACCAAGCAAATTTCGCGCGATTATGATGTGCTGCTTAATGGCGCAATCGCACTTCGCGGAAGTTTCCTTATCGACAAAGACCAAGTCGTGCGCCACGCAGTGATTAACGACCTTCCGCTTGGTCGCAATATGGACGAAATGCTCCGCATGGCTGATGCGCTACTATTTTTCCAACAACACGGCGAAGTATGCCCAGCTGGCTGGCAAAAAGGACAAGAGGGCATGAAGCCAACCGCTCAAGGCGTGGCAGACTACCTTGCTAAAAATGCGAGCAAACTTTAATCGCTCGCATTGCTTCAACCCAGAATCTAACGCTTTGACGCGTGGGCTCTGGGGCTATCATTTTTAAGCTTGTGTTTTAGTTTATCCCTGCTTTTGTGCTTCTTGTCGTCAAATTGCACAAAATACCTTGCAAACACCTTGCCAATCTCACTCCCTAGAATCTAAACTTTGCTATAATCACCATTTTCAAGGACTATCTATGCGCTATCTTATTGATTTTCTCTCTAAGTCAAATGTGGCAGATACGCTCATCTACCCACACCTTAAATGCACTAACCAGGAGGGTGCGATTTTGCGCCACTTGCTCCAGCTCGCTATCAATGGCGAAATGGAAGCGCGCGTCTATGATGTGCTCTATGCTTGCTTTTTTAAGCCAAATAGCATAAGTCATCTAGCTCAAGCTAAGCTCCCAAGCGACGCTGATAGCCGTCCTCGCCAGAATCTAAAAGTCTCCAAGCCTACTCCAGCGCCCACTGATAAATCAAGCTCCAAATCCACCGCCAAATCCACTTCCCGTCCCAAGCAGAAACCAGAATCCAGCACACAAGAGCCTGTGAAATCTTCTAGCCTAGAATCCACTAAGCCTACCCCTGCAAAGCTCATTCTTGCCCCAGAATCTAATAAAGAACATGGAGAATCTAGCCCTATGGATTTTGCCACACTTGATCCTGCTACACTAGGGAAGCTCGCTATCTTGGAGTATGTCGGTGCGGTGAAATCGCTTTTAGATTCTGGCTGGATTAGTGTCATGGAGTTTAATTTCATGCGTGAGCAGGAGAGAGAGCTTGCTAGTCTTGAGCTCCTTTTCTTAGAAATTGCGCTCGCTCCAAGCTTCTATCATCTCGTGGAGAATGGCACTACACCCCAGCCAGAAATCCCATCAAACACTCCTTATAATGATCACTTGGAATACTTGACCGATCAATTCCTGCGCATAAGCTTGCTCACCTCCCTCCGGAGCAAAAAGAGTGCTGCCACAAGTAGCCAAATCCGCAGTCTCCAAGAGCGCATAGATTCTCGTCTCAAGTGCAGTAAAATCGACATTCCCGCCCAGAATCTCATGAAAGAATGCCACCTAAGCAAAAAAGAGGAGATCATCTTTTTTGCCTTGCTTAAAGAAGAATACTACGGCGGCGATGGCTACTATCGTGATATGAATAACCTTATCAATCTCATTAGCACCAGTGAATATGAAAAAATCCAAAATCGCGCACTGCTTGATGAGAAAGGCACGCTGGTAGAGAAGGGGCTATTGGATTTTGGCGAGATGTTAAATCCATTTGGTGGGATTGTGCGCACATTTTTTATCCCAGAAGAAATCCTGCGCAAGATTATCAAATCCCCTAAAAAGCGTAGTGGTAAAATCAGCCTCGCCACCGCGCTAGTAGAGCAAGAGATTTTCGAGCTGATTGAGCCAAAAGTCGGGTTTGATGAGATTGTCCTGCCAGAATCCACCCACTCCATGCTAGAATCTATCTTGAAGCAAGTGGATTCTGCGGTGATTAAACGCTTGCAAGAGTGGGGGATAATCCATAAAAATAAAGGCGTGCAGGCTAAGATTCTTTTTTATGGTGCAGCGGGCACAGGCAAAACGCTCAGCGCACAAGGTATCGCTAAAGCTCTTAAAAAGCCTATTTTGAGCTTTGATTGCTCTAAAATTCTCTCTATGTATGTGGGGGAGTCGGAGAAAAATGTGCGCAAAATCTTTGATAGCTATAAAGAGCTTGCGGCTAAATCCAAAACTGCGCCTGTCTTGCTACTTGATGAAGCTGATCAATTTTTAAGCTCCAGAATCCACAGCCTAAGCGGAGCAGAGAAAATGCACAATCAAATGCAAAATATTTTTCTCGAGCAAATTGAGCGTTTCTCTGGTGTGCTAATCGCCACAACAAATCTCGTGGAGACTATGGATTCTGCGTTTTCTAGGCGATTTGATTATAAAATCGAGTTCAAGCGTCCAGATATTGGTATGCGCAAACGATTGTGGCAGAAATTTCTTCCTAAAAATGCGCAGTATGACATGCCAGAATCCACACTTATCAAGCGGCTTTCTCAATATGATTTAAGTGGCGCGCAAATTGAGCTTGTGGTGAAAAACACTGCCTACAAAGTTGCCACGCAAGCTTCTCCTATATTTCGCGAGCAAGATTTTATCGCTGCTATCACGCGCGAGATACATGGTGGATTTGACGGGAGCAAAAGCGTGGGATTTAGCGCAATTTAGATACGACAACATCACTGACATCAATCCCTATCTAAATCCCAAATGTAAGATTCTGGTGCCAAAATCACTTGTAGATTTTTGCACGCTAGTGCCCCTATGTCATCAAGCACCTTGACTATTTTCGAAAACTTGCGTGGAGAATCTGGATTTTGAGCCTTTATCAATATCTTGCCTTTGTGATAAAAAAGTTATGCTAACAATCCATAATCACAACCTATCTTACACAGAAAGGAGAAGCTATGAAAGTAGCGCAAGTGGTTTCAAGTCTATTGCTAGCTGGCGTAAGCGCATGTGTCGTGCCAAGCATGGTGTTTGCTATCGGTGGTCCAAGTGGTCCTAAGCAAACTTACAAAAAAATGGGGCAGCTTGGTGAAGTTGTAGTCAATCCCTATGGTATCGCTCCTCTCACAGCGATTATTAAACATGGTGGCTACACTCTCACAGATGTGAAAGTTACAGTGCAGGCTAAAGCTGGTGGCGTGCCAATTAGCTACAAAGTTTCTGATGGTCTTATCAAAAACTATGCTGGTATCCCAGTATTTGGTCTCTATGCTGATTACAAAAACACTGTTTTGGTTGAGTATAAACGCCAAGAGGGTGCGCAGACTAAAAGCGTCAAAGAAACATACAAAATCTACGCAGCACCAATTTTTGGTCAAGTCGATGGTATGACAAACGGCGTGTTCTTCAGCAAAATTGAGGTCAAAAAGGTCGATCCAGAGTTTAAAAATCGCCTTTATTTTGTCAATAACATTGGCGGTGATGCAAAAGGCGTGAAAGTAGTATGGAATAACCCAGCTGGTGGTGCGCTTGAGTGGAACTATGAGCCACAAAACTTCATTATTGATACAAAAGGTGAAGTCCGCTGGTATATGCTCCCTGATAAAATTTACACAATGAATAGTATCTACCACTCTGGCGTGATGATGGGCTTTAGGCAAAATGAAGATGGTGCGTTATCTTGGGGCTATGGTCAAAGATATGTGAAATATGACATTATGGGTCGCGAAGTGTTTAATAGACAGCTTCCAGACTCTTACAATGACTACTCGCACTTCATGTATCCAGCCACAGCCGGTAAAGCAAAGGGGCACTACTTTATGCGCGCTGCCAATGCAAACTACAAGCGTCCAGATGGCAAAAGTGTCCGCACCGTGCGTGATGTAATTGTGGAGGTTGATGAGAGTGGTAAGGTTGTTGATGATTGGAGGCTCTATGAGATTCTTGATCAATACCGAGATAATGTAATCAAAGTTTTAGATCAAGGTGCCGTATGTCTCAATATCGACTCTTCACAAGCTGGTAAAACTCTAAGTGCCGATGAGCTTGCTAAGCTTGATTCAAGCGATAGCTTCGGTGATATCGTAGGAAGTGGTGCTGGACGAAACTGGGCGCATGTCAATAGCGTCGTCTATGATGCAGAAGATGACTCTATCATCATCAGCTCTCGCCACCAATCAGCTATGATCAAAATTGGTCGCGATAAAAAAGTAAAATGGATCGTGGGCTCACATGAGGGCTGGAAAGACAAATTCAAGCCATTCTTGCTTCAGCCAGTAGATGCTTCAGGGAACAAAATCAAATGCGAAGACAATTTCTCTAAATGCCCTGGCTACCTAAGCAAAGAGGGTGGATTTGACTGGACATGGACTCAACATACTGCGTTCAAAATCGATGCGAAGTCTAAAGGTGATATCCTTTATCTAGCAGCATTTGATAACGGCGACTCTCGCGGTATGGAGCAGCCAGCATTCCCTACAGATAAATACTCTCGCGCTGTCATCTACAAAATCGATCAGAAAAAGATGACAATCGAACAAGTATGGGAATATGGTAAGAACCGAGGAAATGCTTGGTATAGCCCTGTTACATCTCTAACAGAATTTATCCCAGAGACAAACTCTGTCATGGTGTATTCTGCGACGGCTGGTATGGGTGGATTTGACATGAAGGCTGGCAAGCCAACAGGATCTCCAAAACCAGTTATCAACGAGTTTAAATGGAATCCAAAATCAGGCGCTCCTGAGAAAAACCCATCTGTAGAGATTCAAATCTTTGATTCTATGGGTTATCAATCATTCCCATTCAGCGTCCAAAAAGCGTTCAAATAGCCTATAGGTGAGAGCTATGAGAAAGCTACCTTTCATCGCAGCCCTTCTCTGGGCTGCGGGCTTTTCCTCCTACGCAGTAGCAGATGACTTCCCGCATGGCACAAGCTGGCCCGATCTCCCCAAAGAAACAAGCTTCCCAGCTGCAGTTGGCACACTTCCAGAGTTTTCTTATCGTGTAGATTCTGTGAAAAAAGGCAGACAATATGCTGTCCCAGGTATTGGTGTAACGACCGCATCTGGTGGCTCAACGATGTATGCTGGAGCCGTAGCGGTTCTACTAAACTATAATCTCACAGCAAATACAAATGATGCCTTTAGGAATAATCTAATCCCTGCTGTGCGTATTGGGCTTGGTAATCGCTGGGATATTGCGTTTGCTGTGCCACAAATGTATATGATCAAAGATGGCAGTCCATTTAGACCAGGTGCTAATGCTCCATTTGGCTCTGTGGGTAACCTTGGCGTAACACTCCATAAACAGCACATGGCTAAGAAGTTTGGTGAATCTGCACTTTCGGTGGCGACAAACTACATTTTTGGTATCCCTGTATCTGCCACACCTGCTGGATATAACTTTGGCTGGGGTGTTGGTGCGAGCTGGCAATATCATCAAATGTCAGCACACTTTGATATCACCGCCACGGTCTATACAGATGCGAAAAACCCTCAGTTTGCAAGTAAGGGTGGGTATTTCTATGCATTGAACAACTACCTCTACACGGGAATAGAATATAACTGGGATTATACACCTGGCAAAAATCCTGGTTATACTGGGTTTGGCTCACATCAGCTTGTGCTAGGTCCTATCATTTCCATGAAAGTGCCTAAGCTTAAAAACAGCGCGCTAGGTTTTGGAGCGTATTATGATGTAATCAACCACTGGGAGAATCAAACAGCAAAACTCCAGCCTTGGAAATTTGCTTCGCGCCTATCGATATTCTTCTAGTCGCCTTTTATCTGCCTAGCGCTTCGTCGCTTCTAGCATTCCCTGGGCTTAGATTCTCGTGTGGGATCTGGGGCTAGGGTCTAAGAGCTAGTTTGCGGTTTGAAGTCTTAGGTTGCAGAGTCCTAGGGGCAAAACTCTTGTTTTGGATTTTGATCTTGACTCTAGGATTTTGTTTCTAGCCCCTCCCCCTTTTTAAATATCTACCTTTTTGCCAAACCAAAATTCTATTTCTTCATTTTTGTTGTTGTGAGTGGCGAGTGTTGGTTCAAGTATGGTGGTTTATAGAATTTACTTTAATTTGATGTTGTGTTGTGGAGATTCTAGTTTTATTAACCCTACCTCCCAAAATTTAGCTTTTTCATTTTCGCGCTTTTGTTGAGGTTGGGGTGAATTTTGTTTGTGGTTTGCAAAGCTACCAGAATCTAAAAGAGTTAGATTCAGTGTGGGTGCAAAATTATGAGAGAGAAAAGGTAGTGCAGAGCTCCTTAGATTCTCGTGAGACTCTAAGGGTTATTGGAGATTGCAAGCTCCATGCGCAAGCTTCCGCGAGACTACTTCACTCCGCAAAACTCTCTAATCGCTTCAACCTTATCCGTTCTCTCCCAAGAAAATTCCGGCAACTCTCGTCCAAAGTGTCCATACGCCGCAGTTTTGCGATAAATGGGGCGAAGCAGGTCAAGTGATTCTATAATGCCTTTAGGGGTTAGTCTAAAGACTTTTTTCACACACTCTGTCAGCACAGAATCTTCCATCTTGCCCGTGCCTTGCGTATCTACAAGGATTG
>NZ_CALERY010000027.1 GCF_937906905.1 uncultured Helicobacter sp. | reverse complement strand
TGGGTTGTAGTGGTGCGAGCGTAGGTGAGAGAGCTAGAATCTAGGGCTTTGGGGCTATGGGATTGGCTAGAATCTAGGGACTCTGTGCTAGCTAGTGCGGGATCTGTCTGTATAAAATCAGCTTGCTCTGCTTGGGCGCGCCCTACAAACGCATGTAAAAATGGCTTGATATTAGCATATTTAGTGAAGCGGTGGATTTTAGCCTGAAGTGCTGGGAGTGAAGTGCGAGAATCTAGAGCGCTAGGATTTGATTTGAGTGATTTGCCTTTTGCCTCATCTTGGGTTAATGTATCTTGCCCCCCCCCCCAATTTTTTAGTGCTTGATAGAGATTCTGGTGTGCTAAAGGCTGGCTCGATAGCATAGATGATACTCATCATAGCGACACTAGCGTATTTTATATAGTTATCATCACAGCCAAAAACGATGTGATAGGCATTGTCTGGGAAGTTTGTAGGGCTTGGTTTCATTTGGAGTGTCCTTTGATATGGGCTTTGGGGCGATATTATAGCAGAAGCAGAATCTAGGATTGCGCTTTTGCTTCTTGTGGGTCTTGTGGGTCTAAAAATCGCTCATCGCTAAAGCTATTTGCGTGGAGATTGCTAAAGGCATTTTTGAGCGATTTGAATAAAAGTGGATTCTCAAGCTCGAGATTTTCTAGCATTTTTTTGGTGTTGGCGCGAGATTTTGGGCGTTTATCTTCAGGGAGCCAATTTATAGGGCAGTTGCAATCAGGGGCTATGTAGATGTTGTTATGAGCGATAAAGTCGCGGATCTGTCGCTCGCGCACGAAAATCATCGGGCGCAGGACATATAAGCCATTTTGTGCGCGATAAATGGGCGGCATAGAGCGCAGCGCGCCATTAAAGCTAAGGTTCATAAAAAAGCTCTCCACCGCATCATCTAAGTGATGTCCTAGGGCGATTTTATTAAAGCCGCCCTCAAGGGCAAGTGTGTAGAGACTGCCTCGGCGCATCCTAGAGCAAAAGCTGCAGTAAATCGTCCCCTCTCTTTTGTGCTCTTCTAAAATCTTATAAATATCTGTGCGGATTCGCTCATATGGGATATTGTTTTGCTCACAATACTTGATGATATACTCATACTCCCCACCCCTGCCATAGTCAATCGTAACTGCCTTAAAGTCAAAGGAGAAAGGCGCGTGCTTCTTCATATACGCAAGGATTGTGGCAAGCAGCATAGAGTCCTTACCCCCACTTAGCCCTAGTAGAATCCTATCGCCCTCTTGGATAAGCTTGTATCGCGCGTTGGTGCGCCCTACGATGTTTAAGATCTTTTTGCTAATGGTGGGAGTGATGGGGGCTGTCATTGGGGCTTCTTTATGGTGCTGGCTAGCTCTTGGGCTTGCTGTGTGTCGATAATGTCGCTATCGTATTTTAAGACAATCACGCCTTCTGTGTCGTTGGTATAGACTTCGATAATGCCATTTGTGGATTCTAGGGTGGAGATCTTGCTGCGATCATACTCGCTTATGGGGAGATAGAGATTTTTCTGCTTAGTGGGGCTTGCTAGTAGAGCAAAAGAGCCTAGCCATAGCACACAAACCACTGCGACAATAATCCCTATCCACATAATCCCTAAATGATGATATAGCACACCGCCTAGCACACCCCCTGCAAAGGACCCCGCATACGCATAGGTGGTAAAGACTCCCAATGCCCTGCCTCTCTCGTGCGCTTTGGCATACTTGCTTGTGAGCGATTGCATAATAGGCTCTAAAGTCGCAAAGCCTATGAAAAACAGCACGATCCCAGCCACAAATAGCCATAAATAATTCTCCGCCCCACCAATAGCAAGCAAAATATATGCGAGCAAAAACAGCCCCACACCATAGCCTAGCACGAGCTTCGCCCTGCCATATTTCTCCGCCAAAATACTTGCAGGTGCTAGGGCGAAAATCCCACAAAGTGCCGCTGGAGTGTAGATCTTCCATAAATCTTCTTTATGCGCTCCTAGCTCATTGACAAAGCACAGAGGGATTACGACAAAAATCAAAGTCATAAACATCTTTTCTAAAAATGAGCTGCAATTCATAATGGTGAGGTTGCGATTGCGCGCGCTTTTTTGCGGGGCTTGCTCAAAGGAGTAGGAGATTTTGGGCGTGGGTGGGACTTTGAGCGCGAGCAGAAGCATTGAAATAAGCGTGAGTGCAGCAGTAAGCCAGAAAAGCCACGCCACACCGACATAGCCACCGATGAGCGGACCAATAAGCATAGCAAGCGTAAAGCTAGCAAATATCCCCCCACCCATAATCGCCATAGCTCCTGTGCGCTGCTCCTCTCGCACAAGATCGGTGATCTGCGCGCTCACCACGCCGCCTATCGCGCCTGCTCCTTGGATAAATCGCCCAAGAATGAGCAGGTAAATATTATCGGCTAATGCGCAAATAACAGAGCCGATAAGAAAAATCAAAAGCCCTGCCATAACGACCTTTTTGCGATCGATTTTATCGCTTAGGATACCAAAGGGCGTTTGAAAGATGATTTGCGTAAGATATGCCCCACCCACCGCAAGCCCTAGTAAAATCGCGGAAGTCTCGCCAAACTCTGTCGCATACAAAGAAATAACCGGAAGCACGATAAAAAGCCCCAAAAATCGCAGAAATACCACGAAGCTTAGGGGGAGAATTGTCTTAAACATCAATAAGTCCTTTCGATAAATACTTGAAGTTTATGGAAGAAATTCGCTATTATAGCCGCTTTATTGTAAAAATTTCGCTAGAAAAATCATCTAAATTATTAGATTCTAGGAGTGGGAAGTATGTTTCAGTTTATCATCGCGAGCAACAATGAGGGCAAAATCAAAGAATTCCGCGCCATGCTTGGGGATCTTGGCAGGGTGATGAGCCAGAGAGAAGCTAATATCCGCCTTGAGCCAGAAGAAAACGCGCAAAGCTTTGAGGAAAATGCACTGAAAAAAGCAAAGGCGATTTTCAACACACTTCCCCGCGAGCCTTATGGCACATTTATTTTGGCTGATGATAGTGGGATTTGCGTCGATGTGCTAGGCGGGGAGCCTGGCGTTCGTAGCGCGCGCTATGCGAGTAAAAATGACAAAAATGCCACCGATGAAGCCAACCGATACAAACTCATTCAAGAGCTAAGATCCCATGGCGTGCCAAGCTCACCAGCGCGATTTGTGGCGTGTGTAGCGCTTGTAGGCATGGGTGCGCGCGGAGAGCGGATAGAGTTTGTCGCTAGGGGCGAGTGCGAGGGCAGGGTCATCGATGAGGAGCGGGGGAAAAACGGCTTTGGCTATGATAGGTTGTTTATCCCAGATGGACTAGAAGAGACGCTAGCAGAAGTCGCTCCAGAGATCAAAAACCGCCTCTCACACAGATACAAAGCCCTGCTACAAGTGCGCGCTCATCTCGCTGCACTTATGTAGAATCTATCGCAAATCAAAATCCAAGGCTGCCTGTGAATATCGTGCAAAAACTCTTGCGCAATAGTGCTGTGAAATATGCCATTGTCGGGGGGATCAATACACTAGTGTGCTGGGTGGTGATTTTTGTGCTGATGTGGGGCGGGGTTATCCCAGAGATTGCCAACGCCATTGGCTATGGTGTGGGGATTATTGTCTCTTATGTGCTCAATAAACGCTATACATTTGCCTCCAAGCGCTCGCATAGAGAGGATTTCGTGCGCTTTTGCGTGGCGATGGGGATTGCGTATGGGGTGAATTTCATCGTGCTGGTGGTGCTGTATCGGGGATTTGGCGTGAATGAGTATCTCGCGCAAATCATCGCAGCAGTGTTCTATACCATAAGTGGCTATCTCATCAGCAAAATCTGGGCGTTTAAACCAAAATCTAGCCATTAAGGGTTAGCCATATATGGAATTTGGTTTCTGGATTTTTATGTGTCGCTGCCTTTGTCTGTAAGATTATTTGCTTAGGTCTTGACAATCACCGGGTGTAAGGGCTTATAATGCTCGCTAGATCTAGGTTTTAGATTTTGCAACTCAAACACAAAAGGAGCAAACATGCTTTTACAAGAGAATCTGGCTCAAGCTCAAAGCGGGCAAAAAATCACAGCCAAAGGCTATGCCCTAGCGCATAAAGATGATACATTTGCGCCTTTTTCTTTCACGCGACATGCGATGGGAGATACTGATATTCTTATTGAGATTCTTTATGCTGGAATCTGCCATAGCGACATACACTCCGCGCGCAGCGAGTGGAAAAAAGGCATCTACCCAATGGTCCCAGGGCATGAAATCGCCGGGCGCGTGGTGGCTACTGGCAAAAATGTAAGCAAGTTCAAAGTCGGCGATTATGCAGGGGTGGGCTGCATGGTAAATAGCTGTGGCGAATGCGAGGCATGCAAAAAGAGTTTGGAGCAGTTTTGTGAGCGTGGGCAGACGATTTTTACCTATGATTGCCTTGACTGCTTTCATGAGAATACACCCACCTATGGTGGCTACTCAAATAACATCGTGGTGAGCGAAAAGTTCGCCGTGAATGTCCCACAAGATGCGCCGCTCGATAAGGTTGCGCCGCTTTTATGCGCGGGGATTACCACCTATAGCCCACTGAAATTTAGTGGCGTAGGGAAGGGGCATAAAGTCGCAATAGCTGGCTTTGGTGGGCTTGGCGTCATGGCGCTGAAATATGCACTGCAAATGGGCGCTGAAGTGAGCATTTTTGCGCGAGATTTTAGAAAGAGAGAAGCGGCATTGAATCTTGGCGCAAAGGTGCTGTATGCAAGTCCTAGCGAATGTCAAGAAAAGTTTGACTTCATCATCTCTACCATTCCCACAGGCTATGATCCAATGCAATATGTCAATCTCCTAAAACACGGCGGCGAAATGGCAATTGTAGGACTACCCCCACTTAATGAGACGATAAAAACGGATTTAACGCGCCTAGTCTTTTGCGCAAACAAAAAAGTGTATGGCAGTATTATTGGTGGTATGCAGGAGACGCAAGAAATGCTGGATTTCTCAATCAAACACAACATCTACCCCGAGACTGAAATTATTGGAGTTGATGAGATAAATAGTGCGTATGAGAGTCTCACAAATGGTAGGGCAAAATTCCGCTATGTGATTGATATGGGGAGCTTGCATTAAGGAGCTTAAAGGTTGGGGTGGTGTAATGTTGGAGAGCGTCCTGCATTTGTGAGAGACAAAAGCGATCTGGGCGCTTTGGCTCTCCAAAAACGCCTAGCTTCTAAAACACTAATCTAAAAAAATAACCACAAATAACCCAGAATCCAAAATGCCCTTGCTACTTCAAACACCCAGACTACGAAAACACGCCATGAAGTGCGCTATAATCCCACACAAAATCACTAAAGGATATGTATGCCACAATCACAACCAGCCACATCGCTAAACGCGCGCCAAATGCGCGATAGCCTTGGTGGCGCATTACACTACACCACGCTTTTACAAACTGTGCTTTTTACCCTACTGCTGCTTGTCCTTTGCACTTGTGCTAGGGGCATTATGGTCGCACACTATATCCCAAATGAGCTATGGTGGTCGAAGGATTTTTATGCGATGTGGCTTATGGGTTTTAGGCTCGATATGCGCACGATAGGGATTGCGATGCTTATTTTTATAGGCTTTAAACTAATCGCTTATAGCATAACGCTGCTGCTTACTCTGGCTTCAAAGCTATCAATTAAGTGGGAGCGGGGGCAAAAGGGGCTAAGGCTCTCTAGGGCATTTGCCTTTTTATGCACATTTTTCACTACTTGTAGTAGCGCGGTATTTCATCTCTATGCCTTTTTGCTTGGGCTTGTGTTTATGGCAGCAGCCTTTGTAAATTTTTATTATTTCCAAACTTATGGCAGCAAAATCGATCTTTTTATCTTTGGACTCAAAGATGATGATACACTAGCGATTTTATCTGTTATGTGGCAGGATTATCCTGTTATTTGGGGTGTTTTGGCATCTTTGCTATGTGGGTATATCACGCTCACCATTTATAGATTCCCCATAGCCCACCAACATATCGCCAAGCAAATGCAAATAGCTTTTAGCAAGACCAATTTTCTTATCTACGCATTTACTCATATTTGCGCAATTGCTGTGATTTTTATCGCCGCTAGAGGGTCCTTGGGGACATTTCCGCTCAAAGAAGACAACCACCACATCTCGCCGATACCTATTTTTAACCACATTGCTACAAACCCCATCATCGCATTTGACTGGGCGTGGAAAAACTACCGCCATAGCGCAGTAATTAGCAAGCCAGACATACTTAGGGGTGAGAGCTTGCAAAAGCAGCTATTCCCTCTTTTTCATGCCACCCCAGATTCTAGCTTTTTACGCGAAAATCCGCCGCATATTGTTGTCAATCTTATGGAAAGCTTTGGGACAAATACGCTCATCTATGATGATAAGGACACAAATGACTTGCTTGGGGCTTTACGCAAGCATTTTGAAGATGACTTTGTGTTTTATCGGTTTTTAAGCGCAGCAGATGGGACGGGACCATCGACTTCGGCATTGTTTTTTGACGCTCCAATGCAAATCTCAATCAGCACATACAAATCACTAAAACTGCCATATAATCCTTTTGCAATCTATGCAGATGCTGGCTATGATGTTGTTTTCATCACTTCTGGCTATGGTGCGTGGCTTGATCTGGGTGAGTATATCAAAACTCAAGGGGCGCATAGATTTTATGATGCTGTTAGCATTATGGAGAAATACCCAGAGAGTAAGCAAGACCTAAATGGATGGGGCGTGCCAGATGAATATATCTACAAAATCGCTTATGAGATTCTAGATAATGCGCAAAAACCTACATTTATCGCAATACTCACAACCAGCAATCACCCACCACTTATACTCCCCCACACCTATACCCCAAAGCCCATCTCCTTGCCCGATGATTTACTGGCTAAATTTCCAAGGCAAACCAAAACAAAGCTCGAAATCCCCATAACACTCTATCAATATGCCAATCACTCTTTTGGAGAGTTTTTGGACAAGATTAAGCAATCTCATCTCGCTAAAAACACTATCATAAGTGCCACTGGCGATCATCGCCTGCGTAATTTTGAGATCAACCCCACGACAGACAAAGCCTTGCACCATAGCGTGCCTTTCTATCTTTATGTGCCACAAGCCTATCAAACACATCTCACCTATGATCCAGATCGCATAGGCTCACACAAAGATATATTCCCAACTCTCTATGCCCTTAGCCTACCAAATACCACTTATATGAGTTTGGGCGGGCGCAATATGCTTGCCAAAGTAGATGATGAGAAATATGCCTTTGGCTACAACCAATCTGTATGGATTGATAAACAAGGAATCTACCCAATCCACGCAAGCGTAGGATATATGTGGCAAAATCCCCAAGCCCCAGAATCTAAAACACAATTTACCAAATGGCTAAAAGACTTCACATATTCTCGTGATACAAGCTTCGCCCTGCACGATAAAAAAGACTTTATGGAGCTGTATAATGAGCTTTTTGCCTATGCTATCGCGTGGAGAATCCAAACTGCTAGCAAATAAGCGCTATCACTCATAAGAATCTCACATGGGTAGTCGCCCATGATACAAATCTGGACTTCCCTGATATGCGGTATTTGGTCGCATTTGTTTAAAAATATTTAACCAAAAATTAAAGTAATATTTAAGTGTTTAGCGTTACAATCGGTGTTTCAATAAAGTCAAAAGGAGAGAGTATGGCTGAAGTCAAAAGACGCGATTTCTTAGGCTTGACGCTTGGTGGCGTCGCCGCTGTCGGCGGTATCGCCTCCCTAATCGCTATGAAAAAGACTTGGGACCCGCTGCCAAGTGTTGTTTCTGCTGGATTTACGACAGTTGATCTAGGCAGTTTGCAAGAAGGAGAATTTGCCCAAGTGGAGTGGCGTGGAAAGCCGGTATTTATCATAAGAAAATCTAGTGGTGATGGGTTTGATGATCGCCGAGATTTTAAGATTGGCGATAATGTCTATACGCTTGGCTTGCAGGTTTGCACGCATTTGGGCTGTATCCCGCTATACAAACCAAGTGAAAAAGAATTTCTCTGTCCGTGCCACGGCGGTAAATTCACTATCGATGGTATCAATGTCGAAGGCACGCCACCTCCACGCCCATTTGACATACCACCTTTCAAGGTAGAGGGTATGACTCTAACGCTGGGTGAGGCTGGGGAAGAATACAACAAAATGACCGCACTGGCATAAGGAGAGAAAATGGCAGAGATAAAAAAAGCAGATGGGCTTGTTGATTGGCTTGATCAACGGCTTGGGGTGAAAAAGTTTCTCCAAGTGATGATGACGGAATATTGGATTCCAAAGAATATCAATTTTCTTTGGGCTATGGGTGTGCTGCTTCTTACACTATTTACACTGCTTGTAGTAAGTGGGCTATTTTTGCTAATGTATTACAAGCCTGATGTCAATATGGCATTTTATAGTGTGAATTACACGATTATGCAAGAGGCTGATTATGGCTGGCTGTGGCGACATATCCACGCGGTGGCTGCAAGTATGGTGTTTGTGATTATTTATATCCATATGTTTGTAGCTATCTATTATGGCTCGTATAAAAAAGGGCGTGAGATGGTGTGGATTGGCGGTATGCTGCTTTTTGTCGTGTTTTCTGCAGAGGCATTTAGTGGCTATATGCTTCCTTGGGGGCAGATGAGCTACTGGGCAGCAACGGTTATCACCAACCTTTTTGGTGGGATTCCGCTCATCGGTGATGATGTGGTTGAGTGGATCCGTGGGAATTACATTGTAGCCGATGCGACCTTGACACGATTTTTTATGCTCCATGTTGTTTTGTTGCCTGTTGTGATTATGCTGCTTATCGCATTCCACTTTTATTCTCTCCGCTTCCCACACGTCAATAATCAAGATGGTGAAGAAATCGATTTTGAAGCAGAGGCGAAAAAATACCAAGAAGGTAAGAAAAAAGACGCTAAAGTGATCCCATTCTGGCCCGTATTTATGTCTAAAGACATTTTTGTAGTTTGTGCATTTATGGCACTATTTTTCTACCTTGTATGCTACCACTTTGACTTTGCTATGGATCCAGTGAATTTCGATCCAGCAGATTCTCTTAAAACTCCACCACACATCTACCCAGAGTGGTATTTCCTATGGAGCTATGAAGTGTTGCGCGGCTTTTTCTTTGATGTGGGACCAATTAAGGCTGCTGACATTGGTCTTGTAGCATTTGGTGTGGCACAAGTAGTATTTTTGCTCCTCCCTTGGCTTGATAGAAGCCCTGTTGTGCGCCCAGCCCATCAGCGCAAAGGATACTTTGTGTGGTTCTGGTCGCTTATAGTTGTGCTTATCGTGCTTACCGTGTATGGCAAGCTACCGCCAGAGGGTATTAACACCTACATTGGCTTTGTAGCTTCTATCGCATTTTTATTCCTAATCTTTGTCGCGCTTCCGCTTATCACAATTAACGAGCGTAAAAAGGCTAACTGCTGTGGGCAATGTGGCAATATAGGAGGTGCAAAATGAGAGAGCTAAAAATCCTAGCAATCCTAGTTGTTGTCGTGGGTGTAATATATTGGGGTGTAGAGCCTTTGGCACATAGTATTATGCACCCCAAAGTTGCCGATGCGCAATATGACTATGTTAAAGCAAATGCCGATGATGTAGCAAAGCTAAAAGCTACAATCGCAAACCTTGAAACAGAGCTTCAAAGTGCGCGCAATGCAAATGATGCGATCAATATCGAGCGTTTGGAGAAAGAGCTTGCCAAAAATCAATCCTATCTTGCTTCTATTGAAAATTTCTGGAAGGAAATAGACCTAAGTAAAGGCAATGCGCAGGCTGGACGAGCTCTTGTAGAGCAATGTCTCGCCTGCCATACTATTGACTCTCAAAAGCTCGCTCGCTCTAGCGGACAAAGCAATGCTGATGTATCTGCTGCTTATGGTGTAACCCCTCCAGACTTGTCCAATATTGCTGCTGTATTTGACCACACCTACTTGGCACACTTCTTAAAAGATCCGGTGTTGGCATCAAAACTTTGGCATAAAGATGGACTTGCCTACCCTATGCCACCCTACTCATATCTTAGCGATCAGGAAATTGCAGATATTATTGCATACTTCGCATCAATTGCGCCAAAATCTCTAAATGACAAGCAGGTGTTTGAGCAAGCGTGTGCTCGCTGTCATAGTGTAAGCTACGATAATCTTGCAAGCACAAGTGATCCACAAGATCTTAAGCGATACCTTGGGACAAAAGTCCCGGATCTCTCTATGATGATTCGATCTCGTGGAGAGCATTATCTAAGCAATTTTATCAATGATCCTCAAAGACTACTGCCAAATACTGCTATGCCTAGAGTTGGTGTTACAGAGCAAGCTGAAAAGCAGATTGTGGCATATTTGGATTCTGTGGGAGATAGCAAAAAACACGAGCGAAACGCGCTTGGCTTTAAGATTATTATATTCTTCTTTGTTATGACAATTATTGCATACCTATGGAAGCGCAAAATTTGGAGCGATCTCCACTAATATAGCTCGCTGCATCTGCAGCGAGCCTCTAACACAAACCTACACACCAAGACAAATGCTTGTTTGCCACCAAGCTACAATGCACCTAAATATCCACGCTAGAATCTAGTAAGCTCAAAAACATAAATCGCAAAACAATCCCACAAGCACAATTGCCCAATCCACGCAATCAAAATATCCTGTATATTTCAAAAATCTTGCTTGCTTTAAGCTGTTTTTTTTTTTTTTTGATTAGAATGCCTGTCTAATTTTGACACGAAAGGGTTCTTATGCAGTTTATCAAACATATCTTTTCATCGCTCACGCCTAGCTTTTTGATTAGAAACTATATTTTTGGTATTTGTTTTTGGGCAGCTTGTGTGTTTCTTTTGCCAGATATTCCAATACCACTCATTATTATCTTGACGATCAATCTTTTATTCTTCCCATTTGCCACACTTGTTTGGGACGAAATGTGCGATATGCTTATGGGAGGCACTGCGGTATTTTTGCCACTCTGGACTATGCTTATTATCAAATTTTTTATCAAAGGTATGATATTTTCTTTTGCAATTCCTGTTGGGGTGCTTGGGATTCTCTATATTTGGTTTCGCACAAAAAATGCTTCTTGAGAGATACCACACAATCAAGCAGAAAAGATTGTTGCTGGTTATAATCTTTGCTCCAAAATCTCCCGTGCCTGCTTAATATCACACTCTATTTGAGCCTTAAGCTCTTGGAGTGAGTCAAAGCGGCGATTTTCGCGGATTTTTTTATACATCTGTATCGTTAGTCGCTCTGGCACCTGTGTAATCTCACTATCAATAATATGGCTCTCTATTGCATATTCCCCATCTGTGCTAACACGATGCCCAAAGAAGCTCACTGCCATTTTCCCATCTACACGCGTAGCATACACACCACTTGCTGGCAAAACATAGCCTTGAGCGCGGATATTTATCGTGGGAAAAAGCTCCTTGCTCGCTATCCCCTGCCCACGCACCACTTCACCAGATACACTATAACACCACCCTAGCATTGCATTTGCCACAGCAATATCTCCGTGTTTTATAAAGTCTTTAATCACGCTTGCGTGCAATGGAATCTCGCCATAGCATACTTTAGGGACAACAATCGCCTCTATCGCTCGCTCTTGGCTACTTTGCCTAATCTCACATAAGCGCCGCAAATCGTCCGCCCCACAGAGCCGATCCCTGCCAAAGCGAAAATCATAGCCCACAATGATTGTCTCTAGGCTTGGCAGGGATTCTAGCAGCGTAGCGACAAACTCCTCCCCGCTCATATGCGCCACGCTTGCAAACTCCACGACATAGGCATTTGGCAAGCGATCAAGCCGATCTTGCAGCGAAGTAAGGAAGCCTTGATTTTGCACGCTTGGATTGTGGCTAATTAGATTCTGCTCAATCGCTTTATCGATGATTAGCACCGCGCCACGATCTCCTAGCAGCTCTAGCAATTTCCTATGCCCTAAGTGTATCCCATCAAACTTCCCAATCGCCAGACTTGTAATCTGCTTAGGAGCAAGATTCTCTGCAAGCATAGATGAAAAACTCTGCATTTCCTTCCTTTCCTTTCACGCTAGATTCTGCCACCAAACGCACGCAAAATCCACGATTTTCTATCATCACTATGACTTCTTGCATAGAGCTATCAATCGCACCGCTATCTTGCACCACCCCTCTCTTGCTTCGTTTAATCCCTCTGCCCACTTCAAACTGCGGCTTAAAAAGCACGATAAGCTCATCGCTTAACCTGCATAAATCATCGATGATACACCCAATGCTAATAAAACTCACATCACACACCGCCACATCAAAACGCCTAGCATACCTGCGCACAAAATCTCGTATATCACAGCGCTCAAACACTTCCACACGCGGGTCAGTAGCTATGCTTGTATGCAGTTGCCCACTCCCCACATCGACACAGCAAACACGCCGCACTCCATGAGTCAGTAGCACTTGGCTAAATCCTCCTCGCGCTGCACCTACATCAATCGCGCTCTGCCAGCTTGTGGGTATCGCATTTTTGGCACATGTTTCCAAGAAACCCTGTAGTTTCTTGCCTGCACGCGAGACAAACCCTCTATCTATGATAGTGATTCTGGGCATGTTGGAATCTAGCTTAGATTCCAACCCTAAAGCCAGGGCATTAGCATTATTGGATTCTCGCGCGGATTCTAGTATTTTGGCTGCTAATGTTTCATCAATCTCGTATGCTGGCTTTTGCACTATGGTGTCGTTGATAGCGACCTTGCCTGCTTTTATCGCCTCCTGTGCTTTCTGCCTAGAGTCAAACTCCCCCAGCACTACAAGCAATCTATCAAGCCGCATAGATTCTGCTAAATCGCTTGGAATGGAATGACAAAATAGCTAAAATCTAGCACCTGTGGCTCCCCGTCGATTGAGATTCGAAGCTTTGCGTTATCGCTTTTCTCCATTGAAAGCTTCTCAAATGCCACGAGATAGCAGCTTGACCATTTGTTGATTGGCTTTAGCACTGCGTCGTATTCATCTGGGGTAATTTTTCGCATATAGCGTGGTTCTTCCCATACACCATTTGCGTTGGAGAGCTCGATTTGCACGCGGTAAAGGTTGATAGGCTCTTGACTTGGGGCATAGAGCTCGACGAAAAAATACTCCAGATTTTTATAGTATGTGCGCTCGATTTCATTAAGATGCGTAGCAAATACAACTAGATCAATTTTCTCATCGCGCAGGGTTTGAAATTTTCTCGTGGCTTGGATTTTTTTCTCTTCAAGCATTTGGGGGTGATAGCCTGACTCAAAATAATTCGTGCAAGCCCCAAACACACAAACAAGCCCAGCTATCGCACTATTTTTAGCAACCTTAAATGCGCTTTTTACACTCTGCTTCAAGCTATTCCTTTAGATTTTATATAGCAAAAAGTGGCTATTATTATAGCTGCTTTTATGCCAACTTGTAAGGAAGTCCATGCGCCATCTTATCCAGACAAGCGACTTGTCTATCGATGAAATCGAGCAGATTCTCCGCAAAGCCACGCTTTTTCTTAACACCTTAGATTCTAGTGCTAAGCGCCCAACACAAACCCTAGCCCACACCAATATCATCACCATATTTTTTGAAAACTCCACGCGCACACTAAGCAGCTTTGAATGCGCGGTGAAAAATTTAGGCGGCTCTATCACTAGGCTTGATGTCTCGCGCTCCTCTACTTCAAAAGGCGAGACAATCAGCGATACCGCCGCAAATCTCAATGCGATGAGCCCTCACGCTATCATTATCCGCCACCAAAGCTCTGGCGCACCTGTGCATCTCACCAAATCTGTCTCCTGCCCTATCATCAATGGTGGTGATGGCGCACACGCCCACCCCACTCAAGCCCTGCTCGATCTTCTCACGCTCAAACAATGCCTAGGGCAGAATCTAGCGGGAAAGCGCGTAGGTATTATCGGCGATATCAAGACTTCGCGCGTGGCAAATAGCAATATCGAGCTGCTCTGTCGCTATGGTGTAGATCTAACACTCATTGCTCCTCCACATTTTCTACCCACGCACACCAGTCTGCCCTGCACGCATGATGTGCGTGAGGTGATAGATTCTCTCGATGCGATTATCTCGCTACGCACACAGACGGAGCGACACAGCAAGCAAAACTATGGATCGCTGCGCGATTATGCACATGATTTTTGCCTCACGCGTCAGCTTGTGGGCGATAGAGATATCATCATCATGCACCCAGGACCTGTGCATCATAACATTGATATTGAAGATGAGCTGCTTAAAGATCCGCGCTGCAAAGTGCTTGACCAAGTGCGCAATGGCGTGGCGGTGCGTATGGCGGTGCTAGAGTTTTTTATCCTAGGGAGTGAGTATCATGGGCAAGCCAGCTAGAGAGCTTTATATCGGGATTATCGGTATAGGCGTTGTGGGCAGTAGTGTTGTGGAGATTCTACAAAAAAATAGAGAGCTTATTACTGCGCGCACAGGCGTGGAGATTATTGTCAAAAGGGGTGTGGTAAGAGATCTAAACAAAGCACGAGCATGCACAATTCCACTCACAGATAATGTCGATGAAGTGCTTTATGATGAGTCAATCGATGTTGTAGTCGAGCTTATGGGTGGGCGCGAGCTTCCCTACCAAATCGCCAAAACTGCACTCGCACAAGGCAAAGCATTTGTAACTGCCAATAAAGCCATGCTTGCCTACCACCGATACGAGCTTGCCAGTATGGCAAAAACCCCCATAGGATTTGAAGCAAGTGTATGTGGCGGTATTCCTATTATCAACGCGCTCAAGGTGGGTTTGAGCGCAAATGAGATTCTAGCGATACGGGGGATTCTCAATGGCACAAGCAACTATATCCTAACCAAAATGGCTCAAGATGGCTGGGATTTCGCACAAGCCCTACAGCAAGCCCAGAATCTAGGCTATGCGGAGGCAAATCCAAGCCTAGACATTGATGGCTATGATGCCGCGCACAAGCTGCTAATCCTTGCGAGTATCGCTTATGGGATTAAAGCTGCTCCTGAAGAGATTTTGGTTGAAGGTATTAGCGAGGTAGCACCTGAAGATATTGAGTTTGCCAAAGAATTTGGCTACTGCATAAAACTGCTGGGAATTGCCAAAAAGCATGGCAATGAAATTGAGTTGCGCGTGCATCCAACAATGATTGATGAAGAAAAACTGCTAGCAGATGTCGATGGTGTAATGAATGCTGTGAGTGTGGTGGGGGACTGCACAGGTGAGAGTGTATATTATGGAGCTGGAGCTGGTGGGAATCCAACCGCAAGCTCTGTAATAAGCGATCTCATCGCCATAGCACGCAGCTACCACATAAGCCAAAGTCTCCAACCAAGTGCTATGCTTGGCTTTATCACTGAACAGCAGTATAGCATTACCCCCAAAGAGCAGATAAAGAGCAAATACTACATGCGTATTCTTGCTGATGATAAACACGGAGTGCTGGAGAAAATCACCGCAATCCTTAGCAAAAACGCTATTTCCATTAGCACATTTTTGCAAAAGCCCCAAAAGCCTGCGCATACGGATTCTACACCAAGCCAGATAAGCAGCATAGACGGCTTAAACCAGCCAGAGTGCGCCAAGATTTTGCTAGCTACACATGAGACTTCAGAGCTCGCTATCCAAAATGCCATAAAAGGTCTGCAAGCACTAGAATCTGTGCGCCAGCGTCCTGTCATTATCCGCATAGAAGAGTAGGCGCCACATGGAAAAGCGTGTGCATGCTGCGCGCCGTGCCCCAAAAGCCAAAAGTGCAAGAGTCATGGGTAAAGTGGGCGAGGATAAAGCATGCGCGTGGCTAGAATCTAGGGGATTTAGGATTCTGGCGCGTAACTGCTCCACACGATTTGGAGAGATTGATATTATCGCATTGAAGAATGATGTGCTGCATTTTATCGAAGTGAAAAGATTCTCATCTAGCAGCCTCTCTCCACGCTACGCTATCACCCCAAAAAAGCTAGAAAAAATCTATACCAGTATCGCCGCACTCCAAACATACGAGAATCTAGCACAATCTGCCAGCCCCTCTGCTACTCAAGAGTTACAAAAAGCATTGCAAAATCTCCATGCCCATCAGCATTGTGTCGATGCGCTGCTGATTTGGGGCGATAGTATTGAATTATTAGAAAATATAAGCCTTGCGTGATCTCTACAAGCAATCTCATAAGCCTATCAAAGTCTATGGCTACTTGGCAGCAAATAAAGCAGTAAGCAAGCGTGATTTATCTAATTTATCCCCAATACATAGTTAATATGATCATTGCGACCACTTTTATTAGCAGCTATAACAACTCTCCCGCATCGCACATATTCTGCGAGCATATCGTTGCCAAACTTCGCAAGCTCTTTATCAGTTATAAACCCATACCAGCTAAGCCATAGTATTGCTAGATCTGCTTGAGCATAGCCTTGCTCTGCCATCTCACTATCTAAATCGCCAGCCGCATTGCCGCGAGATTGAAGAATCGCCCCTACCATATCATCAATTTCACCTTTATTTGGATAGTTGCTAGAGTTTTTGACTTTTACTCAGTACCTATCAAACACCGCGTCTAGCTCCACTTTTGAAAGCTTTTGATACTCTTTTATGCTCTTTGGTATATCGCTACCACAGCCGCCAATTATCAGCATTGCCATCACGCCTAATGGTAGGGATATTTTCATTCTTACTCTTTATGTAGCAAAGGACGATTAGCAACCAGAATCTAAATATCACTTCAATAATCATCGCTGTAAATTTTTGTGGAAATAAAACAGGTGGCCGGGAGAGAGGGATTCGAACCCCCGGAGGTGTTACCCTCAACGGTTTTCAAGACCGCCGCTTTCAACCACTCAGCCATCTCCCGCATATTGTAGAAAAATCGAAGTAATTTGGAGGCGACACCCAGATTCGAACTGGGGAATCAGAGCTTTGCAGGCTCCTGCCTTACCACTTGGCTATGTCGCCTTAAACCCCGAGTGGTGCCCGGAGCCGGACTTGAACCGGCACGGACAAATGTCCGAGGGATTTTAAGTCCCTTGTGTCTACCATTCCACCACCCGGGCAAGATACCATTGACTTCAAGGATTATAAAAACGATTTAAAGATGATGATTAAAAAGTGGAGCGGGAAACGGGGATCGAACCCGCGACCCCAACCTTGGCAAGGTTGTGCTCTACCACTGAGCTATTCCCGCAAACAGATTCTGTAAATAAAGGCGTAATTCTAGCAGTGCTTTGAAAAAAAATCAAGGCTATAAAAGGAATTTTAGTATTTTTTGCATACAATACGCCCGTAACAGCCACGCCAGCATAGCACAGCGCCTTATATGCCATATCACCTTCAAGGAGCACCATGCAGTTTGAGCCTTATCCTTTTGAGCGACTCCAAGCCCTTATCGCATCTATCACACCAAAACAGCCTGTGCGCAAGCTCACTATCGGCGAACCCCAGCTTGACACACCAGAATCCATCACTCACGCTCTGCGCGATCATGCTAGCGATCTCCGCTACTATCCACCCTCTGCTGGCATGCCCTATCTCAAAGAGGCTATGCTGGATTTTATCCGCGCTCGCTATGGTATTGCGCTAGATTCTGCACAGCTTATCCCAACATTTGGCACGCGCGAAGCGTTGTTTAATTTTCCGCAATTTTATCTCGCAGACATAACCTCCCCTGTCATCGCCCACCCAAATCCTTTCTACCAAATCTATGAGGGCGCTGCAATTGCCAGTGGGGCAAAAACAATCTACATGCCCCTAACCCAAGAAAACAACTTCAAGCCAAACCTAACCATAGAGGAATGCAAGCTCGCAAATCTCGTCATACTAAACTCGCCCAATAATCCAACAGGCAGCACACTAAGTCTCGAAGAGCTCACAGGCTGGGTGCAAAAGGCACTAGAGTATGATTTTGTCCTGCTTTGCGATGAGTGTTATAGTGAGATTTATAAGCTGCCAGACACGCTAGAATCCACTTTTTTACACAGCAATGCACCGGCAGGGATTTTACAGGCAAGCATTAAGGCGGGTAATCCCACATTTAAAAATATCCTAGCGCTAAATTCCATTTCCAAGCGCAGCAGTGCGCCTGGACTTCGTAGTGGATTTATCGCGGGGGATAGGGAGATTCTCGCGCGCTACCAGGTTTATCGCACTTATGCTGGGCTCGCCCAGCCCCTACCTCTGGCAAGAGCAAGTGCAGTAGCATGGAGAGATGAGCAAAGCGCGCTAGAGATTCGCAAAATCTACAGCCACAATCTCGCTCTCGCTCAAACGCTTTTTCCCGATGTCCCCATAGCGCCTTATAGCTTTTACATCTGGCTACCTGTGGAAGATGATCTTGCTTTCACCACGCAGCTCTATGAGCAAACTGGGATTCTCGTGCTACCAGGGAGGTTTTTAGGCAGAGAAAATGCTGGGGCAAACTATGTGCGAATCGCACTTGTCTATCCCACAGAGCAGATGAAAGATATCCTAGAAGAGCTTGCAGCTTTTTATACGGCATACAAGCACGCCCACATTGCCATCGCACCAAAACCTAAGATCCCTCCGTTGCATAAAGCCAGAATCCACTTTATAGGAATCGGCGGGATTGGGATCTCGGGGCTTGCCAAATATTTGCGCGCACAAGGTGCGACTATCAGCGGTAGCGACATCGCCCACTCGCCTACCACGCACTACTTGCGCTCACTTGGTGTGCAAATCCACATTCCCCATGATGCCAGTGCGATTACCAATCAAGATCTCATTATCCACTCCGCGATTATTACTCAAGACAACCCCGAAATTATCCAAGCTAAGCAAAAGCATATCCCTGTTTTCTCGCGCGAGCAAGCGCTAAGACTTATTTTGGATTCTAAGCGTGTCTTTAGCGTGTGTGGCGCACATGGGAAATCCAGCATTAGCGCTATGCTTAGTAGTATTTTCCCAGAGTTTGGTGCGATTATTGGTGCAGAGAGCAAGGAATTCCACTCAAATGTCCGTGAAGCTCAAAGTGAGAGCATTATCTTTGAAGCTGATGAATCTGATAAAAGTTTTCTAAATTCCAATCCCTACTTCGCCATCGTCCCAAATGCCGAGCCAGAGCATATGGAGACCTACGGGCACGATGTGGGCGTGCTACGCGCTGCGTATGAGGAGTTCCTAGGCAAGGCGAGCGTGCGCTGCGTAAATGATAGCGATGAGTTCTTGCGTGGTATTACTATCCCAAGTCTGCACCTAGACCCTGCAAAAGACATTAGCAATATCTCCTATGTCCTAGAAGATGATATGCCCTATACAAAATTTCATCTGCGGGATTTAGGGGAGTTTGCTGTGTGGGGATTAGGGGAGCATGTCGCACAAAATGCCTCACTAGCTATACTTAGCGCCCTAGAATCCATGCGCCAAGATTGCCAAAGCCAGGATTCTGCCCTAGAATCTAAACTAGCTTGCCACTCTAGCTATCCTAGCGCGCACATTGAGCAAGTGCGAAAAAATCTCAAAAACTTCGCTGGAATCAAAAAGCGCTTTGATATCCTCTGCACAAACGAGCTTACAATTATCGATGACTACGCCCATCACCCCACAGAAATTAAAGCCACAATCCAGTCTCTCCAAGTCTATGCGTGTCTGCGAGATATTACAAATATCAGCGCAATTTGGCAGCCACATAAATTCTCGCGGCTTTTTGATAATCTACAAGCCTTTCAAGAATGCTTTGAGGGTGCGTTTTCTGGCGATGGTAGGCTTGTCATACTGCCCGTTTGGCGCGCTGGAGAACAGCCTAGAGAGGTGGATTTTGCCACGCTTTTTGCACGCTATAACCCTATCATCGCCACGCGCACCCAGCGCAATGGCAACACACTAGAAATCTACCACAACGACACACTGCTTACTACACTAAAAAGCGGAATTGCGATAGGGTTTGGCGCAGGGGATATTACCTACCAGCTGCGAGGAGTGAAATAATGGGGTCCATCTCTGTCATCATGCTGTTTTGCTTGCTCATTGCATTTGTGCTCATCGTGCTTAAACAAGCCCATATCACAATGCGCAAAAAGCTTATCACAGGAAGCGTGCTTATGCTTATGCTTGGTGCTACAGGCTGGCATAACTACACGCAATCCAAGCGTGCCAATGTCGCCACTCTCCTAGAGCAGGCATTTAACGAAGAAAAAACCCTAAACTGCGAGGGCTTCCTTGTGCATAAAAATGACTTCAATCTTATCACGCAGACCTATACGCTTATTGGGAAATCCAACACGCCCACGAGCAATATCATCATCACTCTAGAAAAATGTGTCATCACCGAGCCCCAAACCCAAGAAGAAGAGCTACCAAATGGACATACAATCGAGGAGCTAGGGCGCGAGTAGCTAGAATCTAGCCCTAGGCACATGCGAAAATCCCGCTGGATTCTAGCCATGTTTAACACAAGCTTAACCTTTAAGCTAGATTTTAGAGCTACAATTTAAGACTCCAAATCACAAGGAGAATCCATGCCAGAGAAACTCACAGACCAGACAATAAAACACCTGCTCACCCAAAGCCGGACAATCGTCATCATCGGCTTATCAAGCGATGAGTCAAAGCCTAGCCATAAGGTCGCTTGCTATCTACAAGCACAAGGCTACACCATAATCCCAATCCACCCAAAGGGCGGAGAAATCCAAATTAACAGCATTAGGCATAGAGCATTTGCCACACTACAAGAGTGTGCCAGGGATTTAAATGAGCGTGGGGAGAAAATTGACATCATCGATGTATTTCGTAAAAGTGATGCGCTACCTCAAGTAGCCGATGAGATTCTAGCGCTTGGGAATCTAGTTGCCAAGAATCCAGAAAATCCCCAAAAACCCCTAGCTATGCAACTCCCCACCTGCGTGTGGGTGCAGCTAGGATTGACAAATGCAGAGGCAAAAACCAAGCTTACCCAAGCTGGAATCCATTACATCGAGGATAGCTGCATCAAGCTAGAACATGAGCGACTCTTGAGCCAACGCTAGATTCTGCCAATCCCTAAAGACTCTAAGCACTAGTCATGCTAGATTCACGCCAGAATCCATAGCAGAATCTAAATTTTCTAGCAAAATCCAATCTCCTAATCTTTTGCACTTTCTTGCAGTATGATTCTAAGTAGCTGGGATTTTGTATGGCAAGATTTTGGAGATAAATTATAGAATTTGCAAGATGGTTAAAGGCTGTGCATATTGGGCGGCACATAACTGCAAGTAAATCAAACAATCACTATTTAGTCAAGAAGTCAATGTGTCAAAGCTAGCTTGCTCTAGTCTTTGTGCTGGTAGGTGGCGAGATTATCAAGGACTTTTTGGTTGTGTTTTTGAGCAAAAATCATCTCCAGCGAGTGCTGCTCCTGCTCGCTTAGATTCTGCTCTGCTTGTGGCTCTTTGGATTCTGGCTTGGCAAAAATGAAGCCAGAATCCACTCGTGTGAATAGCTCGCAGTCCTCATTTTGCGTGTCTTTGATAAATATTTGATATATACCTCGGATTCGCACACTTACACGCTCCATGCCCCCTGGCGTGAGCCCTGCGATGAAATTTGCATATGTCTGCCCCAGAGAATCCTGTGTGATCTCAAAAGAGTCAAATGTGCTCCCAGAAATCATAAACTCATACATTCTGCCAATTTGCGTGGCTTGCTCCCTGGCTTGTGGCGGCTCAAAGCGCACCTTGGATTCATCGCAAAGTATCCCAAAATGCCGCCCACTTTGGCGTAGGAGAAGCAACATTTGCGTGCAAATACCATCATAGAGCATTTCAAATGCTTGGCTTGGAGTCATGTCTGTCCTTTTCTTGCTTTTTGTGGCTTGGGGCATATAGATACATGTTTAGATTCTAGCTACTTTTTAGTGCTTTTGGGCTTATGTGCGCCTTTGTGTTTTGCTGATTTGCTCAAGCTAGAATCTACTAGATCCATAAACTCTCCAAGTATTTTGCGCACTTCTTGCATGCCTATCTCCCAGAATCGTTCATCTTCTATATCAAAGCCAAATATCCCTACAAGCTCGCTTGGCGACTTGCTTCCGCCTGCTGCGAGAAATTCTGTATATTTGGAGACAAAGTCTTTGCATGCTCCGCTTTTATATAGCCCAAAGAGCGCGAGCACAAGTAGCTGCCCATAGCTATAGGCATAGCAGTAAAATGGTGAATGGATAAAGTGTGGGATATAGCTCCACCACCTGGCGTAGTTTTTGGTGAGCTTTACGCTTTTGCCAAACATTTTGGCATTTTCCTCTTGCCAGATTCTGTCAAACTCCTCCGCCTTTAGCTCACCCTCATGCGCGTGGATTGCACGCTCGAAATTTGTCATCACCACTTGCCGAAAAAGCGTGGAGAATATATCCTCGAGTTTGCCTGCATATATGGGGAGCAACTCGTGGGTAGGGAGGGTTTGCTTAAGATAGTCAAATAGTAACATCTCGCCAAATACCGAAGCTGTCTCGGCGGTGGTGAGTGGGGTGTCGTGGTTTAGCACGCCCACGCGTTTGCTTAGCTCTTGATGAATCATGTGCCCAAATTCGTGTGCGATTGTGAATGTGTCGCGTCGATTGCCAGTCCAGTTTAGCAGCACATAGGGGTGTGCGCTAGGCACGCTGCCATGGCTAAAAGCCCCGCCGCGCTTGTTTGGCATGGGGTGCGAGCTTACCCAGCCTTCTTGCAAGCTTTTATCGATAATTGCGCCAAATTCTTTAGAAAACTGCATATAGGTATTTCGCACAAGATCCAGCGCATCTGCGTAGGCTATGGAGCTAGATTTTGTATTTTTGGCAAAAAGTGGGGCATAGCGGTCATAGTCTTTGAGTTTGAAGCCTATGAGCTTGGATTTTATCGCGTAGTAGTCATGCACGATCGAAACACTTTTGTTGGTAAGTGTGATCATAGAATCCACGCTTTTTTGGCTGATGTGATTGCTCAAGTGGCGTGGAGCTTCTTTGGAGGGGTAGTGACGCAAGCTCGTGGTGATAGAGAGATCTTTTCGCACCATGTTTAGGATATACACAAGCAGCTGGCTGGAGTGTTTTAGGCTTTTGGTGAAAGCTTTTTGCGCATTTTTTCGCACACTGCGTTTGGGGCTATGGAGTAGGGCTAGCACTTCTTCTTCGCTTTGTTTTTTCTTGCCAATTTTTAGCGCGCTTAAATGCTCATCAAAGAGCCTGCTAAAGGCATTTACCCCCACACTAGAGGTGGCGATGAGTGCTTGCTCGGCACTAAGAGAGAGCTGGTAGGGTTTAGAGTCCAGCAGGCTCTGGAGATAAAATCCATAGGGCGTGGCTTCTTTGATGAATGCTTGCTGGGTTTTGGATTCTAGCTCGCAGAACTCTAGCTCAAAAAACACAAGTAGCGCATGGGTCTGGTTTGTCTCTAGCTCATAGCGCGCGTAGATATCGCCTTTTTGCGTGTTTTCTGCGAAAGTGAGAAATGCAAAGGTCATTACGCGATAGAGTCGCTCGATGAGCTCCTCATACGCGCGCAGTGTGGCGTGAAAATCAGCCGGAGAGAGTGTGGCGAGCTTGCCTTGATAGCGCGCTTGGAAGCTTATAGCCTGCTTATGTGTGTGTTTGGCATAGGCATCGCATTCTGCCTGGTTTGCAAACAGCGCTCCTAAATCCCACTCGTGCTTTAGGGATTTTTGTGTGCATTTTTTGGTGCATTTTTTGGTGTGCTTGTGGCTGGTGGTGCTTTGTTTTTTCTCCATGATTATGCCTTTGTATGGGGGTGTAGGTATTGTAGCATAACTTATCTCCGCTTCCTTTGCGCTAGAATCTAGTGCTGTAAATCCTGGGCGATAATCTCAAGAGTGTGCATAAAGCGCACATCTGCTTGCTCATGGGCTAGGGCGTTGGTGATTTGCATGCGACAGGCGCTGCATTCGGCACTTACGACTGGTGCTTTTGTCTGGGTGATCATCTGGGCTTTGGGGATTCCAGCTTTTAGCGTGAGATTATAGCGATCAGATTGCATGCTCACTCCGCCAAAGCCACAGCAGCGATCGGGTTCGCTCATTTCGATGATTTGGCGTGTTTTGCCAAGCAAGATTCTAGGTTCTTGGTGGATATGGAGGACTTTTTTCGCATGGCATGGGTCGTGATAGGTGATTTGGCGATGTGTGATTGGCGCACGAGTATTGAAGTTACCAGAATCCAGCGAGCCAGATGTGTTGCTTGGTGTGCTTTTGGAGTCTCGTGCAGATTCTAGTAGTGTAGCGAGATTGGTACTGTGATAGAGCCAGTGGCTTGCCATAGTCATTTTGGGCGTGAGCTTGCGTAGGCGTGGGAGCAGGGCTTTGGACTCCTCATCGTGCATAAGCGCGTGTTCCCAGTCTTTTATAAGCATAGCGGCACAAGTCGCTTCAGGGATTAGGATAGCATCAACTTCATCGATAAATCGCTCGAAAAGTTCGATATTGCGCTTGATGAGTGTCAGCACACTTGTGATATCGCCTGTGAAATACGCGGGCGCACCGCAGCACTCCTGCTCTGGGACAAGCGCATCAATCCCTAGTCTATCAAGGATAGTAAGTAAGCTCTCCCCCACGCCCTTGTAGTTATAGTTTGCTAGACAGCCGATAAATACTGCGACTCTGTGGTGGGCGAGATTTTGGGTTTTTGGCGCAGTGGCGGGGACTAGTCCTTTGTAGGTGTTAAGAAAGCTTTTTTTACTAAATGGAAAGACGATACGCTTGCTAAATGGGAGTGTATACCCCTGTGCATTGCTTTTAAACGCGCAAGGTGCGACAAACGCTACCATACTAAAGACAATGTCCATGAGCCTGCGGTGTTTAAGCAGGAAAAAATACAATCGCTTATACCATGCGATTCCATAGCGTTTGGCGATGTCGATACGGATTTTTTCTATCGCGACATCAACATGCAAATGTGATGGGCAGTTTTCTACGCATGTGGTGCAGAGAAAGCAAGACTCAAAATAGTCTTTTGTAAGCTTATCGAGTGAGAGATCCCCGCGCGCATACGCACCTACAAGATCGAGATAGCCCCTAGGTGAAGTTACCTCCTCTCGGTGGATTCTGTAAATCGTGCAGTGGGGGATACATTTGCCACATTTTACGCATGCTTGGGAGATCGCGTTAAAATCTATTATATTACTCATACTACCCTGCGCTATATTGTTTTGCTAAATGTGTGCTCTCTAGGCTTTGCTAGGTAGGTATCAAATACCATGGCAATATTGCGAATGAGTAGCGCGCCTGTGGGGGTGGTGTAGAGTCCGCGTTCAGTTCTGTGTAGCACGCCTAGGTCGATAAACTCTTGCAATCGCGCCAGCTCGCTAGAAAAATACTGCGTGAAGCTAATCCCAAAGCGCGCTTCAATGGGCGCAAATTCGAGACTAAGTGTATTCATAAGCTCCATGATGACGCTTTTGCGCAAGATGTCTTCAGGGCTTAGAGCAATCCCGCGCTCTAGCGGGATTCTACCGCCATCAAGCGCACTTTCATAAGCAGTCAAATCTTTGGTATTTTGCGCGTAGTAGTCATAGCCCTCGCTTATAGATGTCAGCCCTATGCCAATAGTCTGGGAGAATCCTTTAGTCGTGTAGCCTTGGAAGTTGCGACGCAGGGTTTTGCTGCTAGCAGCGAGATAGAGCTCGTCATTTTTCTTGGCAAAATGATCCATGCCAATCATTGCATATCCATGACTATGTAGAAAGTCAATGGTGTTTTTCAAAATCTCTAGCTTCACGCTTGGCAATGGTAGCGCGCTCTCATCAATTTTTCGCATAGTCTTTTTTATCCATGGGACATGGGCATAGTTGAAAATTGCGAGGCGATCGGGATTAAGCGCGACGACTTTTTCCAAGGTTTGCATGAAGCTTTTTAGATTCTGGTGGGGCAGACCATAGATGAGATCGAAGTTTATTGAAGCAACCCCCGCTTCACGCGCGATTTTTACAGCACTCCCCACAAGCTCCACGCTCTGGAATCTATGGATTGCCTGCTGCACACGCTCATCAAAATCCTGCACCCCAAAGCTTAGGCGATTAAAACCGCCAGCCCTAAGTGCCTGCATTTGATCGGGATTAAAATGGCGCGGATCAATTTCGCAGCTAATTTCTGCATCTGGTGCGAAGTTCCCAAAGCTCTCACGGATAAGTGTTATGATGTGTGAGAGCTGTTTGGCGTCAAAAAATGTCGGCGTCCCCCCGCCAAAATGTAGCTGCACAGCTTGGCGCGAGGTGTCCATGAGCGTGCGCAGGATACTAAGCTCTTTGTCTAGGTAGGCGATGTAGCGGTCTTTTTTGTCTTCTTTGCTGGTGTAGATGACATTGCAGCCACAGAAATAGCATGCACTTCGGCAAAATGGCAAATGCACATAGAGCGAGAGTGGTATGCCAGAATCTTTCGCCAAAGCGTCGTTGCGTGTGTAGGATTCTACAAGATCATCATAGGTAAAATCTGGTGTAAATTCTACTGCGGTGGGATAGCTGGTGTAGCGTGGGGCTGCAGTGGAGTAGCGCGCGAAAAACGAAAAATCAATCGCACTAGAAGGGCTTGGTGTGAGATTCAAAGCAGAATCTGCAGAATCTAAAGTGGGGACTGCACCGGAGTGCTGTATGTGAGTATCGTGGCTCATCGCATGCCTTTGAACAAAAATTGCTCTGGGATATTGAGAAAGAGATTTGGGTATTGTTTTTTGATTTCTTTGATTAGGGATTTGGTGTTGATTTTAGGCAGGGAACCATCTGGCAGGCGCCTGGATTCTAGTTTATTAAGTGCTACTGCTAGGACATCATCGAAATCCACAGGTGTTTGCTGGCTAATATCACGAGAGAGCTCGAGTAAGAGCTTTTCTTCATGGGCATTGCGAATGATAGAGATGATTTTTTTAAGGATATTTTGGGGCATGACGACATACTCTTCTCCGTCATCATCGTGGAGAAACCATGCTTCTCTTGGGTCAAACTCCCCCTTTTCTAAATGCAGCAAAATCTGGCTATTTGAGATTCTGCTAATTTTAGCAATATTATCCGCGCGGAAGATTTGTGCTGGGTTTAGTGATTCTGTGCTACTAGCCATAGCATGATTCCTTGTTGGATATAGAGACGATTGTGTGCTTCGAGCCATACTTGGGACTGCGCACTTTCGATGACTGCCTCACTTACTTCATAGCCACGATAGGCTGGCAGGCAGTGCAGGAATATCGCGCGAGAATCCGCGCGTGCCATAAGCCCTTCATCGACACAAAATCCCGCAAAATCCTTCAGCCGCTGGTGCTTTTGCTCTTCTTGCCCCATGGAAATCCATGTATCAGTGATGATGACATGTGCGTCCTGAACTGCTTGAGACGCGTCGCGTGTGATAGTGATAGGCTTGCTCGCATGCGCTTTGGCAAACTCTAGCACCTCTGTGTGGGCTTCATAGCCAGCAGGCGTGGCTAGGCGAAGCTCTAGACCAAGAATCGCCGCGCAGTTAAGCCAAGAATTTGCCATATTATTGCCATCGCCTACATAGGCGATTATGGGTTGGGCTTTGGATTCTGGGAGAGTGGGGGCGTCATCTGCGTGCTGAGTGAAGCGCGCATAATAGCTCGCAAACTCACGAGTATAAAATCCGCACTCAATCATAGTGAGCATATCGGCAAGCACTTGGGCTGGGTGATACATGTCAGTTAGCCCATTGATGACAGGCACAGCACTAAAGCGAGCGAACTCCTCAATCGTCTGCTGGGAGAATGTGCGAATCATCACCATATCCACCATGCCGCTTAGCACCCGCGCTGTGTCGCAGATTGGTTCGCCACGACCAATTTGGGTATCTTTTCCCATAAGCACGATTGCATGAGCACCTAGCTGATTGATCCCAGACTCAAAGCTCACGCGTGTGCGGGTAGAGGGCTTCTCAAAGATGAGCGCGACATTCTTATTGCGCAAGGTAGCTTGGCGCAAATGTTCTGGCACGAGCGCAGTGAATGCGTGCCTGGCGTGCTTATGCACAAAAGAAAGCGCAAGAATCTCATGCAGCTCATCTTGGCTAAAGTCTTTTAGCGTAAGAAAATGGCGCATATACGAGTCCTTGAAGCGAGTAATAAAGAGCGAATATACTTTAAAATCACTAAAATAATGCTTAGATTCTGCTTTGAGATCATGGTGCTGTGCTTGCTAATGCGTGGTAAAAAGTGCCGAGCCAATGCGCACCATAGTCGCACCTTGGCTAATGGCATAGGCAAAATCCCCGCTCATACCCATGGAGAGCGTGTTGATGTGAGATGATTGGGCTTTCATACAATCATAGAGCTCTTTTGTCTTTTGGAAGCTTTCTTGGATTCTGGCGATATCTTGTGTATGCGCACCAATAGTCATAAGCCCGCAGATTTGGAGATTTCGCGCTTGGGAGCTAATGCGCGCAAATGCTTCTAGGGTGGATTCTGGCGAGAATCCATGTTTGCTAGGCTCGTTGGCGCTATTTACTTGCAGCAAAACGCGCTGGATTCTACCGAGCTTTCCGCAGCGCTCATCAAGTGCTAGGGCAAGCTCTAGGGAGTCGATAGAGTGGATTAGGGTGGGGCTTAGTGCTAGGAGGGCATTGATTTTGTTGCGCTGGAGTGTGCCGATGAAATGCCACTCAATGGGCTTTGCAGGGGCTATCACAGCAAATTCGCCCACTTTTTGGCGCAAGTCTTGCACCTTGTTTTCGCCAAAGGCACATTGCCCAGCTAAATGGAGCGCGCGCATAGAATCTACATCTTGATATTTGCTTACTGCAATAAGCTTGACTCTATGTTCCGCAATACCTGTTTTTGTTTGATATGCTTGCGCGGCGACTTGTATTTGGCGCATAACACAAGAGAGATTGTTAGCAATACGCGCCTGCCTATCTCTTTCTTGTGTATTTTGCGCGTGCTTATCCCAAGCGTGTTTATCCATTGTAGGGTGTGCCGCCAAAATACACAAGCGCAGACCCCCAAGTAAAGCCCCCGCCAAAGGCATCAAGCAGCATAAGATCCCCCTTTTTAAGTCGCTTAGTTTTATAGGCTTCATCAATAGCCATAGGGATACTAGCAGCAGAAGTGTTGCCGTATTTTTGCACAGTTAGAATAATCTTCTCACTACCTAAACCGAGCTGCTCCCCAACGGCATTGATGATACGCAGATTTGCCTGGTGAGGAATGAAAAGGTCGATAGAATCTGTGCTAAGGTTATTCCGCTGTAAAATATGCTCCACATCAGCAGTGAGCGTGCGCACAGCATGCTTGAAGACTTCATTGCCTTTCATTTGGAGCTTGCCGCCTTGTATTTCACCTTTTTGTGTGCTTTGGATTTTGGCTTGTGGAGTCATGAGTAAGTCGCTATATGCACCATTAGCACTAATATGCACATCGAGGATTGCTTCTTTTGGGTTATCTGTGCGCGAGATCACTGCTGCTCCAGCACCATCACCAAAAAGCACGCAGGTCCCGCGATCACTAAAATCTAAAACACTGCTGATTTTTTCTGCACCTACGATGAGCACATTGTGGTATGCGCCAGATTCTACAAAGCTTTTTGCCACGCTTAGGAGATAAATGAAGCCTGTGCAAGCTGCCGTGATATCAAATGCTGGGACATCAGTGATCCCAAGCTTAGCACTGATAAGGCAGGCATTGCTAGGCATAGCCAGGAAATCTGGGCTTAGTGTGGCACAGACGACTAAATCAATGTCTTTGGGGGTAAGGTTGGCTCTTGAGAGTGCTAGGTGTGCTGCTTCCACGCCCAGATCGCTACCGCTTTGATCGTCGCTGGCAAAATAGCGTGTTTTGATTCCAGTGCGCTTGGTAATCCACTCATCGCTTGTATCAAGCGTGCTTTCAAACTCTGCGTTTGGGACACAGCGCGTAGGGACATAGGAGGCGATGGAGCGCATAGCAGCATAATACATCTCTACCCCTTTGTGCTAGCAAACGCTTGGGCGATGTGCTCGCACACTTTGGCTTCACAAGCTCGAAGTGCTTGATATACGGCGTTTTCTATGGCGCGGGCATTGGACTTGCCGTGGCTAATGATTGCTACTTGTTTCACACCAAGCAGTGGTGCGCCGCCGTATTCCGCGTAATCGATCTTTTTCTTAAGGTTGGCAAATGCGCCTTTAAGGAGTAGCCCACCTAGCAGGCGCAAGGGAGATGACTTAATCTCTTGCTTTAAGATATGGCTAATGGAGCTTGCCACGCCCTCGCTAGCTTTTAGCACGAGATTCCCACTAAAGCCATCGCACACGATGACATCAACACTGCCATTAAAAATATCGTTACCTTCGACATTGCCTTTGAAAAACGGATAGTCCCTAAGCAAAGTAAAGGCGGCTTTTGTCAGCTCGTTGCCTTTGGATTCTTCCTCGCCATTTGCTAAGAGCCCTACGCGGATAGCATTGTCATCATAGCCCATTACACTGCGCGCGTATTCATAGCCCATTATTGCAAACTCTACTAGGTATTCTGGCTTGCAGTCGGTGTTTGCCCCAGCGTCTAAAATCATACTTGGTTTGTCGGTGATTGTGGGCATGAGCGTGCAAATTGCAGGGCGAGAGACACCAGCAATCCTCCCGAGTCGAAGTGTGGCTAGACTCATTGTCGAGCCACTATGTCCTGGAGATACGAGTGCGTCAGCTCTACCCTCGCGCACCAGCTCTGTGGCAATGTAGATTGAAGACTCTTTGCGTTTTAGAGCATCTGTGGCGCTTTCTTCCATACGGATATAGTCACTACAATGCACAACCTCTATAATACTCTCTTGCAGATTCTGGGAAGATTGGATATGCTGCAGCTCTCGTGCGATAGGGCTTTGATCGAGCACTGGGGCAATCTGTTTCTCATCACCCACGAGCAGGATTTTGCATGCTGGGCAGCCGTGAGATTTGTGTGATTTTGCGGCTTGGAGTGCGCCCTCTACGATAGGAGCGACCCCATGATCTGCACCCATCACATCAACAGCTATTTTCCACATATCTGCTCCTTGGCTTTGAATGCGACCTCGATGAGCTTTGGGGTAGGGTTTAGGGCTATCCCTAAATCAAATTCTTGCAAATCGAAGTCTTTTGAGTTTTGTAGATTTACTTGTATGAGCCGCTAAACTTGTTGATATGATGTGGCAACTTCCAGCTGCCGTCTTTGTCTTTGATAGGCTTTGCTAGCGTGATTTTGTAGTGAGTCCTGCGCTTTGCTGCTCGTGTTTTACTGACTCGTCTCTTTGGCACTGCCATGATATTCTCCTTTGTAGTGGTAATCAAGTTTTATGGACTCTATCTCGCTTTGCAGAATAGAATCCAAATCGATAAAGCCATCAAAACATTCGATCACATCAAATGCCTCAAAGCGTTGGCTTTGTGTATCCCAGAATCCATCTGAAATATACAAAACCAACGCCTCATCAATGGCTTGCATAAATGCCTCTCCGCTCCTATCGCAGATAAGCTCGATTTCCCCCTCTAGCCTCGCCTCTAGGCAAAATAGCCCGCGCTCTTTGGCATAGAGCTCACCCTTTAGGCGTAGCCCATGCGCACAGACTTCAAACGCTTTTGGTGCGGAGGATATTTTGCGCGTTTGGATCTGCATGCTAGATTTAGATAGCTCTAGCAAATCTCTTTAGCAGCGAAAAAGAAAGCGATTTCATTGCGCGCATTTTCTAGGCTATCGCTGCCATGCACAGCGTTTGCATCAATACTTTGGGCAAAATCTGCACGAATCGTGCCGGGCTTGGCTTCCTTGGGGTTTGTAGCACCCATTAAGTCGCGATTTTTAGCTACGGCATTGTCTCCTTCTAGCACCATTACAACCACCGGACCACTTACCATAAACTCCACAAGATCGTTGAAAAATGGGCGGTCTTTGTGGATCGCATAAAACGCCTGCGCATCGCATTTAGAGAGCTGGAGCTTTTTCATCGCGGCAATTCTTAAGCCATTGCTCTCAAAGCGATCGATGATTTTGCCGATCACGCCCTTTTGCACGGCATCTGGCTTGATGATAGAAAGGGTCTTTTCTGCCATAACTTCTCCTTAGCATAAGTCAAATGTAGTAAATAGAATTTGCGATTATAAGCCCCTAATGCTTAAATAATAATTACTTAAATAATAATCGCGCTAGGCTTGCGATATAATGCGCGGCTTTGATGTGTTAGCTAATCTCAAGGAGAATCTATGGTCATAATCCCAGCGCGCCTTGCTTCCACCCGCTTTCCTAATAAGATTCTAGCAGATATTTTTGGGCTGCCAATGGTGGTAGCAAGTGCGAAAAACGCCGCCAAAGTCGATGAAGTATGCGTAGCGTGCGATGATATAAGCGTGCTAGAGCTATGCAAAAGCCACAAAATCCGCGCTATCCTTACTAGCAAAGATCATCAAAGCGGCACAGATAGATGCTATGAAGCGGCAAAAAAGCTAGGGCTTCCTAGCAGTGAGATTATCATCAACCTCCAAGCTGATGAGCCGTTTTTAGAGCCAGAGATTGTGCAGGCATTGCAGGGCAAAATGGCGCAAGGTGCGTTTATGGCAAGCTGTGCCACGCCTATCACGCAGACCCAAGCCCTTAATCCAAATGTCGTGAAAGTCGTGGTGGATTCTAGTGGGAATGCGCTGTATTTCTCGCGCTCCATTATCCCTTATGATCGCGATGGCAGCACAGATGATAGCAAAATGGATTCTAGCTATCTGGGGCATTTGGGCGTGTATGGATATAGTATGGAGAGTTTGAGAGAGTTTTGCGCCCTGCCGCAGTCTAGGGAGCACTCCCCCCTAGAGCATAGAGAGAAGCTAGAGCAGCTGCGCGCACTTTACTATGGCAAGCGCATTGCTATGGTGCTTGTGGAGACGCAGAGCATAGGGATTGACACACCAGAGGATTTACAAAAAGCACTTGAGAAATTTAGCGCCAGGGCATTTGGGGAATAGTATTTGCTGCAGCTTATGCGACTTTCGCACAAACCGCATGGTAGCTGCATGGCTGGCTGCGTAAATTTGTATTATTAAGGATATGTATGAGAATCTCCCGCCACATTCCTATCATCACCGCGCTTTGTGGAAGTGTGTTGCTTGCTTTTGCGCTCCAAGCCTGCTACAAGCTCCCCACCCCAAGTAAAGATGCCCTGGGTGTGCAAATCTATCGAGGTAAGTCCTCGCTCAAAGATTGCGTCTATATTGCCGAGAGCACAGGTGTAATCAATACCAAAGGTTATGGCGTGAAGCTGCTTGATGCTATAAGCGGTGCAGAGAATGATCTGCGAAACAAAGCTGCGAAATACGGCGGTAATGCTGTGCTTGTGCTGCATACCGAGTCGCGCTACCTAGGGGCGGACTACCAGTTCAAAATGGGGCTAGCAAATGACAACCCTGCTAACAAAATCGATGAATACATTATTTATGGCGAAATCTACCGCTGCAAGTTTTAAGCTGCATTAGTTTTTCTGCACCTTTGATAAGGGTTGCGCTTCTTGTATTGTGCGTGCAAGTCGGCTATTGTCTTTAGTATCTAGGTGTAAGTGTTTGTAGTATCATCAAACTGCTATGGGGATTGGTGCGGTGGCAATCTATGGGCTAGAATCTGGTGCTAAAAGGACCCCAGAGGCATGCACTCAAAGGCTTCTAAATCTCTGCTAGGTATTTTTGATAAGCCCTGCCTCATGCAAGAAAATTGAAGGCTCATAAGCGATGTTTTTTATCTCATCTCTTTTGGCATAGGAGAGATAGAGCTGTGTTTTGGCGCGCGTGATGGCTACATAAAACAGCCTGCGCTCTTCCTCCACGCTACCGCCTTTAGCAATAAGCTTGAGATTAGGGAAGCGTCCTTGCATAAGATCAATGATAAACACAATCCCAAACTCCAGCCCCTTGCTTGCGTGGATTGTGAGGAGATTTACACCGCTGCCTTGCGTATTTTCGTTGCTACTTAGCACCATGGCATTCAAAAATCGCCCTAGATTCTCATACTGCTTGGCGATGTCTTGGAGGAGTAGAAGTTTGCGCTGGATAGCTTCCTTAGCCTGGGTTTTGCGATCAAGATCGAGCGAGCCATCTTTGTTGCGCGCTCTTTTGACACATAGGATTTCTACAATATGTTCATATAGCGGGCTTTTCGCTAGCTTATTGATAAGCTCTCGGGGCTTATTGTGTGTCTCATAGCGCTCAAAAATCGCATAAAATTCATTCAAAAACCGCACGCTATCTGCACTAAGCTTTGGGTGTGCAAGGATAGGGTGCCCTACGAAGCGCCCTTGCGCGATCGTGTCAAACCGCTTAACATCTTGGAGAATGAAAAAATCATCAAATAGCCCTTGCTGGGCGTTTTTCGCACGCTTTTCAAATGCGCGGACACTAGAATCTGGCATAAGCAATCCGCGCTTGGCATTCCCGCCACCTAGCCGAAGTAGCCCTTGATACAGCTCTCTAGCGATAGAATCCCCAATCCCTGCGCCATAGCTCAAGACATGGATATAAGCCATCATATCTTTTGGGTTATAAAGCAGCGAGCAGAGATCTAGCATAAGTGCGACTTCTTTGGCATCAAAAAAACTCACCCCGCCTTTGCGCTTTGTTGGGATATTGAGCTCTCGTAGCAGTGCTTCACAACCATCAGCAGAGGAGTTGTTGCGAAAGATTATGGCGATATCATCAAGCGGGTGGTTGGCGGTTAGGATCTTCTGTGCTACGCCTTGATACTGCTCAAAAAGCGTATTATAGACTAAGAGCTTTGGTGTGATTGGCGTATCGGTATTGACGACTTCAAGCTCTTTGGGGTAGATTCGCTCGTTTTTTTCAATCACACGATTGGCAAGGTCTAGGATATAGCGTGTGGAGCGGTAGTTTTTGCGCAGGGTGAAAACTGCAGAATCCTTATACGCCTGCTGGAAACTCGAGATAATCGAGATATCCGCTCCATTAAAGGCATAAATACTCTGGTCATAATCCCCCACACAAAAGAGGCTTTTGGGGTTTAGTGCGTGGATTACGCTATTTTGCAGGGGGTTTGTGTCTTGATACTCATCGCAGAGGATTTCTTTGTAGGGGCAGGGGGTTTGGCGCATTTCATTTGCGTATTCAATGAGAAGATCGTTGTAGTCCATGTAATTATGGGATTGCTTGAGTGCGCGGTATTCCTCGAAAATCCCCTCATACACATCGATATATGGGCTATGATCGCTGCTTCCACGCGCCCCTAGCCATTCCTCGAAACTCTCGCTATTGCGCGAGTTTAAAAACAGCGAATACAAATCAAACAAATACTCCCCAGAATATGGCGGAGTGCTAGTGAGATTTTGATATACGCGCGATTTAGCGATACTTTTGAAAAGGATTTTTAGCTCTTTTGGCTGCTTTAGTGATATGGCATATTTGTCTTTTAAAAACCGATAGCACACTGCGTGAAAAGTTCCGCATTCGATTTTTTTTGCCACATCGCCAAAGCGCTTAGCCACGCGCGCAATCATTTCCTGGGAGGCTTTGTTGGTAAAGGTTAGTAGGAGAATCTCATGCGCCTCTATGCCGCTTTCTAGCAGATGTGCGATGCGCCCCACGATTGTAGAAGTTTTCCCAGTGCCAGCAGAGGCGATGATGAGATTATGCCCCATGGGCGCGGTGGCTGCTGCGTATTGCTCTTGGTTTAGATTATGCAGTGGCATTATTGCTCGATGCTTTTTATGATCTCATCAATCACCAAATCCACAGGCTTAAATGCGCGCTTTATGACATTGAGCGGGGTTTTGAGAATATCTTGGGCGAGACTGATTTGGGTTTTGGGGTCTTGGAGTGTGCCGCGCAGACTCACTTGTGTGGTAACTTTGCCATCTTTGCCAAGGAGCAGATAGCCTACAATTGGGATTTTATTGAGAATCCCACTTAGGTTTTTGAGTGTGGAGATTGAGAGTCCCATATCCACTTCTTGCGTATCAAGCTCGATGAGACCATTGCCTTCGATGTCCATGGATTTGCCAATGAGATGGATAGATTCCAGCCCGACATATTGGGTATTTAGCGAGAGCTTGATTGTGCCGCTTTTGACTTCATAGCCTTTAGAGCTAAGCCCAGGGCTTCTAAACATCACAAGGGAGGGGATTGTATCAATAAGCCCAATGACATTTTGCACGATTGCAAAGCCTTTGAAGCTGGTGCTTTGCATTTTGATATCGCCATTAAATATATCATTTTTGTAGATTCCACTTAGCTCGAAAAGCCCTCCATCTACGATTTGCCTTCCGATGACGCGGTTTAAAAACTCTCCGCTGAAATTTCCAGCTTTAAAGATTGTATTGCCATGGATAATGTCAATATTGGCGATTCCGTTTTTATAGGTGGCATCTGCACTTATGCGATCGTCGCGGATTTTGGCGTTAAAATCATCAAGCGGAATGGTAACTTCCTTGAAAAATCCTGTAACATTTTGTGCTTCAATGGCGATGATTTTTGGCTTGATATTATGCGTGCGCTCATAGCGACGCTTCGCGCGTAAAAACTCACTTTCAAAGAGAATCTCATCGCTGGTGAATACCGCCTTTTTCTCACTCGAGGTGCTAAATATCTCTTGAATCGCGGGGATTTTGCTCTCTAGTAGTCCATCAATACTCACATCGAGATCTTTAAATCGCGCAAGCGTGGTATTGTCATATAAATCAAGCCTGATAAGCTCATCATCACTACGCACCTGCAGTTTATTATCAACATACTCTCCGCGGAATACAAAATCTTTCACAATTTTTTTGTCTTTGGTTAGCAGGAAGCTTGGATAGTCGTTGATCTGGACTTTGAAGTCGATATCGCGCGCCCCTTTGAGAGCAATATTTGCATTTCCAGATGAGAGTCCAAGATATTGCATGAGCGGGGAGAATGGTGCAAATTTGGCGAAGTTTAGGATATTGGCTTGAATTTCATTTTCAAAGATTTGCATATACACATCAAGCGCTGGGATACTAATGCGCATGGGGTTTTGCGAGAAATCCACATCTACATCGATTTGGGGTAGGTTGTCTTGCGTGGCTTTGAAAATATCGTAGGTAAATTTCTGTTCATCTTGGTATTTGAGTAGGGCGATGATTTTTTCAAGCTTTTCTTGCTCACTCATAGGTTTTGTGAAATCCAGCTCTACGCCATTTGCACGATGGGTTTTTTTCTCTGGGGCGGATTCTGGTGTGTTGCTTTGCATAGTATCTTGTGCAGTGCTTGGAGCAGAATCTAGAGTGGCTTGGGTATCATCTATCTCATCATCTCGCTCATCTTCTTGTGGTTGTTTTGGGTCGGCTTGCTCGTCTTTGGGGTCGATTTGTGTAGATTCTGGGGCTTGGGTAGAATCTGTGAGATCGAGTGTCTGCTCTGTGGGAGCAAGCGAAATGTCAGGCTTTTCAAGCGGGGTAATCGGCTCGCTAGGCGTCTGTGGTGCGTTGGATTCTGGGCTGGTGGAATCCTTAGAATCTGCATCTTGATTGGTAGGATTTGTCGCTGTGGCTTGGGTCGCAGGATCTGGGCTGGATTCTGGTGGGGTAGGTGCTTTTACTTGCGGGGAATGCACTTGTGGCTCGCTGGGTGCTGGTGTGCTTGGCGCGGGAGTGCTAGCGGGAGATTCCAGGGAGGGGGAGTCAAGTGCTGGGGATTTTGACACAGGAGTGTTGGGCGAGTGGGGCTTGCTAGATTCTGGGTGATTTGGCGAGTGTAGCGGTGGAGCTTCTAAAATCTCTTCTAGGTTTATGACCTGCTGGGTGGCGCCTGGCTCTGTGGATTGTGGCGCGGGGGGATTTGTAGCAGAGGTGCTGGAATCTGTGGATATAGATTCTGGCATGCTTGTGGTGTCGTGCGCTCTGCTGTTTGCTGTATCGCTTGCTAGAGTATTTGAGATTTGCACCAAATGCGCCAGCTCTGTGAGCATGCCTGGCTTAGCAAATGGCTGCATACTTGCAAGCTGTCTAATATCGCTTGGCGCGAGATGTGTGGGAAGCGGTTTGTAGGTGCGCACTTCAAGGCTATCGGCGAAATCTCCACCGACTAAATCTCTAGCAAACACCTGTATCAATGCTTTGCCTAGCTCTTGCTCACGACTTGTGGGGTGCTTGGCGTAATGCTGGATAGGTGGATTCTGGTGTGCGCTTTGACTTGGTTTGGCAGATTCTTTGGTGCTTGGTGTGTTTGGCGTGCTAGATTCTGGCACACTAGATTTTGATGTATCTGGCTTAGGGGCAGAATTTAGCCCAGAATCCCCCGCGGAATCTACGCTGGATTTTGGATTGGACTCTGTGGAATGGGGCTGCTTGATGAGCTTTTGGTTGATGTCAGGGTTTGTGCTCACTCGTAGTGAATGCACAAACAAGCTAGTATGCAGCTTTTTTTCTGCAAGGTTTAGGTGGGTTTTGGTATCGATATCAAAGAGATTTTCATACGCAAGATTCTGTGTCCAAACTTCGATTGCGTTTGTGTTTGTTTTGGGGTTGATGTTGATTGCCACAGAGGCGCTTTTGCTTGTGAAGTCCAGCCCTCCAGCCCTTAGCACCGCATTATCAGCATTCAGTCTCCCATCAAAGCCGACATGAACCTCCTGGGCAAAGGGAATCGTGATAGCAAGATCAGCTTTCATATCCGCCATGATGCGTTCAATTGGTAGCTTCACGCCATAAAATCCAAGTAAATCCTGCAATGCTTGCGTGTAGCGTAGTGCGCCAGAATGTGCCAGGATAGAGAGTGTAGGCACAGAATCCACAAACGAAAATGCCAGACTAGAGCCTTGCAGATCAATAGATTCTAGCGCTGGTTTTTCAAGCTCGAGCATGGCTTGGGCTTTTTGCACTTGGATTTTGGCATGCTGCGCGCTAAAGGGCGCTAGGCTTGGGTGAAGCTTGTATGCAGGGGATTGTATAGTGAGGGTGAGATTGGTGTTTTCTAGCAGGGTTTTGACAAATCGTTTCTCGCTTAGTGTGATGTCAAAGCTTGCGCGCTCGAGTGTCAAATGTTTAAATTCTAGTGCGTTAAATAGCCATGTATCAAGTGCTGGGAGTAGGGTGCTTGCATGCTCTGTGATCAGCTCACGCACAAAGCCTAGATCCGTGATTTGTGAGCTTTTGGCGCGCAGCAACAGGCGTTTAAAATCGCTTGAGCCTTGCACAAAAAGCTTTGGCGCAGGGGTGTTGCTCGATGAGATTTTGGTGCTTTGGGCTTTTGTATCTTTGGCGCTCGATATAGACTCCATAGGCTCTGCCCCAGAATCCATGGAGTCCAAAAACCCATCAGCCCCCAGGGCATTTGCTAGCGCAGAATTCATAGGCGAAATCGAAAGCCCAAAGCTTGCTTGCTTGTTGGTGTTTGAGTAGATGATTTTGCCAGCAATCTCCATATCTGGATCAAGCAGCCGTAAGCGCTTAATATCAAGCCCGATAGCGTTTTTTTCGTTTTGCACATCAAAGGTGGCTTGGAGCTTGGGAAAAGAGAGCGAGTAATGCGCGCCATCATAGATGACACTTGCTACATGCTCATCGCTTAAGATGATTCTCTCGATGCGTAGATTCTCAAAATACGCTAATCCCCAGAGCGCGTATTTCACATAGTCGTTTATCTGCTGGAAGTCTAGCGCGGCGCTTGGCTTGGCGCTTTGTTTGGAAGAGCTCTTGCTCATGGCTTTGATGAGGTCAATCTCTTTGATTTCTAAGATGAATTTGTTGTTTAGTTTTAGATACAATCCGCGGACTTGAATGTCAGCAAAGCGCAATGAGTCGATACTAATGCCATTTGAGAGAATCCTAAACCCACCAAAAAGGACAAACAAGGTGACAAAAAGAATGATAAATGCGCTTAGCGCTTTTTTAGACGGGGCTTTTCTCATTATTTTTATATTCTTTTTCTACTTGGGGTTGCCTATGGTAAGTCCTTCCAAAATCACGCTCCCACAGGGATCAATCACCGCGATTATAGCATATCTCTCCAAAAATGGCTTAGATATTAACCAGCTGGATAAATACATTTTGCGCGCACTTGGCAAGCCACAAAGTGGCGAAATCGACATTAGCTATCTTATGAAAAAGCCCCAGAATCTAGCTCCAGAATCTAGTGCAGTAGGTGGATTTGGTGGATTGAGCGTGTCGGGCTCTTTGGGCATTATCACCAAAGGCGACTTTCTCTATGCGCTCACTTCTGCTAAAGCTGCACAAGAGAGTATCACGCTAATCCCAGGGGAGACGATGTATTATTTCATCAAAGACATCACCGCGCAGCTGCGCTTAAATGAGCAGAAGCTCTGGGAAGCCTACAAGGCTCTCGCACCTTATGAAGAGGGTGTCATCTTGCCAGATACTTATAAAATCCACGCAAACCCAACCGAACAAACGCTGATGACGCTGCTGGTGCGCTCATCACTAGAAAAACACCAGAATCTTGCTAGGCAATACCTAGGGAGCTATGATGAGAAGCAGTGGTTTAAGCATATCGCCATGGCTTCTATTATCCAAAAAGAAGCTGCCAATACGCAAGAAATGCCAATCATTGCAGCTGTCATTTATAATCGCATAAAAATCAATATGCCTTTGCAAATGGACGGCTCGCTAAACTATGGGCAATATTCGCATGCCAAGGTTACACCAGATCGCATACGCAACGACAAATCCCCCTATAATACTTACCTGTATAAGGGGATTCCGCCACTGCCCGTGGGGAGTGTGAGCATAGAAGCGATACGCGCGGTGTTTGAGCCTGCAGATGTGGAGTATCTCTTTTTCGTGCGCAACAAAAATGGCACACACTCATTTAGCAAGACATTCAAGGAACATAGGGAGAATTTCGATAAATAAGCCCTAGATTCTAGTCGCACTACCTAACATAATAAGGAGCTTACATGCAAGCATATACAAACGACCTACACATTACAAAAGATCTCCACTTCGCCTCAGATTTTGGGCAAGTGGCGTATGATCTTTATGAACCTGCAAAAGTGGATTCTAGTCCCATAATTATCCAAATCGCTCACGGAATGATCGAGCATAAAGACCGCTATGAGTGGCTTGCACGCGAGCTGGCGAGCCATGGCTACATCGTCGCAGCCAGCGATCATCGCGGACATGGGCAAAGTATCAATGCTGAGCATGGGATTGGGCTTGGGAGTATGGGGGAGGACGGATTCTCGCGTGCGAGCTATGATCTCTATAAGCTCACTTGCCTGCTTAAAGACCAATACCCAGGCGCTAGAGTCGTGCTCCTAGGGCACTCCATGGGATCGCTACTCTCGCGCCGCTATGCCTCACTCTATAGCGAGGCGCTCTCTGGGCTTATCCTTAGCGGATCGCCAGCATTTGACGAGAATCTGGGCTATGGGATTATGCTTACAAAGATTCTGCGATTTTTTGGGGCAAAAACCTTTGGGCAGAAGTTTTTGACCAAAACACTTTTTGGCGGATTTGATAAGCATTTTAAACGCGATACGCAGTTTGCTCCGCAGTGCTGGCTCTGCTCAGATCCAGCGGTGGTGCAGGCATATCGTGATGATCCTAAGTGTAGTTTTATGTTTGATATTGAGAGCTTTTTGTATTTGTTTTTGGGCATGCAAGAAGTCTATGGCGAGTATCCAACTATCAAAAACCCGACCCTCCCGATTCTCTTTGTCAGCGGGAGCGATGATGCTAGCGGGCAGTTTGGCAGCGGCGTGCAAGCGGCGTGCAAGCACCTTGAAGCACAGGGGTTTAGTGATGTGGGGATTTTGCTCTATAAAGGCGCACGCCATGAGATTCTCAATGAGCCTATAAAGCCTCAAGTCCTAGCAGATATCTTGCTTTGGCTTACTTCCAAAGGTTTGCAGGCAGAATCTACCACAAAGGAGGCGTAAGTATAATGACCTGGCATGTGAGGATTCTTGGGCTTGCTGCATGTGTCGCTTTTGGTAAGTTTGCGCAGGCTGGTGCGATTTGTGAGTATAAAATCCACCAAGCCAAATCGGGGCTTGAAGCCTATGAGAACAAACCAAACCCCAACCAAAAAAAGCTTCAAGAAGCGCGCGCTGAACTAGAATCGCTACTAAAGCATTGCGATGATGAGGAGATTTTAGGAGAAGTGCGCGCAAATATCGCTGCGACAAAATCTAGGCTTGATCAGGCAAATGTCGCGCTTGCACAAGTTAAAGAGATGAACGGGGGAATGAATGATAGGGCTGCTTTGCAGCAAGCACTCTTAGCGCAGAAAATCGCCCAAGCCCAATACATCGCCGCCCGCCAAGAAGAGCTACGACTTAAAGACTTGCTAAAGCCTCTACCTAAGCCTTAGACTGATTGCTTCTGGCGCAACCTTGTTTGTTTGCGCCAGAATTTGTTGCCAGAATCTATTTGTGTTACTTGCCATTGATCCACGCATTTATGAGTTTGTAGGCTCTAGTATCAGCCCTTTTGCTAAACTCACTTATAGCAGCGGCACGATCTTTCGCATATCTGTCATCAAAGCTGCCGCTATAAATGCTATTGCCGTGGCAGTCTAGCAGCTCTAGCTCAAGTGCTACTTGATTATTATCATAATCGCCATCAATGAGTAAATCGACCTTGACAACAGAAGCGCGCCCATCATTTGCACCTAGCACCTTAAAAAACTTGCTAAACTCTTTACTTAGCTTGCTTTGTAGGATTCTAGCTTCGCTAAAGCTCTCTCCATACTCAATCACTGCAGTTGGCTTCTCTAGGAGCATTTTATTTAGCTCGGCGATTTTGACATCGCCTATGCTACTGCCACCAGAGGCATTCAGCACATCGCGGTAGTGTATCGCTCTATCAAGTGCGCTTTGCAGCTCTCTTTGGTGCTTTGGATTAAGGCTACAAGTAGCATCATAGGAGATAGATTCTAGGGCTTGGCGTTGCTTTTGCGTGTAGCTCTTTATAAGATCACTCTTGCGGATTCTCACTTCTGCGCTCCAGCCATTGCCCTCTTGCCTTGTTTCAAAAAACTTCTCCACATCTAAATCAATATCTTTAGATATGGCACTTGTGTTTAGCTTCGCGCTTGTTGTAAGCGTGCTATCGCTTCGCACTTTGCTTGACTCATAGCTTGAGCTAACGCTTATTGGCACTTGGCTTGAAATATCGTGCAAGGCGTTGCGCTTGGCTTCTGCTTCTGTGAGTCCAACTCCCTTGCCTATGAGTAGATCCTGCCCTAGTGGGTTTGTGGCACCATAAGCAAGCCCCACAAACGCCACGCATATAAGCAGCCACTTCATACGCATTCCTAGTTAGCTGGCGCAGTTAGGATAGACTGCAGCATAGAGTCTGTCGCTGTATCGATATATTTGCGATATTTTTCTTCGGCATTTTTATCCATTTGTAGCAGCACCCAATACTCATCTTTATCACCCACAAAGGCTTCTTTCTGTGAAGTGCCGGGCAGTTTGTTTGCCGCGCCTTGTTTAAGCTGATTGAGCGAGTTTGTAACCCTTTGGTGATTCATTTTATTGCCATCTCCTAGCTGGCTGCTAGATTGTATAGTTTTCTCATACTTACTATCTACATAGGCATAGATTTTTAGAATCATACTTTGTCTAGCAGCCGCCATAGCTTCCTGTCTAGCAAAGTCCAAGTCTCCGCCTACAATCGGCGCACTTCCTACTGCTTCAAAGTCTCCTACACTTCCAGACTTGCCTAGCACCCACGCAGGCGCACCTTTTAGCCCGTGTTTTTCTTGTGCTTGCTTGCCGATACCACCGCTAGCACAGCCTACAATGCCTAATCCAGCAACCGCTACAACACTTGCTAATACAATACTTTTAATTTTCATTTTTGCTCCTTTATTTTGTAACTTTAGTGATTGGTTCTTGCCTGCTCCAAACTCTCAAGCCGGTTTGGAGATTTGTCAGCCTGAATGACAAGACATAGTCTCGTTTTTCTGTCTTGTTATTGAGCCTGGTTACCTTTTCGGTTATTTTTCCTTCCAGCGTGAAATCTGCCAATCTTCTACTTCCCTTTTCTGCGACATAGCGCTGGTCTATCTCTTCGTCATCTCTGGCATTTTTATGCAGATCCTTACGCGCGCTTACGCGACCTCCACTTCCAGCATAGAAGCTTGTAATTTGATATTTCTTAGCGTTTTGTAGGTCTGTAGTAATCATCTCGGTTAGTTGCTCAACATCAAAATCCTGCATAGTGTCATTGATAACTTCACCTACTTCTAGGACTTCGCTACCATCAGCATTTGCGCCATAAGTTTCTAGGAAGTTATCCACAAGCTTTTTGGCGCTCATTTCTAAGTCATGGTAATCCAGCCCTTTGCTTACATATTCCCTGCTACTAGAATCTACATAGGAAGTAGTTTTCCCACCGCAGCCGATAAACAACACCGCGCAAAGCGCGGCGGCACATAACTTTAGCGTGTTATTCATTTACTGCTCCTTGATGATTTGTGCATTTACCGGAGCATTTGCGCTTGTCGCTCGCAGCACTAGGATATTGTTTTTATCCGCGCAGAGAGATTCTAGCGAGCCGCTTTTATCCCCGCAAGTCTCTAGTTTGGCGTTAAAGATTTCTTTGCCATCGCCTTTTACGCTGATTTCATCGCCTGTATTTGGGATAGAGACTGCTAGATATTGCTTAGGAAGTGTGCTGATAGAATCTACTATCTTTGGCTGCATAAGCGCATCGGTAGCTGCATCAGCTGCCACTTTTGTCCCCACAGCTCCTAGTGCGCCAAATTTAGAAGCAGCAGCTTCAGTAGCGAGTGCTTTTGCTACGCTAATAGATAAGCCTTGTAAAATCGATAGAGTCACCGCCATTTTCGCACCTGCTTGGAGCTCATTTGCTGCCACAGCATCTAGGCTGCTAAGAAGCTTGATAGACTCTCCATTTGCACTATAGCTGCCAAACGCACTCTTGCCTTCTTCAAGCTTCGGTATATAGAAAGTAAAATCTAGTGGCGCACTAAGCCCAACCGCTGCACTTATCAAAATACCAATGGCAGGATCTAGTTTATAAGGCTCTTTCCACTTAGCAGCGATAGAGCCATCTTCGATTAAGATCCAGGTGCGCTTTTGTGTATCACCACTTGCCATTAGCGCGAAGTCTTTGTTTAAAATCTCATTATTTTCTACAACTTTGTCAATCTGTTTGTAGAGATTCTCTGCCTTTGGTCTATCGCCCTCTATCATCGCTGATAGCGCGCTTACATAAGTTACATAGGTTTATACTTCTCATACTCTTTAGAGACTTTATATTTAGCACTAATTTGTGAAATCTGCCCTTCTAGCTTATCAAGTGGCACTTTTTCTGGGATTTTTGCCTTTAAGTCTTCTGCTTGCTTTTGCTGCTTTTCTATCTTTTTGGCAAATGTCTCTTTTGCCTGATTTTGCTTATCGTGTGCGCGGTTTAGTGCTGGGCGAGCCTTTTGCACATCATCTTGGCTGCCATAGTTATACGCAGTGTATAAATCTAGCAGCACGCTCTCATACACATAGGGGTTGTAGCCTGTGCTTATGAGCTTTTCTTGCGCTTTTTCTATGCCTTCATCTGCGCTTTTTAGCAGCTTTGCTGCTTCTTTGCTATCACCTAGCCAAAACGCATTCACACCACTTTGGTAGTCCCATAGCACACCCTTGCCACCTTTAGCGATTTTGAGCGCCTCTTCTTTGTCTCCTGTGTAGAACGCCTGATTAAACTCTGCCATATTGACCTTGCCGCCGCAAGCACCTAGCAGCAGTGCCGCACACACGCTAAGACCAACGCCTAAAGCACCTTGTAACGCAACTTTTGTCTTCATTTACATCCTTTCTTTTTCTTTTCAAGCCTATTTCTAGGGAACTTGAATTGCAATATTGTCGTTTTTTTTTTTTTTAATTTTTGCTTAAGCGATTGTGGCACGGCTGAAATAGCAACATTGTCTTATGGCATGCTCTATCTACCTAAAATCTAAACCTTAAAAAAATATACTATGGTGTTTATCAACAATTTTTGCACAGATTTTATGTGGATTTATTATCAAACTGCAAAAGTGGCATTATTTTTGCTGGTGATGTGGCAATCAATTCACAAGGAATGGCGATGAGGCTAAGGAAGCTAGTGTTTGTTTGCTTGGGTGTGGGACTCCTGTATGGGGCAGACCTCAAGCTCAATGATGCTCCAGCAAACTCATTTCAAGATGCTTTTGCACGCGGGCTTATCTACGGACATGCTGGGCTACTTTTCCAGCAGTCGATTGACAAAGCTCCCACCTATGGTGATATTAACCTAAGTCTGGGCTATGAGTCGCGGCGGTATCTGGGCTATAAATTTGGTGCGGAGCTGTGGCTTATCCCCAAGCTCTATGAGGGGCAGAGAGATGACTTCCGCAAGGCACAGACTTATTTCGAAGCTCCACAGCTCTATGCTGACTACTATAATCAATACGAGCGTTTTGGCGGGACAATCGGGCGGTTTCGCATCGATGAAGACTGGATTACGCATTTTAATGAGGGGCTTTTCCTAAAATACGAGCAAATCCCAAATCTCTCACTCGCTTTTTCATGGTCGCTGCGCAATGCCTATATCACGCCATTTTTCTCACAGAATTATAAAGTGTTTGGCGAGTATCAAAGTGGCAAGGTTGGCAAATGGACGGGAGGGGCATTCTACCTGCGTGCTAATATCATGATCCCTCAAGCACCCATTACGCTTACGCCCTATATCTATCTTGTGCCAGATTTTTTCGTCGCTCCGGGGCTTAGGGGTGAGCTAAATCTCCCTATCACGAAAAATGTGTTATTTAAGGGGATTATCCATCTCACTTCCTATGTCGAGCTAAACGAACAGCGCAAAGCGCTTAATAGTGGCGGTGGCGGAGTCATCTGGACAGAGGGGGGAATTGATTGGGCAGGTATGCGTATAGGGGCTGGGATTATCAACACCCCAAAAGGTGGTGCGATTTATATCGATGGCTTTGGGCAAAAAACGCCATTTGAGCGTGCGGATGGGATATTCTACTATAATGCAATTACACCCTATGCCTACATTTCGGCAAATCTCTGGAAATACGCTAGTTTGTATGGAGCGTTTCGCACGAGTATTATTGGTGCCCAGAGCGTGCTAAACTGGGAAGCACGAATGGATATTATGCCGATACAAAATGTCCGCATGGGTATCAGCGCATTGGGCATGAGTAATCCCACCCAAGCTCCCTCGAGATTTGGTCAAAACATGGGGAGTTACATGATTTTCCGCGGCTATGTGGAGTATCATTTCTAGTATTTTAGATTCTGCTAGAATCTAAAATACTCTAAGCTAGTGAAATCCCTGTTATAAATAAAGCTTAATAAAAGCAAATACCAGGTAAAATCGCGGCATTTTTTACAAAGGCGATAGAGATGTTGAAAGTTTTGGAAGATATTGAAGATAATGGCGAGTTCGCCAAAATGCTCGCAGAAAGCGAGAGCAAAGGAGAATCTGGACAGATAAAAACAGGGCGCGTCATCGCTGTGCAAGAAGATAGGATTCTTGTAGATGTGGGCGAGAAGGTCGAGGGATCATTGAGTATAAGTGAGGTTATCGACAAGGACAAGAATAATCCTTTTAAAGTGGGCGATGAAATTGTGGTGTTTGTTTCTAGCGGTAGGGGAGAGCGCCCGAGCGTATCGTATAAAAAGGCGATAAAGCTTGCTAATATCGAGCAGAAAATCAAAGATCTAGGTAGCGATTTCAAAGACAAAGTCATAGAGGGTAAGATTATCCGCAAAAACAAAGGTGGGTATATTATAGAGGCAGATGGCGTGGATTATTTCATGCCGCGTGCGATGGCAGCACTCAAAGATTCTGCTAAAAACATTGGGCAAACTATTCGGGCATGTATTATTGATGTGCGTCCAGATGAGCACTCTATCGTCGTCTCCCGCAAGAGATTTTTTGAGATTGATGATGTCCAGCAGGCAGAGGGCGTGAAAAAACTCCTTGAAAAGCGCGATCAAGTGCTACAAGGTGTGGTTCGAGGCACGGCAAGTTTTGGGATTTTTGTCGAGGTTGATGGTGTGAAAGGGCTTGTGCATTACACAGAAATCAGCCACCGAGGTCCGGTCAATACGACAAAACATTACAAAGAGGGCGATAGCGTCTCGCTTAAGGTTGTTGGCTATGATGAGGAGAAAAAGCGCCTATCTTTCTCCATAAAAGCAGCCACACAAGATCCATGGCAAGAAGTGCAAAAAGAGCTTAAAAAGGGTTACACAATAAAAGTCGTTGTCAGCAATATCGAGGCGTATGGAGCATTTGTTGATATTGGTAATGATGTGGAAGGATTCTTGCATATCTCTGAGATCTCATGGGATAAAAACATCAAGCACCCTGGGGATTTCCTAAAGGTGGGCGATGAAATCGATGTGGAAGTCATTGAAATCGATCCTACAAACCGCCGCCTACGCGTTTCGCTTAAAAGTCTTCTTGAAAAGCCTTTTGATAACTTTGCTAAACAGCATAAGGCAAATGACATTATTAAAGGTAAAGTCGCTACGCTTACGGATTTTGGTGCGTTTGTGAATCTGGGCGAAGTCGATGGGCTACTGCATAATGAAGATGCGTTTTGGGATAAAGGCACGAAATGTAAAGATGTCTTTAAAGTGGGTGAAGAGATTGAAGTGCGTATTATTAAAATCGATAATACAAATCAGCGAATATCTCTTAGTAAAAAAGCCCTGGAAGAATCCCCAGCAGAAAAATTTGGCAAAGCGCATAAAGTCGATGATATCGTCAAAGGCAAGGTGATTGACTGCAAAGATTTTGGAGTGTTTATTGATGTTGATGGTATGGACGCGCTTATTCGCAACGAAGATCTCTATCCGCTGAAAAAAGAAGAGATTGAGCAGGGTGCGGAGATTGAGTGTGTGATTGTATCAATCGATAAGCAGAGCAATCGCGTGCGCGTGTCTGTGCGAAAACTAGAGAAGCAGAAGCAAAAAGAAGAAATCCAAGCATTCAACAGCGCTGATGACAAAATGACGCTTGGCGATAAGCTTAAAGGCAAAATCTAACATCACAGAGTGAGGTCATGGGCGCGAAATCTATTTGGATAGTCCTTATTGCGAGTGTGTTTGTGGGGGGGAGTATTGGCTGGCTCTTGCACTATAAAAGTGAAGTTTTGTCTAAAGAGCTTGTGTTTGATTTCTTGACAGATGCGCCTGTGGCAAAAGCTCCAATCCCCACCAAAGAAAACTGGCTTGATAACCTTAAGCACTTCAACAAAGCCTATTCCTATCCAGCCCAAGAGTTTGAAGCATTTGTGGATTTTGTCGATCCTGTGATCAAAGATGTGCCACAGAAACTTTTCATCTCGGCGGTAGATGAGTATTTATTCTTCTGTCTCAATGAAATTTTCAAACAGAAAAATATCGAGTTTGCTTATAGTAAAAACACCAATTCTATTGATTTGGTTGTCTATATTCCCAAAGAGTATCTCAAAGCCCAGAATCTTATCCAAGAGCTGCAGTATTATGAGATACCCTACACCTATTAGTTTAAGGAGTTGATGATGTATAGGATAGTCGTATGTGATCATATCCACCAAAAGGGCTTAGATATGCTCTCCTCCCAGAGCGATATAGCTATGCTAAATCTCGCCACACTCCCTAAAGATGAGCTGCTAAAGTCCTTGCATAATGCTGATGTGGCTATCACGCGTAGCTCCACGAGTGTGGGAGAAGAGTTTCTTGCAAATGTTCCAAACCTCAAAGCGATCGTGCGTGCGGGCGTTGGCGTGGATAATGTCGATATTGATGCGTGCTCTAAGCAAGGGATTGTAGTGATGAATGTTCCTACTGCAAACACCATCGCTGCTGTCGAACTCACTATGACACATATCCTAAGTGCGATACGAAATTTTCCTGGTGCAAATGCTCAACTCAAAGTCGAGCGAAAATGGAAGCGCGAGGATTGGTATGGCACAGAGTTAAAGGGCAAGCGTGTGGGCGTGATTGGATTTGGGAATATCGGCTCGCGCGTGGGAATCCGCTGCAAGGCATTCGAGGCGGAAGTGCTTGCCTATGATCCCTATATCCATCCATCAAAAGCTATCAATGCAGGGGCTAGCTATGTGAAAGATTTTGATGAGATTTTGCATTGCGATATCATCACGATTCATACGCCTAAAAATGCAGAGACCAAGAATATGATCACTGCTAAAGAAATTGCCAAAATGAAAGATGGAGTGATTCTTATCAACTGCGCGCGTGGCGGACTTTATAATGAGCAGGATTTATATGATGGGCTTGTGAGTGGGAAAATCCGCTGGGCGGGGATTGATGTGTTTGAAAAAGAGCCTGGCACGACTTGTAAGCTTTTGGATTTGCCAAATGTCTATGTTACCCCTCATATTGGTGCTAATACCCTAGAATCCCAGGAGGAAATTGCCAAGCAAGCAGCTCAAGCTGCTATGGAGGCTGCGCGCGGGATCTCCTACCCAAATGCGCTCAATCTCCCCTCCAATACTGCCCAGATTCCAGCATTTGTCGCGCAATACACAGAACTCACACAAAAGCTTGGCTTTCTCTGCTCCCAGCTTGATAAAAGCGTGCTAAATTCTCTTGAGATTACTGCGCAGGGTGAGATTAGCAAATATGTGGATTCTCTTGAAACCTATGCGGTTGTAGGCGTGCTTAAACCCTCGCTTGATGATAAGATAAACTATATCAATGCGCCATTTATTGCCCAGGATCGTGGGATCAAAATCCAAAAAACAGCACTCGAGGGTTCAAAAACTTATAAAAACCTTATCACTCTTACTGCGCGCACGAATAATGGCAGCATCAGTGTCTCTGGCACGGTATTTGATGATAATATTATCCGCGTGAGTGCTATCAATGAATTTGAAGTGCTCATTGAGCCAAAAGGGCGCATGCTGCTATTTAAAAACACTGATGTCCCCGGAGTGATTGGCAGTGTGGGGCAGATTCTGGGCAAACATCAAATCAATATTGCAGACTTCCGTCTCGCGCGCAATACCAAAAAAGAAGCCCTTGCAGTAATCCTTGTGGATAATATGGTTTCTGCAGAGGTTTTGCAGGAGCTTTCTGGTATTAGTGCGTGTATTTCGTTGCAAATGGTTGTGATCTAGCGGTATGTGATGTAACTCACAAGGGATAAAGGCAAGGGAGAATAAGCGATGACACAAGAAGAGCTCGATGCGTTGATGAGTGGGGAGGATTCTGGACTGCAGGATATTGACTCGCTAGATTCTAGCCAAGCAGGTGTAGGGGTAGATGAGGGGGCAGGCGAAGAGGCTGGGGAGATGAGATTCGATCCCAACGACTTCCGTGTCCATGCTGCCAAAAGCTGGCCACCGCCTCCACCAGACAAGGATCATAAGGTTGTTCATCAGCTAGATGATGTTACGCGCGATACGGAGGTTAAAGCAGGCGAGGTGTTCGATCAGCTAGATATCATCAGCTCAAATGCAGAATCCATTGTCAAATCTACTAAAAAAATGAAAGAATATTTTGTCGCGCAAGAAGAGCTTTTTACAAAGCTTACCGAGCATTTCTTGCATGTGGAGAGTTTTAAACATGCACTAGAATCCACCCAGGCTATGCGCAAAGAAGTCGCAGCAATTACAGATAGTGCAAATAACTGCTCAGATGCAATTTTGCAGGCGATGGATATCATGCAGTTCCAGGATATTAACCGCCAACGCATTGAGCGTGTCATCAATGTCATGCGTGCGCTCGCGCAGTATATGAACTCGCTTTTTGAAAGTAAAATTGAAGACAGCAAGCGAGTCGCCTCTGCGGTGTATATCACAGGTGATAATAATCCAAATATCGCAGATGCCGAGGATATTGAAAATCTCATCGCTTCATTTGGACAGAAAAAATAGCCCAAATCTGCCTAAATACAGAATCTGTGAATCAAGCAAAGGCAATAAGAAAGGAATAGAGCAAAGCATGGGTAGTAGCATGGATAAAAAAGTGCAGATTCTCTCTCCTGCAGGCAATCTTGCTAAGCTAAAAATCGCGCTCGCCTATGGCGCAGATGCGGTCTATGGTGGAGTGAGCCACTTTTCGCTACGCACGAGAGCGGGAAAAGAGTTTAGCTATGAGGATTTCGCAGAGGGTGTGCGATATGCCCATGCATTGGGGAAAAAGGTCTTTGTAACCATAAATGGATTTCCCTTCAATAACCAGCTAAAGCTCCTAGAATCTCATATTCTAAAAATGGCAGATCTAGCTCCTGATGCATTTATTGTCGCCGCACCGGGTGTTGTAAGATTGGCTAAAAAGCTCGTCCCACAAATCCCAATCCATCTCTCCACCCAGGCTAATGTCCTTAATGTGCTTGATGCAGAAGTTTTTTATGAAATGGGCGTGAAGCGTATCGTCGCCGCACGCGAGCTTAGTCTAAAAGATGCTAGAGAGATTAAAAAGCATTTGCCGGATTTGGAGCTAGAGATTTTTGTGCATGGGAGCATGTGCTTTGCTTTTTCTGGGCGCTGCCTTATCTCTGCATTGCAGTCTGGGCGCGTGCCAAATCGCGGGAGCTGCGCGAATGACTGCCGATTTGATTATGAGTATTTCGTGCGCGATGAGGCAAGCGATAGCCTTGTCAAATTTAATGGCAAGGAACTATTTGTCAAAAACCCGGACAATGGCGTGATGATGAGGCTTGAAGAGCAAGAGGGGCTAGGCACACATATCTTTAATTCTAAGGATTTAAATCTAAGCGCACATATTAAGGAGATTTTAGATTCTGGCGCAGTAGATGCACTTAAGATTGAGGGACGCACGAAATCACATTACTACGCGGCAATCACAGCTAGAGCCTATCGTGCTGCTGTTGATGACTATTATAGAGGGGAGTTAGATTCTAGTTTTTACGCATTTGAGCTAAATACTTTGAAAAATCGTGGCTTCACTAATGGATATATCATCAGCCGACCTTATGAGAAAAATACCACGCAAAATCATTTGACTGCCATAAGTGAGGGCAGTTACCAGGTCAATGCCGAAGTGCTAGAGGGGGGCGAGTTTGCGCTCTGTAAGCATACTATTCGAGTGGGAGAATCCAAAGAAATTGTGTTGCCTTTTGGTGCGCATGTGGAGTGTGGTCAAAGTGAGCTAGGGGAGATTTATGAGGAGGAGATAGAGCAGGGTGGGCAAAAGCGTTTGGTAAAGAAAATGCGCTTTGATAAGATTCTAACCCAAGATGGCAAAGAGCTAGAATCTATCCATAGCGGCAATGTCAATGCTTTCAAGCTCCCGTTGCCTCTACCGCCTTTTAGCTTTTTGCGTCAAGAGATTGTAGAGTAAGCGCCAACGACTCTGGCGCTATATGTAGCTTGTGTGTTGTCTGTGGTTCTGGATACCTGTTGGCATTTGCTTATGTGGCGAGAGCATGGCTGGAATCTTGCTGGATATAGATTCTGGTGGGAGCTAGTGATTTAGCTCGTTGTAGTGGCGGGTATAGACTTCTTGCATACACTGCTCAAGCTGCTCATACCACGAATCTTGCCGTAGATTCTGCTGCGATTCCTGTGTGGTAGCTTGCTGGGGTTGGGTTGTTTGATTTGCTGACATGGATTCTGTGGATTCCGCACCAGAATCTACAATACATGCTAGCCCTCGCGTTTTGCGTGCTTGTTTGTGCGCTAGGGTTTTGGCGCGATCAAGTGAGTCGCTAGAGTGGTAGAAGACTTCTTTGCTTGGCATTTCATCAAGAGTAAAAGGCTTTAGCGCAATCATGCGCGCACGATTGCTTGTTGCTTCTAAGGGCGAGGAGTTAAAAATTCTTCGCGTATTGACCAGCACGATTGGCTGGATTTTGAGATTGAATTTCTCGGCGATTATCTTTGCACCAGGCTTGAAGCGTAAAAATCGCTCACCCCCCTTGCTGCGTGTGCCTTCTGGGAAAATCACAATCGGGCGCTTTTGGGCGAGCTTCTCTCTAACCATGCCTAGCAGGAGTGCGAGCCCGCGCTTGTCTTCCCTGTCGATTAGAATCATCTCTGGACCTGTGAGTGCGTAGCCATAAAATGGAATCTCCCCTAGCTGCTTTTTGGCTACCCAGCAGATATTGCGTGGGTGGTAGGCTTCTAGGCAGAGGATATCTGCGACGCTTTGGTGATTCATAATGATAAGGTCAGCGCTCTCATCAAACTCCCCTAGTTGCTCAAGCCGAATGTTTGCTAGTGTAAAAAATGTATGACAGCTCATGCGCGTGCTGCGGGCGTTATTTTTCTTGCGATTAAGGAAGATAAAGCAAATGATAATCGCAAGCCCTACGCCAATGAGAAGTAGCTCATAAATTCCTTTAAGCTTATTTCGCATCGTCTTTCCTAATCCAGCCTATTGTTTCCGCGGGTGTGCTGATTTTGTAGTATTTGTCGTGTTCGCCGATGATTTTCACTTCCATGGCGGCGCTTGTTTCCTCTAGTAGTGTGGAGTTGTGTGTCGGTAGAATCCAGATTTTGGTCTGGGCATCAATCATGGCAGTTTTTGTGTAGAGTAGTTGATAGAGCAGATAGAGCAGCACACACACACCAATGGCGATAAGCACTTTACGCAAGCGCTTGGCAAAAAATGCCAGCACAAAAAAGCTAATCGCCACGCCAGCAAGTGCGAGTGCTCGGTAGATAAGATAGGTATTTTTGGGCTTTAGATTCTCTTGTGTGGTAACCCCCTCAACCACTGGCACAACAGGGATTCGCACTTGTTCGAAGCGGTTTGTCTGTGTGGAGAAATACTCGAGTAGGAGATTTTGCATACTGCGGGGCAGAATCGCATAAAAAATCGCCCTGGATTCTGCGAGATTAAAGCTTGATCGTTCAATCCCTTGCTTTTCGATATTTGGAAGTTTAAAATCTTCGAGATTTGCCTGCTTGGCGATGAGTTCAAAGGCGATTAGGTTATTGTGCTCATCATAGGGTTTGGCTTTGTAGATCCCTAGCTGGAGGTCTTGTCCCACCACGCCGACATAGTTTTTATTCTGGTAGAGATCTATGGCGCTAAGCGTGAGTGCTTCGCTTGTGGCGACATCGATATATGCACCATCAGCAGAAATCGCAGAGACTTCAAATGCTGGAATGCGTGCATTTGGGGTTTTGATTTTGAAGATATAGGTGATCTCATAGGATTTTTGGTTTTGCGGGTTTTGGGCGGGCTCTCCTGTGCTAGCCTCCTGCCATGGCTGGTTTGGATTCTCGAGTGTAATTGCGTTTGTGGTGGTTTTTTCTTTGAAAGAGCTTTGATTGAGCGAGGCATTGTTGAAAAATAGCACACGATAAGTGATAGGGATCTTCTGCCCGATGTAGATTGGGGACTGGAGAATGGATTCTGGTGTGATGTTTTGGAGGTGCAGAATCTGCTCCGTGCTTGTCTGCATGCTACTTGGGCTAGGGCTATTAGAATCGGCAAAGGATTCAAGAAGCTTGGAATCTTCTGGTGCGGCATGAGCTGCCACAAACGATAAGCACAAAAGTGTAGAGAAAAGTAGCGCACGCATACTATGCCTTGTAAATGGATTCTAGCATGGCTAGCCCTTGTGGAGTAGTCGAAGTAGTCAAAGTGCTTGTGTGATCTTTGGTGGATTCCACAGGTGTATCGCCTGCTCTGCGCAGAGAATGTGCGCGAATATAGCGAAGCGAGAGCGCTTCGCATGCGCGCTCTGGGTGAGGCATAAGTCCAAAGATATTTTTCTCTGCATTGCAGATTCCTGCGATAGATTCTACCGAGCCATTTTCATTCTCCACATAGCGCAGTAGAATCTGCCCACCCTCCTGCAAGCGCTCCAGCCCACTCCTATCGATATGGTAGCGCCCATCAGCATGTGCGATAGGTAGCGAGATTATTTCATCTTTTTTATATGGCTGCAAAAAGATATTGTCAGTGTTTGCAATGTGAAGTGGGATTGTTTTAGAGATGAAATGCAGCCCTTGATTGCGCAGCAAGGCGCCAGGCAGGAGTTTAGCCTCGGTGAGAATCTGGAATCCATTGCAGATGCCTAGAATCCGACCGCCCCGCTCGCCAAATTCTTTAACTGCGCGCATGATAGGCGCAAAGCGCGCAATCGCTCCACTTCGCAGATAGTCCCCATAGCTAAACCCACCTGCTAGCACGACAAGCTTCGTCCCGCTTGGCAGGGCTTTGTCTTTATGCCAGATGATGGTGCTTGGGATATGCAGTAGCTTTTCATATACATACTGCATGTCAAACTCGCAATTTGTCCCTGCAAAGCGCACGATACTTACCATGGTTATGCCTTTATCTGCACTTCATAGTTTTCGATGACGGGGTTTGCAAGCAGATCGTGGGCAATTTGCTCTGCGATTTGCTGGGCGTGCTCTTGCGAGCTGGACTCAAGCTCAAGCGTGATTTGCTTTTGCATGACAACTTGGCTCACCTGCGAGAATCCTAGCGACTCTATGGCATGGTGTATAGCCTTTGCTTGTGGGTCTAGGACACCATTTCGTAGGCTGATTGTGATTTGTGCTTGCATTAGGCTTCCTTTGTCTTTAGTTATACTTGTTGGAATTATATGTTGTGTCTTCTTATCTGCTTGAGACTCTGGGCTTAGATTCTAGTGCAATTTAGGGTGTTTGTATGCGCTGGAGCACTTCGGCATACGCACTTTTGAGATCGCCTAGATCTTGGCGGAATCTATCTTTATCAAGCTTTTTATTTGTCTGCTTATCCCAGAATCTGCAGCTATCTGGCGAAATCTCATCAGCTAGGATAATTTCTCCCTGTGCATTCCTACCAAACTCTAGCTTGAAATCCACAAGCTTTAATCCCCGATCGTCGAAAAATGCGCGCAAGATATCGTTGATTTTCCTTGCTTCTTGGCGGAGATGTTCAAGATCTCGCTCATCATTGATGATCCCTAGAATCTTGCAATGTTCATCATTGATGATAGGATCGCCCAATGCATCATCTTTGTAGTAAAACTCTACGAGCGTAAATGGCAGCACAACGCCATCTTCAATCCCTAGTCGCTTGCTAAGCGAGCCTGTGGCGATGTTGCGCACGACAACCTCGATAGGGATAATCTGCACTTTCTGGCAGAGCATGTTGTTTTCATCAAGCATTTTTATATAGTGGCTTTTGATTCCGTGTTTGCCAAGTAGCTCAAAAAGCAGACTGCTAATCACGCAGTTTAGCGCGCCTTTACCCGATTCACTGCTGCGTTTTTGGGCGTTGAATGCGGTTAAGTCGTCTTTAAACTCGGCGATAACTTGACCTTCATCTGTGGTGGCAAAAAGCTTTTTCCCTTTGCCCTCATAGAGCAGAGATTGCTTTTGTGGTGATTGGTTCATTGGATCTCCTTAAAAGTGGTATGGCGAGATTCTACGCTTAGATTTATTGAAGCGTGATAATTCCCCTTATTTTTTGGGCTTGATGCTCTCTTGGGTGTTTCTAGCAGAATCTAAAATCTCCCAAGTCTTTAGTGAGTCAATGGCGAATTTCAGCTGGATATCGTTAGATACATCTGCATGTGTGATGCGCTTTTGCTCCTCGAGAGAATCTTTTTGCAAGGATTTGCTTTCATCTTTTTTCGCTTCTTGGTCATCAAGTTTATTAAGCTCGTTTTGCAAGTGATTGCGCAAATCTGCTTCTTTTATCTCAAACCCGCCGCTCTCCTGGGGGACTTTGCCAGGATGCACGACGACATCGGGTTTCACGCCCACAGCCTGTATGGTGCGTCCGCTTGGGAGATAGTATTTGGCTGTGGTGAGTTTGATTGCTTCGGTATTGTTGATGGGGATTACCACTTGCACGCTACCCTTGCCAAATGTGTCTTCGCCAACGACAATCGCACGATGGTGGTCCTGGAGTGCGCCAGAGACAATCTCGCTCGCACTCGCTGTCCCGCTATTGACAAGCACGACAATTGGGATTTTGCTATATGGGGCTTTACCATTGGCTTTGTAGGCGATGTTTTCCTCTTTTATCTTGCCTTTTTGTGAGACGATGATCCCGCTCTTTATGAAGAGATTTGAAAGCTCTACGGCTTGATCAAGCAGCCCGCCAGGGTTATTGCGCAAGTCAAGCACAATACCTTGGGCTTTGGCATGCTCTTTAAGCGCTTGTTTGACGCTTTGTGTAACATTCTCGTCAAAAGAATTGATGCGAATATATACATAAGGCGTGTCATCAATGCTTTTGGCATAGACGGATTTGATCTTAATAATATCGCGCGTCAAGGTAAAAACTAGCGGCTTGCTTTCGCCTTTTCGCACGATTGTGATTGTGATTTGGGTTTTGGGTTTGCCGCGCATGAGATTTACTGCATCATCGATGCTCATACCAATGGTGCTTTGATTCTCGATTTTTAAGATGACATCGCCACTTTGGAGACCAGCTTTTTGCGCTGGGGTGCCCTCAAGTGGCGCAATGATTGTGAGCGCTCCGTCCTTTAGCCCCACGGTGATCCCAAGCCCACCAAACTCGCCTTTGGTTTGTGTTTTTAGCTCTTTATATTTCTTCTCATCGAGAAACTCGGAGTGTGCGTCAAGATTAGAAATGAGACCATTGATGGCTTTATCAATAAGATCATCGATAGGGACTTCATCGACATAGTAGGACTCTATGGTCGCGATTGTCTGTGCAAGCCTGTCGTATGCCTGCGCACGCTGCTTTTTGGTGTCGGGTTTTTGTTCTTTTGCTTGCTCTTGTGGTGCAGCCTGCGTGAGTGTAGTGAGGTTTCCAAACGCGAGAAACACTCCAACAACTGCGACTGCCATGCCTATGAAAAAATTTCTGCTCATGCTATGCCTTTTGTGTATATTTGTCTATATTCCACTCGCTAGAATTAGCAAGAATTGATTGTAGATTCTGTCTATGCCGGATTGTAGTGTGGCTCCTGACCTGCTATTGTGCTCTTTAACTCTTGATAATACCTGCGTGGATTCTAGCATTTTACACTAAAAAGCCTAAAAAATTATGAAATCTTTCCCCTAAGCGCCTTGTAAAGAGCTATGAATTTTACCTGCCTTAAGCTCATAAAATTTAACTTGCCTGATCAAAGATTCTACGCGAAATTCCATTATCCAAAAAACACAGAATCTAAAAATAATTTAAGTTTTTTTCCCAAAAATATAGACTATAATTTGCCCATTGCCCCAGAATTTGGGCTAATCACATTAAGGAGATTCAATGCAAGAAGACAAGATCATTGAGAGTTACACAGGTGTAACAAAGGAGAGAAAAAAGAGCAAGATGCCTGCTCGGCTAGACTTCTGGCAGAGTGCTACGGGGCTTTTTCTAGCGTTGTTTATGCTCGCGCATTTGCTGTTTGTATCAAGCATTTTGATTAGCCAAGAAGCGATGTTTGCAGTAACGACATTTTTTGAAGGCAGCTTTATTTTCGGCGATGAGGGGCAGCCATTTTTGGTATCAATCGTAGCGGCAGTGGTGATTGTAGCTTTCGTGGCGCACGCATTTTTGGCATTGCGCAAGTTTCCGGTCAATTACCGCCAATTTATCGCGCTAAAAACGCATAAAAAGCTTATGCAGCACGGGGATACAAGCTTATGGGTGATCCAAGCTGCCACAGGCTTTGCGATGTTTTTCCTAGCGATGCCCCATCTTTTTACCAACCTTACTCAGCCTGAACACATAGGACCGCTTGCTTCATCATTCCGCTTTGTGCATCAAAACTATTGGCTTTTATACATATTCTTACTTTTTGCAGTAGAGCTGCACGGCTCCATTGGACTCTATCGACTCTGTATCAAATGGGGCTGGTTTGAGAAGCTTGGCATACAAAATCTCCGCCGCGTGAAATGGGCGTTATCGGTGTTTTGTATCGTGCTTGGGCTTTGCTCCTATGCTGCGTATATGAAAATCGGTCAAGGGCTGGATTCTAGCAAGGGCATAGAGCATTATCGTGCAGTTGATGTCGCTACAAAAGGAAAAGGAGAGTAAATGAAAGTAGTATATGCAGACGCGCTAATTATCGGTGGTGGTTTGGCGGGGCTTCGCGCCTCTATCGCAGCAAAGCAAAAGGGTTTAAGCACAATCGTGCTTTCACTCGTGCCTGTCAAGCGCAGCCACTCTGCCGCAGCACAAGGCGGTATGCAAGCAAGCCTTGGTAATTCAAAAATGAGCGATGGCGATAATGAAGACCTACACTTCGCCGACACGGTTAAGGGGAGCGATTGGGGCTGTGATCAAAAGGTGGCGAGAATGTTTGTTACCACTGCGCCTAAGGCGATTAGAGAACTTGCTGCTTGGGGTGTAGCTTGGACTAGAATCCAAAAGGGCGATCGCACCGCTGTCATCAACGCGCAGAAAACCACCATCACAGAAGAAGACTTCCGCCACGGCTATATCCACTCTCGCGACTTTGGTGGGACGAAAAAGTGGCGCACTTGCTACACTGCCGATGCGACAGGGCACTCTATGCTCTATGCAGTAGCAAATGAAGCCTACAAACACGGCGTAGATATACAAGACCGCAAAGAAGCCCTGCGCCTAATCCATAAAGATGGCATTTGCTATGGCGCAGTCGTGCGCGATCTCATCACAGGCGAGCTTATCGCCTATGTGGCTAAAGGCACGCTTATCGCCACAGGCGGCTATGGCAGAATCTACAAAAACACCACAAATGCTGTGATTTGCGAGGGTATTGGGCTAGCAATCGCAATGGAGACAGGAGTAGCAAAGCTTGGCAATATGGAGGCAGTGCAGTTCCACCCCACCCCACTCTTCCCTAGTGGGATCTTGCTCACAGAGGGCTGCCGTGGTGATGGCGGGATCTTGCGCGATGTCGATGGCTATCGCTTTATGCCAGACTATGAGCCGGAGAAAAAGGAGCTTGCAAGCCGCGATGTCGTCTCTCGCAGAATGATTCAAAGGATTCGAGAGGGCAAGGGCGTGAAGTCCGCGTATGGAGAGCATTTGTGGCTTGATATTTCAATCCTTGGGCGAGAGCATATCGAGCGAAACTTGCGCGATGTGCAAGAAATCTGCCAAGTGTTTGCAGGGATTGACCCAGCAGAGAAATGGGCACCGGTGAAGCCTATGCAGCACTACTCTATGGGCGGTATCCGCACAAACTATCAAGGACACACTGCACTTGCAGGGCTTTTTGCCGCGGGTGAAGCAGCGTGCTGGGATATGCACGGATTTAACCGCTTAGGTGGGAACTCTGTGAGCGAGGCGGCTGTTAGCGGAATGATTATTGGAGATTATTTCGCGCAGCATTGTGAGCAAGCAAAGATGGATATACAAACTTCCGTGATTGAAAGCTTTGTCGCCAAAGAGCAAGCCTACCTAGAATCGCTTGTCAATAATAGCGGACACGAAAATGTCTATGAGCTTAAAAACGCGATGAAAGACATTATGGAAGAAGATGTGGGGATTTTCCGCGATGGCAAGGGGCTAGAAGATGCCGTTGCTCGCTTGGAAGAAATCTACAAACGCAGCAAAAACATCGGTATCAAAAATAAAAAGCTCCACAACAACCCCGAGCTAGAAGATGCCTACCGCGTGCCTAAGATGATTAAGCTAGCACTTTGTGTGGCTCTTGGCGCGCTTAATCGCACAGAATCTAGGGGCGCGCATACGCGTGAAGACTACCCCAAACGCGATGATGAGAAGTGGCTTAAGCGCACGCTTGCTTCGTGGGAGAGCGACACACAAACACTGCCCACACTCTCTTATGAAGACCTAGATATTATGTCTATGGAAATTGCCCCCGGATTCCGCGGCTATGGGGCTAAGGGTATGATTATTGAAAATCCGCTCTCTGCTAAACGCCAAGTCGAGATTGACAAAATCACCCAAGAAGTGCAAGCGCGTGGCGGCGATCGCTACGAGTTGCAACAGGCTCTTATGGACTTTGACTTGCAGCCCAAGTATAAAGAGAAAAATCAACGACTAGGAGATAAATAATGCAAACACAACACACTCAACAAAAGGGTAGAACACTCACTATCCGCGCCTTGAAGTTTGACCCCCATAGCGCGGTATCTAAGCCACATTTCGCGGAATACAAGCTTGAAGAAACAGATTCTATGACAATTTTTATCGCGCTTAATCTTATCCGCGAGAAGCAAGACCCAGATCTAAGCTTTGACTTTGTCTGCCGCGCGGGGATTTGTGGCAGCTGCTCGATGATGATCAATGGTCGCCCGAGGCTTGCCTGCCGCACGCTGACTAAGGATTTCCCAGAGACTATCACACTTATGCCGCTACCAGCATTTAAGCTTATCAAAGATTTGAGTGTCAATACAGGCGAGTGGTTTGCCGGTATGACAAAGCGCGTGGAGAGCTGGGTGCATAGCAATGAAGAGACAGATATTTCCAAGCTTGAAAAGCCCATCGATCCGCAAGAAGCGCAAGATGTCTTTGAGCTAGATCGCTGCATTGAGTGTGGCTGCTGTATCGCAAGCTGTGCGACCAAGCTTATGCGTGAAGATTTTGTCGGCGCAGCTGGTATGAATCGCATTGTGCGCTTTATGATCGACTCTCACGACAAGCGCACAGATGAAGACTTCTACGAGCTAGTAGGCAATGATGATGGCGTGTTTGGCTGTATGAGTCTTATCGCCTGCCACGATACCTGCCCCAAAAATCTCCCCCTTCAAAGCAAAATCGCCTACCTACGCCGCAAAATGGTAGCAGTCGGCGCGAAATAGTAGGGCAAGCAAGGACAGAGAAAAAAGGTAAAGGACTGGCTATGGTTACTATTTATCTATGCGGAGGGCTTGGGAATCAAATGTTTCAATACGCCTTTGCCAAATTCCTAGAATCCAAAGGCTTTGAAGTAGCACTAGAAGCGACACATTTTCTCCCAGAATCCAAAAGGGCATTTACTCAAGCAAATGCTACTGCTGGAATCGGGGGGGGGGGGGGCAAGATACGCGTGATTTAGAAATAGCACATTTTGCTATTTCGCTGCCTATTTTGTCTAAGCCTGAGCTTTTTAGCCACTTTTATCAATGCGATAAGTGGTTTTGGTTTTTCCGCATATATCATAAGCTTTTACACATTGCGCCAAAGCCACTGCGCCAGATATTCCAAGCATTTCTGCCAAGCAATCGCAAAACCCACCCCTATAAATCCACAATCACAGAAGCCAAATTAGGTGAAGCTATACCGCTACATTCTATCACAAGCGATACGCGCGTGTTTGGCTACTATGGCAATCTTGTGTATATCGATGGGATTGCAGAGATTTTGCGCAGGGATTTTACCTGCACACTCAATAGCCAAAATAAACACCTACAAACACTCATACAAAATACCCCCAATGCGACTTTTCTCCACATTAGGAGAGGGGATTATCTGCGATTGTGGGAGTATATCGAGCTGGGTAAAGCCTACTATGAATGCGCCATAGCGCAAGTATGCAAGACACTTGGTAAGGTGCATTTTTTTGTCTTTAGCAATGATATTGCGTGGTGCAAGCAGGAGTTTTTAGGGCTATTGGATTCTAGGGTCTATGCTGGGAGTTCCTTTAGTTTTATTGACAGCAATGATGAGAGCAACCCCACGCAAGAGCTTATGCTTATGCGTAGCTGCAAGCACGCTATCACTGCTAATAGCACATTTAGCTGGTGGGCAGCATACTTAATAGGAAAATCCACATAAGATAGTCGTAATGCCTAGCATACATTTGCTTGATGAGCCAGAATGCTCAAACAATGTGATGCCTAGAGATTGGATTGTGCTTAATCCTACTTGGGGTAATCAAGTGTGCCAAAGAGCGCAGCTAAATAAAAGTGGATTCTAGATCAAGCGAAAATCGTGCAAGCTGCTTGCGCTAGAGAAGGCTGACTTGTAGATGAGGCTTGCGCGATCCAGTGTGGATTTGGGCTATTTGGCTAGCACGAAGTTGGAGCCTTGTGTCGTCCAGAGTCTGTTTTGATAGCGGATTTGCTGATCTTGCATACCCTCGCCAAATAGACTTCGCCCATCTTTTGTAATCATTTTTAGCCCAAATTCCACACCAATAGAAGTCGCATAGCTCACCCAGTCGTAGCGCAGGTCATTATTAAGCAAAAACGCATATTCCATAAGCGCGGTATCGATAGTCCCAATAGAGCTTACTACAAACAGATTCTCGCGGGATTTTGGTGAGGCAAGCTGGAGGATAATGGGATTGAAGTTGATTTGGGTAGAGAGATAGACTTTTGGGCTCTCTTCGCTAAGCTCAATTTGAGAGAGAATCAGCCCAGTTTTGGGTGCAGCAGTATTCAGTATAAGCGCAGCATCAGCGAAGTATGTTTCCTCGCTTGATAGGGTTTTGCTAAACTGCGAGGCTTCCTGGCTTGTGAGTGTGCGCTTTCGGCTTATGGGCTGGTTGAAGCTTGCAAAAAGCATAGAAAGATAGCTACCAATCTGGCTATCATCAGTATATTCGACGATTGGCTCACCTTTTATGAGGGGCAGCAGAGTCTCAAACTGCTCTTTATAGCTGATCCCGCCAAAATAGAGATTCCCGGGCAGTTTAGCAAGTAGCTCGGGAGAGAGACGCTCTTTGTTGATAGTGGGGATATAGGTAGGGTAGATGAGATTTTCATACGCGATCAAATGTTCTGTGCCCACTGGTCCTAGCATGGCGATGACAAAATCAGCATTGCTCTGGATAACGCGCATATAGCCAGACTCTATGTTTTCTCGACTTTCATCTACGCAGTCAAAGACTTGAAAGTCAAAGTCGATATTGCGCGTAATGAGATAGGCTAGAATCGTATTTGCCACGCTTACGGAGTAGCGCCCTACAAGCTGTTTGGGGATAAGCAGGGCAACTTTGAAGTGTGCTTTATCGCTTGAAATTTGCACTTCTGCACCATTAAGCTGCGCCATAGCTTCGGAGAAATATTGTAGTAGTTTTTTGTCTGCCGTGCCAGGTGTGAATTTAGCAAGAAATGAAAAAATATAGCCATTTATATAGAGTTTTTTTAAGCAGCCATCACCACATGCGTGCTCATCGATATCCAGAATCTTTTCCTGTGGGAGCGGAAGTGGAGAGATGATCGAGCTTTTGGCATGCAGACTTGTGCCAAGCATGAGCACACTTGCTAGAGTGGCGCCAAGAATAGTTTGTAGCAGTGATTTCACATATTGCCTTTTAGTGTGGATTTTGAAGCGCATTCTAGCATATTATCCTAAGAGATTTGCCGATAGCTAAGGGCTTGGAGGACATGCTCTTTTCTAATGCCGGGCGAGTTGTCTAGATCTGCTATCGTGCGCGCGAGCTTTTTAAGCTTCTGGATAGCGCGGTGGGAGAGACCAAATCGTGCGCTTGCTTGCTGCAAAATCCCTAAGCTTCCCTCATCAAGCACGCAAAACTCCTCCACCTCGCGCTCATTGAGCTTGCCATTTAGCACCCGCTGTCCGCGCTGTTTCTGCGCGCTAAAGGCTTGGAAAACCATCTTTTGCATCGTAGCAGAATCTAAGGAGGGCTTGGGGTCTTGCTCGTTTTCTTGCATTTGGACAAATAAATCAATCCTATCCAAAAATGGCTCACTAAGGCGCGCTTTATACGAGGTGATTTCCTTTTGTGTGCAGCGGCATTCTTTGGCTTGGCTTAGGAGGTTGCCACAGGGGCAGGGATTTTGCGCGCCGATAAATAAAAATGCCGTGGGATAGGTGATTTTACTATGCACGCGCGAGATAATAAGCTCATTATTCTCCAGCGGCTCGCGCATAGCCTCTAGCACTTCTTTGGCAAAATGCGGCAGCTCATCAAAAAACAGCACACCCTGATGCGCTAGGGCGATTTCACCGGGCTTGGCTTCATTGGCGGTGGCAGAGCCTAGGATAGAGGATTTTGAAGCACTTTGGTGTGGTGCGCGAAATGGGCGGATTGGCGAGTAGGCTGGATTTTGCGCGCTTAGGGACTGGAGCTTGACGCTTTCTATCATCTCTTCTAGGCTCATGGGTGGCAGGATATAGCGTATGCGCTTGGCAATCATGCTTTTTCCACAGCCCGGACTCCCCTCATAGAGGATATTGTGAAACCCGCTTGCAGCGATGAGTGCAGCGCGCTTGGCGACTTCTTGACCCTTGACCTCGGCAAAATCTAGTGCAAAATCGCGTGTATAGTAGTAATTCTCCCCACACACCTCTATCGTATCAAACTGCAGATTCTGGCATTGAGGCTCTGGGGTGGATTCCCCGCTCTCGATAATGGCTAGAGCTTCTTGGAGGTTTTGCGCGTAAAATATTTGCAAATGTGGCAGGTGGCAAAAAAGCTTGTGTCCAGATTTTGGCAAGATGACTTTGGCATTTTTGTGCTGGAGGGAGACTTCAAGCAGTAGTGGAAATATGTTGTCATTATAGGTAAGCACCCCATCAAGCCCAAGCTCGCCAAAGGCAAACCACTCTTGTGTGTCAAGCTGCTTTTTATGTAGGGCGATAAGAAGCGCGATAGGCAGGTCAAAATGGCTACCAGATTTGGCAAGATCTGCAGGGGCTAGGTTGATAGCGATTTTTAATGGTGGGAACTGGAATCCCATGTGATGTAATGCGCTCTGCACTCGCTGCTTGCTCTCTTGGATTGAGTTGTTTGCAAGACCTGTGATGACAAATGCTGGGAGGGCACGCACGAAATTTGCCTGCACCTGCACAATCGAGCCACCTATGCCATTCCGCGTAGCGCAGAGAATTTTATTTACCATTATTTATCTTTGTGTTGGGATTTAGAATCGATACATGATACTAGCTTTGTAGATTTGCTCATAGCCTAGCGTCGCACCAGATGTATTGGCGTATCCTGCGCTGCGCATAGCAATAGGTGCTGTGCCAATATCAATATCTAGCACAATGTTGCTATAACGCTTGGCAAAAAGATAGCTAACCCCATAGCCTAGCAACGCGCCTGTGATGACTTGCAGTGCGGTATGGCGCTCACTAGTGATACGCGAAATCCCAACCGATGTAGCAAGCAGTGTGGTGGGCAAGCCATATTTCCAGCCATAGCGCTTTTGCATAAAGCCTGCCGCACTAAAAGCAGAGGAAGTATGCCCACTTGGGAATCCATCAAAACTTCCATTATTTGGTCGCTGGCTAATTCCTGCTGCACGCTCATTGACCTGGGCAATACCTACGAAGGTGTATTTACTGATAAATGTGATTGCTAGTGTGCTGCCTGTGCCAAGCGCGAGTTGCGCGACACCCTCGTAGTCTTGCTTCGCTAATGAATATACACCTACCATAAGCGGGAGAAACTGAAATATATCTCCCCAAGTCTCAAACCAATCACCAGGCTTTGCGTTAAGCTGGGCTGGGGTTTGCGCGCACAAAAGTGTGCCAATAAGCGCTAGCTTGCAGAATCTGCTAGAGATGTTGAAGCGTAAGATTCTGGTGGTAGTAGTAGAGATACGGGAGATCGCAGGTGCTGTGGTGCAACCTTTTGTAGGATTCATATTATCTATCTTCATAAAATGCCTTGATAGATTCTAGGCGATTGGTCATGCGAAGTAGTGCCATGTCCGCTAGAATCAAAGCAAGCAAACTTTCGCACACCACACTTCCACGCACCGCGATACATGGATCATGCCTGCCTTTTAGTGTGAGCTCGCGCTCTGCACCGCTTGTGTTAATCGTGGCTTGGGGGAGAAATATGCTAGGAGTAGGCTTGAAATATACCTTTACCCTAATCTCCGCTCCTGTGGCAATCCCCCCTAGAATCCCACCGCAGTGATTGCTTTTAAAACCGCTAGAATCCATGCAGTCATTATTTTGGCTGCCGAGTCGTTTGCTGGATTCTATACCATCGCCAATCTCTACGGCTTTGACTCCATTTAGCCCCATCATCATACCGCCAATGCTCCCACTAAGCTTGTGGTATAGTGGCTCGCCAAGTCCAAGTAGCGCATTTTGTAATGTAGCATTTGTGCTATATGCGCGCACAAGCGCACAGCCCCCAATACTATCGTGATTTTTGCGCGCTTCAAGGATTGCTCGCTTTTGTGCCTCCTCTTGGTGTTTATCTAGCGCGAAAATTTCACTCCCCCTAGCATGCGCGAAGTCAATCTCGCTGCCCGCACAGCTGCCAATATGTAAAATCCCACTTTCACAAATAATGCCAATTTCTCGTAAAAGCATTTTGGCAAATGCTCCGCTCGCTACGCGCGCCACACTCTCGCGCGCCGAGCTTCTGCCCCCGCCTCGATAGTCGCGTATGCCGTATTTGGCATGGTAGGTGAAATCCGCATGACCTGGGCGGAAAAGGGACTGGATATCGGTATAGTCTTTGGATTTGGTGTTGGCATTTGCGATGAGAAGCGCGATGGGTGCGCCTGTGCTTTTGCCCTCAAACACGCCGCTTAGGATTTGGACGCTATCTTCTTCTCTGCGTGGCGTGGCATAGGGGGTTTGCCCACCTTTGCGGCGCTGCATTTCATTAGCAATAAATGCTTCATCAATCACTACACCGGCTGGGAATCCATCGATGAGACAACCTACTGCTTCGCCGTGGGACTCTCCAAATGTGCTTATGCGCAGTGCTTGACCAAAGGTATTCATGCTTTGCCTTTTTGAGAAGATTGCTTATTGGAAGTTTGCTTGCAAGCAGATTGCACGCGCGGTGGCTTTTTGGATTTGGCGGGTTGCTTGGCTGGTGCAAGAAGCTGCACAGAAGCAGAATCTGGTTTGCTAGATCCTAGCTGCTCGTAAGCGATTTTCGCGCAGGCTTGCTGGGCAAGCTTTTTTGATGTGCCAGAAGCAGTGCCATATATTTTGTCGTTGATAAGAATTTGCATGGTGAAGCGTTTTTTATGATCGGGACCCTCTTGGGTAAGGAGAGTATAGATAGGTAGCACACCAAAGCGCTCTTGTGTGATTTCTTGCAGGGTGGTTTTGTAATCGAGCTGGAGATCGTGGATTTGCATATTTGGGTAGTGCTTTTGCAAGATTGCATAGACAATCTCTCTGGCACGCTCTAGTCCTGCCTCACGATAAATCGCACCAATAATTGCTTCAAAAGCATTAGAGAGAAGGGAGTCTTTGTCCCTGCCGTGGTTTTGCTCCTCACTGCTAGAGAGTCGCAGTAGTGCGCCAATCCCATAATCACGCGCAAAAATCGCAAAGATTCTTTCATTGACAAGGCTTGAGCGCATTTTGGAGAGTTTTCCCTCGTTGTAGCTAGGGAAGCGATCAAAGAGGTATTCCCCCACGAGCAAATCCAGCACCGCATCGCCTAGGAATTCTAGTCGCTCATTATTGTGCAGCTTGGCAGCGCTTCTGTGTGTGAGTGCTTCAAGGAGCAGGGAGCGGTTTTTGAACTCATATCCTAGAAGCTTTTGGAGATGGTGGAGGGAATTCATCGCATGCCTTTAGATTCTGGGTTGCTCACATGTCGAGCAGGGTTTTTGGTGGTGTGATATGCTGGGCGAGATTTTGGACTTGCTGTGCTTGAGATCTGGCAATTCTATCACATTTTTCGTTCATCAAATCCCCGCTATGACCTTTGACCCAGTAGGGCTTTATGGTATGCGGTTCGCTTAGGCTGATGTATTGGCGCCAGAGATCTGGGTTTTTTACCTCGCGAAACCCCTTTTTAACCCAGCCAGAGAGCCACTCGCTAATACCTTGTGCGACATACTGGGAATCTGTGTAGAGCTTAATATTACAAGGCTCTTTTAGGGCTTTGAGAGCTTGGAGAAGAGCGGTTAGCTCCATGCGGTTGTTTGTCGTATCTGGCTCGCCACCTTGGACGATGAGCTCCACGCCTCTGTAAATCAAAATCGCGCAGTAGCCTCCAGGTCCAGGATTCCCAAGTGATGAGCCATCGGTATAGATTGTGATATCTTTCATATTGTGCCTTTATTGTGGATTATTGTGTGGATTCTTGGATTTTATAGACAAGATCCATTTCCCCGATTTTTGCGCACATTGGGCAGCGATAGGAGTCAAAGGGAAAAAGATTTTTGCAGTGATGACAGCGGTATTCAAAGCTTAGCGTGCCTCTGGCGCTAGAGTGGGCTTGAAGCACGCGCAATACCTCTAGGGCAAAGAGTCTGGGGCGATTTGTATTGGTATGTGTGTTTGGGGGCGTGGATTCTCCTACAATGGATTCTATTTTAGAGTCCAAAGGCGCTAGCACAAAGCCCTTGGCGATGAAAATATCCATAATATCAGCACGCGAGGCGATTTGTGCGATTGGCACTTCGTCTCTCTTGCAGCGCCATAAAATATCAAGGCAAAAGCTCACATCTTCAAAGAGTAGCAGCTCATGCCAGAATCTCTCGCGATCATAGGTGAAAAGATACTCGAGTGTTAGGCGGTTGATCCGTCCGCTACGGTGCATAAGCGCGATGATTTCTCTATGCTTTTTTTCCAATGGTAGCAGGGAATCTTGGCTTAAAAGCATAAAAATCAAGTAATGTTTCATTTCCAAAAGCTCTTGTGATAGCTCCTGACTGCCGTGTGTGCCTAGCTCATCAAGGCACTCTAACGCATCAAGCGCAGCTTTATACTCCCCCATGCTTTCGTGTGTGCGCATGAGATAGCCTAGAATTTGCGTATTTCTTGGGTGAGTTTTCAAAATCTCTAGGAAGATGTTTTTTGCCCGCTGTAAAAATCCTGCTTCAAAATACACAATTCCCAAAGACTCCAAAATGATGATCTTCTCCTGTGGGTCTTTGGTGCTATCAAGCAGGTTTAGGTAGATTTTTATCGCGGCAGCACTATCGCCAGCGTGTGCGTAGGTTTTAGCCAGCAGGAGAAGTGGGGGCAGGGGATTTTTTGCTAAGTGAAGAAACTCGACAAGCTCATCGCCAAGCGAGCTGCTGCTGTAGGATTTGGCGAAATTTTCTAGTGCGATTTGACGCTTTTTGGCTCGGTAGCGGTTACGCCCATAGTCTGCAAACACCAAAATCACCACAATGGCGACTAAAATCGCAATCCCAAACAGCGGATCTCGATAGAGAAATAGTAGGGAGTCAAGCATACGGACACTCAAGTGTGTGGCTGCTGTGGGGGCTTACACAGAAAATTGCAAGATGAGATTGAAGGTGGGATTTTGGATAAGATTGTGCGGATAGGATCATGGCTACTTGGCGTCGCGAATATGCTCTATGTGGGATTTTTGGCGGATTTTCTCAAAATACTCATCTAAAATCTGCTCTTGGTGCTCTTGGGCGAATTTCTGCGCGATGATGGATTTTGCTTCTTCGAAGCTCATTGTATTTTCTCCGATTTTCTCCTGCACGACAAATGCCACATAGCTACCATTCCCCGCATCAAGAATTGGGCTAAACTCACCTATCTGTAAAGAGGAGAACATCTGTGCGATTTGGGGGTTTAGCATGCTAAGTGTGAGTTTTTCTGGGGTTTTCTCCACGCCACTTAGGCTTACGCTGGGATTGGCAATCGCGCGTTCTAGGAGCTTTGGGTCTTTGGCGCTATACCGCATGGTCTGCACCTGCGTAGCGGAGATGAACTCATTTTTGTGCTTATTATAGTAGGCACGCATACTTGCTTCACTAGAAGTATCAGAAGAGAGCAGGATATTGCGCATGAGCTCGCGAGTTTGTATGCCTTCTTTTAACTTTTGTTTATAGGTATCTATATCCATTCCTTGTTGGTGGAGAGCTTGGATAAATTGCTGATAGTTTAGGTTATTGTGCGAGGCGATAGATTCTATCTCTTGCTCAAGGCGCACATCATCTATGTTGATATTAAGCCGCTTTATCTCTTGGGTCTTGAGACGCTGGGCGATAAGAATAGCTTGGGCTTTGTCTTTAGTGATGTGCTGCTTGGCGCTTAGGTCTAGAATCTCGTGGATTGTGATTGGATCGCCATTGACTTTTATCGCAATCCCGCCCACAATTTTGCCACGCATCTTGGGTTTTGGTGCGTTAGATTCTGGGCTAGAATTCAAAATGCTAGAATCTGCACTACTGGGCTGCGCGCTGGAATTTTGCGCAAACTCTAGCGCGCCAAGCGGCAAGCTAAGGCAGCTTAGGCATAGGAATAGTGGCAATGTTTGCAGTGCTTCTTTGAACACTCTTGCATGTGGGCGTGGCATTATTATCCTTCGTGTATCTGTTGCATTATTGTGCTGGATTTTGCTACTTTGGGTTGCATTGTATCTAAAAAACTCTTAAGTTAAAAAACCTTAGAATCCGCGCCTTTATTTGCCATGGATTTTTAGATTCTCTTTATTTGGAGCTCCTATGCCAACACAAAACCAGCCCCTAGAAACACCCGTATCTCCCACATCTATACATAAGCAAAAGCCCTCTCCCCAAGGCATTCTAGCCCTAGCTCTTAGTGCATTTTGCATGGGGGTGACGGAGTTTATCGTCGCAGGGATTTTGCCAGATGTGGCGGAGTATTTTATGGTTTCCCAGCCTGTGGCGGGCTGGCTTGTTACGATTTATGCTGTTGGTGTGGTTGTAGGCGCCCCGATTTTGACAATCCCTATCAGCAGACTTGATCGCAAGCATCAGCTTATGTTAAATCTTGGTATTTTTTTACTAGCAAATCTTATCGTCGCAGTGAGTGAGAGTTTCTATCTCACGCTTATTGCACGCTTCATAGCGGGGTGTATGCACGGGGTATTTTTCGTTATTGCCACAATAGCTGCGGTAAAAATCGCTAAAGCTGGCAAAGAAAACACCGCCCTAGCACTCATGGTTTCAGGGCTTACAATCGCACTTGTTACGGGGATTCCGTTGGGGACATTTGTCGGGCAGCAGTTTGGATTTCAGGCGATTTTTTGGCTTATTGTTGGACTAACAAGTATCGCGCTACTTAGTGTGCTGCTTATCATGCCGCGCGTGAGATCACAGCGCACGCATATCCAAGGACTTTTTCTCGCACTAAAAGCCTCAAAGCTCCTGCGCGCCTATATTATTACGGCTTGCACTTGCGGGGCGAGCTTTGTCATCTATACCTACATTGCAGAGCTGCTGCTAAGTCTTTCGAACTTCGATCGCGCTTCGATTGCCTCGATTCTCCTGCTTTATGGTGGTAGTGCGGTGGTGGGGAATCTGCTGGGTGGAAAGATTACCGATGCTAAGGGCTCGGTTCTATCGCTTAGGCTTATGCTTGGTGCGCAGGTGGTGATTTATGCGCTTATGGCGCTTAGTGCGTATTCACAGGTGCTTGTGCTTATCAATCTCTGTCTTATGGGCATGGTGGCATTTGCTTCAATTTCACCGCTAAAATCTCTGGCAATCCTCTCATCACACAAATATGCCAAGGGTTTTGAAGATAGCGCTATTAGCGTGAATGAGGGGGCGTTTAATGTGGGGATTGCGAGTGCGAGTGCGCTGGGCGGGGTGGTTTTCGCACATTTGGGAATCGGGTGGAATCCAATCTTTGCTGCACTTTTTGCGCTCCCAGCGCTTATTTTGGCACTCTATACGCCAAGGAGCTTGTAGGGGTGCATAGAGATATACTGGATCCAGACTAGAATCCAGCCACCTTAAAATCCAGCATGCTCCTACAAGAGATTGTGTCTAGACATGGATAAAGTTAGGCGGAAAACAGGGTGGGCTTGATTATTGACTTTTTTTCCTAAAGTTATATAATTTTTGAGAGTTTGCGCTTAAAAGGGGTTCCATAGACCAGTCCTAAATAGCAAAATCCAGTGTCAAAGGCTCACAAAGCGTAAGCAGTTAAGGAGAGATTATGCACAATTCCACACAGGCTAAGTCGGCTATTTTTCCCTATCGATACAGGCGTTATATTGTCTATGCGTGCATTGCGGTTATCGCGCTGTCCTTGCCGTTTATCCAAATAAATGGCAATCAAATCTTTTTGCTCTCATTTGATCATAAAGAGCTGCACCTCCTAGGCACGGTATTTAGTGTGCAAGAGCTTTATCTCATGCCATTTTTGCTTATCATGCTCTTTGTGGGGATATTTTTTATGACAACCCTTGGGGGGCGTGTGTGGTGTGGCTGGGGCTGTCCGCAGACGATGTTTCGTGTGATTTACCGCGATGGGATTGAGACCAAGCTTTTGGGCTTGCGCAAGCGAATCGACAATAAACAAAAGGCGCCAGATTTTAGTCTCATGAGCAATAAGCTTAAAAAGCTCCTTGCCATGGCGATTTTCTCACTTATAGCTTTTACTGCCGCGGCGAATTTTCTCTTTTTCTTTGTGCCACCGCATGACTTTTTTGCCTATATGAGTAACCCTCTTGAGCATACCATATTGCTAGGATTCTGGCTTGGGATTGGGCTGTTTTTGCTCTTTGATGCCACGCTGATTGGGGAGAATTTTTGTGTTTATGTCTGTCCTTATGCTCGCGTGCAGTCTGTGCTCTATGACAATGACACAATTATGGCGATTTATGATAGTGATCGAGGCGGGGCTGTCTATGCTCCAAATGGCGAGAAAAATCCGCTCGCTCCTAAAAAACAAAATGAAGCTAACGAATGCACAAACTGCGTGGCTTGCGTGAAAGTCTGTCCTACGCATATTGATATCCGTAAGGGCATGCAGCTAGAGTGTATTAACTGCCTTGAATGCGTTGATGCCTGCACTAGTGTCATGGCGCACTATAATCGCCCATCGCTTGTGCGCTGGAGCTCGCCAAATGCGGTAAGCTCAAAATCAAAAGTGCGCTATTTCCGCATGAAAACCATTGGCTATATCATTGTGCTGGCTGTGATTTTCTCGATTGTGCTTATTGTGGGAAGTAATAAAGAAACCATGCTGCTAAATATTGATAGAAATACGCAAGCCTACTCCATACGCAAAAGTGGTGCAGTGCATAATTACTATACATTTTTGGTCGAGAATACGGACTCTAAAGATCATAAATTTTATTTCGAGATTTTAGATAATGAAAAACTCGAAATCATCGCGCCAAGCGATCCTGTCTCTGTGCGTGCTGGCAGTAAGAGCAAGAGCGTGGTAACTATATCGGCAAGATCTCCGCTGGATTCTGCACTGGAGGACAAAGATTTGCTAGAGCATATAGTTATCAAAGCCTATGCAGTCGATGATGATAATATCCAAGTTGAGCGCAAGACATTTTTTGTTTATCCGCCAGCTAAGGATTTGCGCAAGTAGAAACCACAGAGTGGATTGTAGGGATTTGTGTCGATGGGGCTTTGAGATAAGATTTGCTTGCGATTGGCGAGTGGATTCTGGTGGCAGAATCTTGATGAATTCTCGCAGTGGGTTGCTTGGATTCTAGGAGCAATACCTGTCTTGATGCTCCTTAATGCTATCCATGGAAATTTTTAAGAAAAATTAGCTAAAATCCCGCTCATCAAAGCACAAACGGGGTTTAATGTCTTTTTCTACTGATCGTTTCTGTGAGTCTGTCTATAAGCCCACTCGTATGTGTGTGGCTTGTCGTGAGCGTTTCTTGCAAGCAGAGCTTGCGAGATTTAGCATGTGTGATGGGCAGGTAGTGGGATTTGTAGGCTTTGGAAGAAGCTTCTATCTGTGTGGAGAATGTAGTAATTGTGAAAGGAAAGTCGCAAAAGCCCTGGCGCGTTTTGGCGCTGTGAGAGATAAGCACAAGGGGCTTGTAGCGATTAGGGAGATTGTAAATCATGGGTAAAATGAAAATCGCAGATATTGCCGCAGAAATTGCAAAAAAGCCTAAGGAAGTCTTTGAAAAAGCCAAAGAGATTGGGCTTGATGTCAAGAATACGACAAGCTCTATTGATGAATCGCTTGCAGAAATTCTTGCCGAGTATGTCCTAACAGGCGTAAATAATATGCCAAACCCAGAACCAGCCAAAAAGAAAGCTGCCAAGGCTGCCAATAAAGATAAAGCTTCAACCAAGATTGCTGTCAAGAGCAGTGCCAAAGACAAAGCCCCTAAAGAATCTACAAAAGAGTCCAAAAGATCTGTAAAAAAATCAGCCCAGCCAAAAGAAGAAATTCTGCAAGAAGATGAGGAAAAATCTGTTCAAGCTAAAGAGAATTCAAAAAAAGAGTTAAGAGGCGCCAAAAAATCCACTAAAGAGTCCAGCCATGAGAGCGCAGAATCTAAGCAGGAAGTGGAGTTTAAGCGAGATTCCACTCTAGCTCAGCGTAATATTGGAATCCGTATCGTGCGTAAAACTACGGAATCTAGCACGCCAGAATCTCCTTCCTCCAGAAAGTCTCCCGCCTACATGCCTTCAATCCACGATCTTATGAGCCAAGAGCTTGCCCAAAATGAGCCTAGAACCAAAAAACCCAAAAAACCCAAAAAAGCCGCCATATCGCACAAGGGTAATGAGCAAAAAATCGAACTGCTTGATCGAAATTTCGACTCACATCGAAGCGATTATGATGAAGAGCAAGATGAAATTATGCTTTTTGACTTTAGTGATCGTGAGGTGGTCGATGAAGACAAAGAAAACGAAGTGCGCCAAGCTATCACGGATCGCGTAAAAATCCAGCGCAAAAATCCATGGCTAAGCGAGCATCGCTCCATTAGTCGTAGCCGTCGAAAAAAGCCCCAACGCCAATCAGTGGATATGAGCAAGGTTGCGAAAAATGCCATCACAATTCCAGAAGAAATACGCGTATATGAGTTTGCTGATGCAGCGGGCAGACCACTGACGGAGGTGATTAAGATTCTCTTTGGACTTGGGCTTATGGCGACGAAGAATGATTTTCTTGATCGCGATGCGATTGAGATTCTAGCTGAAGAGTTGCAAATCGAAGTCTCTATCCAAAGTCAAGAACCAGAATCCCAAGAAGTCATCATTGATGAAAAAGATCTTACCGAGCGCCCGCCTGTGGTTACAATCATGGGGCATGTTGATCATGGGAAAACTTCGCTGCTTGATTATATTCGTGAGTCGCGCATAGCTAGCGGTGAGGCAGGTGGGATTACGCAGCATATTGGGGCGTATATGGTGGAGAAAAATGGCAAACTCATTAGTTTTATCGATACTCCAGGTCATGAAGCATTTAGCGAAATGCGTAGCCGTGGGGCACAAATCACAGATATTGCTATCATTGTCATTGCAGCAGACGATGGTGTGAAGCAGCAGACGATTGAGGCACTAAATCATGCAAAAGCGGCAAATGTGCAAATCATTATCGCCATGAATAAAATGGACAAAGAAAGTGCCAATCCAGATAAGCTAAAATCCGAGTGTGCAGAGCTCGGGTTTGTCCCAAATGATTGGGGTGGGGAGTATGAGTTTATCCCTATCTCTGCCAGAACAGGTGAGGGTGTAGATGTGCTGCTTGAGACGATTTTGCTCCAAGCCGAAGTGCTCGAGCTCAAAGCCTCGCCAACTTCTGGCGTGCAGGGTGTGGTTCTTGAAGGCAGTGTGCAAAAGGGCAGGGGTCCAGTGGCGACAATTATTATCAAGCAGGGCACACTCAAGGTCGGCGACCCTATTTATGCTGGCACAGCGTATGGGCGCGTGCGCTCGATGAGCGACGATCTGGGGCGCAGTATTGATAGGCTCACACCCTCAAGCGTGGCTTCTATCGCTGGACTCTCTGAAGTCCCAAGTGCTGGGAGCATACTGCATGTCGTAGAGAGCGACACACAGGCGCGTGAAAATGCCCAAAAGCTTGCAAACTACTTGCGCCAAAAAGAGCTTAGCAAATCGACAAAAGTATCCTTTGATGAGCTTAGTGAAATGGTGGCAAAAGGACAGCTTAAAAATATCCCTCTCATTATCAAGGCTGATACGCAAGGGAGTCTCGAAGCGATTTCACAGAGCTTGCAGAAACTAAGCAATAATGAAGTGCAAGTTAATCTCATTGGCTCTGGAGTGGGAGGTATTAGTGAGAGTGATGTCGCACTTGCTGCAGCCAGTGAAAATAGCATGATTCTAGGGTTTGGACTGCGCCCCACTGGGATAGTAAAAATGAAAGCCAAAGAGCATGGCGTGGAGATCAAGACCTACTCGGTGATCTATGATGTCATCGATGATGTCAAAGCCCTTATCTCTGGTCTCATGTCTCCAGTGGTCGAAGAGGAAAATACTGGACAAGCTGAAGTGCGTGATACATTTAGTATCGCTAAAGTTGGCACAATCGCTGGGTGCATGGTAACTGATGGTAAGATTTTGCGCGGGGTCAAAATCCGCCTAATCCGCGATGGCGTGGTGATCCATACCGGTAGTGTGGCAAGTTTAAAGCGATTTAAAGATGATGCCAAAGAAGTTGCCAAAGGCTATGAATGTGGGATTATGCTAGAGAATTACAATGATATTAGAGTGGGCGATGTGTTTGAGTCTTTTATCGAAGTGCAAAAAGCGCAAAAGATCTAGGCTGGTATTTGTGGCACGGGCTAGGTTGGGGTTAGATTAAGGTGTATGAGGTCTGGGACGCATGTCAATACATTTAGAGCGCACACAATCATTGCTAAAAGAGCTTTTGATCGAAGCACTTAGTAGTCTTGAAGATAGTCGAATTAGCAGTGTGAGTATCACAGATGTGGTATGCTCGAGAGGTAAGTATCATGCACAGGTATTTATCCATACTGATATCGAGGATAAAGCCCAGATTCTCAAAATGCTGCGTCGTGCGCAGGGGATTTTGCGCGAGTATGTGCTAAGCAATAGTGGCTGGTATAAATGCCCTAGGCTGGAGTTTGTTATCGATGAGAGTATGGATAGAGTGCAGAATCTCGAACGACTTTTTGCTAGTATTGCAGAGCAAAGCGTTAAGCCAAACAAGCCAGGCGTGGATATAGATAACTAGCAAAAAGAGTAGATTAGGAGTAGAGATATGGAGCTTAGCGCAATAGAGAGAGATTTAGAAGAAGCGATTGTCTCTTGCGGTTGCAGGCTTTATGATATTGCTTTGCTTAAGGAAAACGAGAATCTAGTTTTGCGCATTAGCATTATGAAAGATGGCGGCGTGAGCCTCGATGACTGCGCACTTGTATCAGAATCTATATCTCCGCTACTTGATGTCAAAGATGTGATAAAAGACGCATATATGCTTGAAGTTAGCTCTCCTGGGATTGAGCGCGTGCTGAAAAATCCACGACATTTTATGCTCTCTTGTGGAGAGGTGGTGCAAATTAGACTGCTTGATAAGCAAGAGATTGTAGGCACACTGATGAAAGCCGATGAGCAGGGTGTTTGGCTAGCAAAAGAAGCAGTAAGTGAAGCTTTAGATTCTAGTGGCTTTATTCCCTATGCTGCAATCAAGCGCGCTAAAACAATATTTGAGTGGTGAGTGCTATGCAATCTATCTACACACAAATTAAGCAAGCGATAAAATCTAGCATTAAGCTCTGCTGCCCCCCCCCCTATAAGAAAATCTCTATCCGCATATCTGTATAAAAAGCGCAGAGATAGGGAGTTTAGCAGGCTCTATCTTGCGCGTAAAGTCGCCCCACCGCTTGCTTTCTTACCCCATTTATCCCGCTCGCCCAGCTCGCCCCACGCCACACAAGCACAAAAAATCCGTGTGCTTTTTTATAATGACTGGGGTGCGAGCTGGGAGGCACTTGAGCCTATAGCTAACGCACTTTTGACAAATCCGGTATTTGAGATCATCGTGCTTGCTATGCCCTCAAGGGTTACTGGCGCCAGATTCTATGATTTAGGAGCGAGCCAATCACTAAGGGAATTTGCTGCTAAAATGCAGTGTCAAGTTATCATGCAGCGAGATTTGGCGATACAGCATTTAGCAATGCCGTATTTGGATACTGCGTCTGCTAGCTCTAGTGCTCACCGGCAGAATCTGCTTTGTATTATTGGGTTTGATGAGCTGGGACTGGAGTCTATGGCGGATTTATCAGGGCATAGAGTCTTTGATGTGTGCCACCTCTCTCCTTGTGATTGCAGGGCGCACTACTGCTTTACCACGCGCCCGTATAATGAGTTGCGTCCCGAGCCTTGGCACAGCAAACACATTGCTCTTACTTCTAAGCTCTGTTATGTAGAGTATGGGATACATGCCTTTGGGCTACACGAGGATAATGGAAGTATTATTGCCTACCATAGCGATCATTTGCGATATTATGATTATCTATTCTCGCCCACAGCATTTCATGCCGCAGTCGCACAATCCCAGCAGCATGGCAATAGCCTCCTTAGAATCCAAGTTACTGGAAGCGCACGATTTGAAGAGCTAATCGCCTATGCTACGCGTGATTTAGATTCTAGTAGCCCTGCTGTATATACATCTTCTATCCCTAGCACCGATCAATCCTGCCAAGAATCTAGCCACACAAATCGTGCTCGCAAGCTCCGTGTGCTTTATCTGCCTAGATGGTCGCCTGAAGATTTGCATTCTACTTTTTTGCATTATATGAAGCCTCTGCTTGACTTGGCGAAATCTGGAAAAATTTCCCTGCATTTTCGTCCTCACCCAAACCTCTATGATCATCTAGTGCATGGAGGCAGGTTTATGACCCAAGCGCAGTGGAATGAATTGCAAAATGATATTAGGCAATATGGATACTGGGACGAGAGCCATAGTATCCTTGAAAGCTTTGCGCGCGCAGATGTATTGATATCAGATACTAGCTCCATGCTCATTTATGCCTTTTTAAGTGGAAAGCCCACGATTTACACGCAAGGGAGCTTTAAAGCAGAGCTCAATAGCTGGGCGCTGCGTGTGGTGCAGGGCTGTCTCATCGCTAGTAGCATAGATGATTTACTAGGGCTTTTGGCGCGATTTTGCGATGATTATGAAGCGACCGCGGCGCTTAGGGGGCGATTCTGGCAAGAGATTGTGTCGCAGAATTTTTATCTCCCAGAATCCACTAGTGCGGGAGAGATTCTTTGGCACATCACTAAGGATTACGCCTATACAATACGGCAATTTCACCCTTTAAGCGATAGCGCAGACAAAAATGTATGCGTGGAAACTACACGGATAATCGCGCCATGAGGAGCAAAAGAAATATCGCCATAATCCTTTCTGGTGGCGAGGGTTCTCGGCTTGGCTTTGAGAAGCCAAAACAATTTGTCAAATTTTCTGGTAAAACCTGCATAGAACATACGCTTGATATCTTTTGTGCGTGCAAAGCGATAGATTCTATAATCTTGGTGTCTAATCCGCAGTGGCTCGATGAGACAAAAAGCCTTACTAAAGCATATAGTGAGAAAAAGCATATTGAGATTGTCGCAGGTGGCGCAACGCGCAATCAATCGACGCATAATGCACTGATATTTTTGCGCGAAATTTTTATGAACGATTATTGCAGTGCGCTAGATTCTGTAAGGGTTTTGATTCATGATGTTGCTCGACCGCTGCTTTCACAGAGAATCATACAAGACTGCTTGAGTGCATTAGAGTCTTATAAGGCTGTTGATGTAGCGGTGCCTGCTATTGATACGATTGTGTGTGCCAAGGATTTGGTGATAGAGTCAATCCCAAAGCGAGAGAATCTGTTCTATGGACAAACGCCGCAGTGTTTTTGGTTTGACACATTATGGAGTGCTTATGCCAAAGCTTTGGAGGCAAACTCATCGCTGGATAGCTTCTCTGATGATTGTGGAGTAGTGAAGCAATACATGCCGCAGGTGCCAATCCATATCGTGCAAGGAGCATATAATAATCACAAATTGACTCGCATTGAAGATGTCCCATTGCTTGATAGACTATTTCAGCTAAAGACAACCCAGCTGCATGAGAATCTAGATTTTGAAGCGTTGCGTGCGCTTGTGGTTGTGGTGTTTGGCGGGAGCTCTGGGATAGGTGCGGAGATGACACATATCCTTAGGGAGTATGGTGCGATAGTGCATGTGCTATCAAAAAGCGCTGGCTGTGATATTGCAGATTCTAGTGCTGTGCAAAAAGCCTTGCACGATATCTATGAGAGAGAGCATAGAATCGATGTGATAATCAATATGGCAGGCATTCTATACAAGGCTTATTTGAAAGATATGGACGAGATGATGATACATGAGATGATAGCGACAAATTATATTGGCGCTGTCAATATCGCCAAACATGCATACGCCTATCTTGCAGAATCTAGCGGGACGCTGGTTTTTGCATCATCAAGCTCTTATAGTAGGGGTAGGGAAGAATATGCTATTTATTCTAGTTCAAAAGCCGCGATTGTCAATCTTATACAAGCTCTAAGTGATGAATATGCACGAGATGGTATCCGCGTGCATTGTGTCGTCCCAGAGCGCACATTAACTCCCATGCGAGTAAAAAACTTTGGACATGAAAATCCAGCTACTTTGCTTGATCCTAAAGAAGTGGCTAGAGAGTGTATCGGGCTGCTCATTACAAGGCAAACCGGCGTAATCTTACATATCAAAAGGAGATAAAATGGACACATTTAGGCAGCGCATACGCAAGTATGCTAGATTTATGAGGTTATTGCTGGCTAACAAAACATATATATATATATATATATATATATATCAAAAAGAGACGCGCATATAGTGTCGATGAATTTTTAAATTTGCTAGTTTATCTGCACCCTTTGTTTTGCAAGGGCTTTTGTCTAAAATGCTTTGAAAATGATGTGCTGTTGCTTGATAATGGGGCGACAAAGATTAAGGTTGATATGCGATATCCAGCTATTGCATGGGAGATTTTCGCAGAGCATATTTATGAGCTGCCAAAAGCGATTGTGGGGGATCGCACATATAGTGTGCTAGATATTGGCGCAAATCGTGGTTATAGTGCGTTGTATTTTGCAAGCTTGGAATATGTGGAGCGTGTGTTTTCTTTCGAGCTTTTCCCTGATATCGCCAAAAAAGCCGCAGAAAATCTCGCATTAAATCCACATCTTAATTCCAAAATCCACTTCCATAATTTTGGACTTGGCACAACGGAGCAAACTATCACGGCATATTATCTTCCGGAGCGCGATGGTATCTCTTCGGCACACTTGTCTTTCTTGGAGCAATATGCACCAGAAGAGCGTGAGCATATTCAGTCTCAGCAATGTGTAGTAAAGCCCGCTTCTTTGGTTTTGCAAGATTGCATAGAATCCAATAAGCTTAGACACATCATGCTAAAAATCGATGTCGAAGGTGCGGAATATGAGATTATGCGAGATCTCTCCAGTCATTATCCACAGATTTTTGAGTATGTGGGTATCATCATGGGCGATACGCATAGTGGGTTTATTGCGCTGCTGGATATTTTGCGTCCGTATAGCTATGATGTGTATATGGCACAGCCACACACAAATGGCACATGCCCTTTTATTCTTATCAAGCAAGGCTGGCTGAAAGGGTGATCGATAATGCGATATGCTTATAAGGACTGGCATTCTATTTCAGCCTTAAGTATAAAATTATCTCTTTCATGCTAGAATGCGCGCTTATTTTGTCGCAAGTCTCCATTATATACTAGATTCTATAAGCTTGTTTTTGTAGCATTTTGCTATTGTGGTCAAAGGTTTAGGAATCTAGGGAGCACTATCACAGAAAGGATATCACATGGCAAGAAAATGTTTTTTCACAGGTAAGGGTCCAATGGTCGGCTACAATGTCAGCCACGCAAATAATAAAACCAAAAAGCGATCTCTCCCCAATCTCCGCAGTATCCGCATTAAGCTAAGTGATGGCACATCTATGCGTGTAAAAGTTGCTGCTTCTACGCTAAGGACGATGAAAAAGCACGCATAAGGTTCATCTACAAATGGCATTGTGATGGCGTTTTTCAAAAAGCTCAAGAGCGCATTGCACTGGGGGAATTCCTCCAAGCCAGACATTGATCTCTCCCCGCAGCTCTATGAGCAGTTTAAGACTTTTCGACTCCCGCTAGTTCTTATCCAAGTTTTTATCCTAGTTGGCACGCTTGGGTATTTCCTGCTTGAAGATTACGACATTGTGCAGGCATTTTTCCAGTCCTCCTATACATTTACAAATACCGGCTTTGGTGCGCTCAATGAAAAGACCTTTAATGCTATCACTGTGCTTTTCACTGCGTTTCTTATGCTTAGTGGTGCAGCGATCATCACATTTAGCATGGCTTTTATCGTAAGTGTGGTAAATACTGGGGTGCTCACAGGTCTTTTGAAGGAGAAAAAAATGATACATAATATCGCGCGCTTGCGCAATCACTATGTCATCTGCTACCACAACGAATACACAATCGAGCTTAGTAAGCAGTTTCGCGAGGCACAGATTCCGTTTGTTGTGGTGGATTCTAGTCCGGATTTTGAAAAGCAAGCCATCGAGCATAAATATCCCTACTATATCCTAGGCGATCCGCACACAAATGTCGCTATGCTCAAAGCCCGTCTATCTGCTGCACGCGGAGTGGTAACATTTTCCAAAAATCTTTCGGATAATATCGCACTCATTGTGTCTGCTAAGCTCTTTGCCCAGGAGCTTAATCGCAAGCCTCTCTACATTATCTCAAGCGCAGATTCCGAAGAAGATGAGCAAAAGCTCCAGAAGCTTGGTTCAGATACGGTGATTTCTGCGCCAAAGCTTATGGCGCAGCGCATTAGCGCCATGGCACTTCGCCCAGATATGCAAAATCTCCTTGAGCGTTTCGCGTATAAAAACAACAGCGGTTTAGATTTAGAGGAGGTGCTTGTGCCTAAATATAGCTGGCTAGTGCTCAAAAAACTTAAAGAGGGGCATTTCGGGGAGATTGCGAAAGTTTTTATCGTGGGGATCACGCAAAAAGATGGCAAATATTTTGCCATGCCAGATGCGGATATGGTTATCACTAGCGAGTGCAAGCTACTTATGATAGGCACTTCCAAGGGGATCACTGATGTGCGCCGTCTTATCATGAAGTCCAAAAAGCCAAAAGAAATCGACTATATCTAGCCAGAATCTAGCTAGATTCTGGAAGCTATTTGCCAAAGTGTGCAAATGACCAAAATAGCCCAAGCATATTTATCTTAATCCAAGCAAGGAGCAAGCATGCAGCTAGATACACAAACAATCGAGCGAGAAAATCGTATCTATACAAGCATCAACGACTTTAACGAAGCCAAGCAAGTTATCGCAGGTGGGGTAAATTCCCCGGTGCGTGCGTTTAAAAGCGTGGGCGGGACACCGCTTTTTATCCAGAGGGGTGAGGGCTGCTATCTTATCGACAACGATGGCAATGCCTACATTGATTTTGTGCAAAGTTGGGGTCCGCTACTTTTTGGTCATAGCGATGAGCAGATTCTAAGTGCGGTGCAAGGGGCGATTAAAAGCGGTCTAAGCTTTGGTGCGCCCACTCGTGCAGAGACCCAGCTAGCAAAAGCTATTATTGCTAACTATAATGGTATAGATAAGTTGCGGTTTGTAAGCTCTGGGACGGAAGCGACGATGAGCGCAATCCGCCTAGCGCGCGCTTTTAGTGGGCGTGATGATATTATCAAATTTGATGGCTGCTATCACGGGCATAGCGATAGCCTGCTGGTGAGTGCTGGTAGTGGATGCGCGACATTTGGCACCCCTAGCTCTCCTGGTGTGCCAGCAGATCTAAGTGTGCATACACTGGTGGCGCGCTACAACGATATAGAATCTGTGCGTGGTTGTATAGAAGCTAGTGGCAAAGTGGGCGCAATCATCATCGAGCCAATCGCCGGCAACATGGGGCTAGTCCCTGCCACACCAGAATTTCTGCTGGCTTTGCGCGCCCTATGTGATGAGCATGGGATTGTGCTTATTGTCGATGAAGTGATGAGTGGCTTTCGCGCTGCACGCAATGGAATCCAGCATTATGTCAATCTCGAGCCAGATTTGGTGTGCTTTGGCAAGGTGATTGGCGGTGGTATGCCGCTGGCTGCCTTTGGCGGGCGTGCGGAGATTATGGATATGCTCTCTCCCGCAGGCGCAGTCTATCAGGCAGGCACGCTAAGTGGCAACCCTATCGCTACTGCCGCAGGGCTAGCCATGCTACAAAAGCTCACGCGTGAAAAAGACCTCTATGAGCGTCTTGAGTCGCTTGCGCGCCGTTTTACTACCGGGCTAGAATCTAGTGCGCGGGAGTTTGGATTCTCCATAAGCACGGCGGTGCGCGGGAGTATGTTTGGGTTTTTCTTCCTTGATGGAGTTGTGCGGGATTTTGATGACGCTAAGCGTGCAGACACCAAGCTTTTTGCCAAATTTCATCAAGAAATGCTCCAGCGCGGCGTGTATCTGGCTTGCTCGCAGTTTGAGACAGGATTTATTTGCGCGCCTATGAATGAAAGCGTGATTGATGAAAGCATTAGCGCAGCTAGGGAGAGTTTCGCAGCAATCGCTGCAGAATCCGCAAATCAAGGGTAAGCACATGGAGAAAAATGAGAAGCTAGATTCTAGCATGCCAAAGCCAGAATCTAGGGAAGCCAGGGCGGGGCTTGCCACAGACTCTGCTGCCCTAGACTCTGGAGAATCTAAGGCAGCAGACTCGAGCGCATCAGTCTCCAGCCCCAAGTCTCCGCGCGCGCAGAATATTATTAACAGCGCGTATGATTTAAGCCTTGGGATTTCGATTGTAGTAGCGATTTTGCTTGGGCTTGGGCTTGGGATTTTGCTCCAGAGATTCACAGGTAGTGCCTGGGGGCTTGGTGTTGGTGCATTTTGGGGGGTGGGTGCTGCGATTTTAAATATTTATAAAGCCTACAAGCGCACACAAAAATCCCTCGATGATCTAGCCAATGATCCAAAATATAGCTACAAAAAAGAACAGCAAAATCCCTAGAGTTTGCCACTGCCCTACTTTTTAGAATTTGCCAGAATCCTGCATGCTTTGAAGATGATTCTAGGCGCGCTCCTATCTCTTTAGCGCGGGTATTATGCGGGTTTTAGTGGATTTTTGCTAAAATCACCGACTTCTGGCGTAGCTAGAATCTAAACTTTGATTTAAGGAAATGGTATGGAACTCACTCAAGTGTATGACAGGAAATTCTACGGCGATCAGGTGATGGCACGCACATCGGCTAAGCAGATTATATCGCTGCTGCGTGGCTGGTATAAGCCAAGTAGCGTGGTAGATGTGGGCTGCGGGCTAGGAACTTGGCTTAGCGTATGGAGAGAGCTTGATCCTGGTGTGGTAGTCGCTGGGCTTGATGGCAATGATGTGGGCGCGAACGAGCGCTATATCAGTGTAAGTGAGTATGGGCAAGTGGATTTGACGCAGGATTTTAACAAAAGCTTGCAGGTCGCGCACGAGATTCTCGCACATAGTGTAGAAACGGGGGGGGGGGACTCTCTAGCTCCAAAAAATCTGCCTAAATCTAAGGATCTAGCTACGCTTTCTAAGCCTTTTGAGCTCGCACAGAGCTTGGAAGTCGCCGAACATTTATATCCAGAATTTGCTCCAAACTTCGTAAAACTCCTTACTTCGCTTTCAAATGTCGTGCTTTTCTCTGCGGCGATCCCCTATCAGGGCGGGGTGCATCATGTCAATGAGCAGTCTCCTGGATATTGGGCGGATTTGTTTGCTAAGGAGGGCTATGTTTGTATTGATTGCCTGCGAGAGAAGATTTGGGAAGATGAGTCAATCTTATGGTGGTATCGGCAAAATATTATGATTTTTGTCCATGAGAGCAAGGCGGATCTTTTTGGGTTTGCTCCTGTGGTGTCCCCGATGTATGCTGCGCATTTCTACATCTGGGAAGAAAAAAGCAAATGGATAGAAGCTTTTTTGCACGCCCATGAGGATAAGCCTATACGAACCGCGATGAAGCTTCTGCTAAAGGGCATGCTCATGCAGCTTCATCTCTGGGGCTTGGCACAAAGACTCCGCCAAAATCTACGCAAACGCTAAGCTCTAGAATCTACTGCCTAATCATCGCCAAGCCCAGCAAGGCTTGGCTGCTCTATCTTATGCTCGCATTTGACGCATTACGACTGCCTGCCAAATCCCCCTGCTGCATTGTATATCAAGCTATTTGCCCATTTTGTTTTGTCTTATATTTTGGCTTATTTCCTAAGCGCTTTTACTTTATTTTTATCAAAAACCCCTTACCATTGCGGCATATTTTGCGGATTTCCATGGTGATTAGGACAACTTTAGAGCAATCAAAATAGCCCCAAATAGCTCCCAAAGGCAAAGGATAGTAGAAGATGAGCGCAAGACATATCCCTGTGCTGCTTGATCATGTGCTTGCGACATTTGCTCCTGTGCTTGCATTAAGTGCGCATGTGCCAGAATCTAGTCCAGCGATATTTATCGACTGCACGCTGGGGCTTGGCGGACATAGTAGTAAAATCCTAGAGTCTTGCCCACACCTGCAGCTAATTGGGATTGATCAGGACGCCCAGGCGATTGCAATCGCTCGGGAGAATCTCGCCAAACTCGCGCCAAAATTCCCTCCTATACTCTTTCATGATAATTTTGCCCAGGGTATTGAGAGTGCTTTTAAGCATGCTCGGTCATGTGGTGGGCGTGTGGTGGGGATTCTGGCAGATATTGGGGTGAGTTCGCTACAGCTTGATGATTTATCGCGTGGATTTGGATTCCAAAGTGATAGACTAGATATGCGTATGGATTCTAGGCTTTCAAGCACTGCGAGTGATATTATCGCCTCGTATGGGGAGTTTGCGCTTGGCGAGATTTTGCGTAAGTTTGGCGAAGTGGCGGAGTCTGCAAAAATGGCGCGCTTGATTAAGGAGTTTGCCATGAAAGCCAAGCGTGATGTAAATGGATTCTATAGTGCTAGAGAGCTTAGTGATTTTCTAGCAAAGCATTTTCGCTCTAGCCGAGGTAGAATCCACCCAGCTACTCTGGCATTTCAAGCACTGCGAATCGAAGTTAATAGTGAGCTAAGCGTGCTAAAAAGCCTGCTAGAATCTATCGCACGCGAGGTGGATTCTAGCGACTCGGTGTTGTGTGGGATAGATTATGGGCAAGATATGCCACAAGCCTTGCGAAGTATCATTGGGATTATTAGCTTTCACTCGCTTGAAGATCGCATTGTCAAAGATACATTCAAATCCTGGGCGAGATCATGTGTCTGTGAAGAGCATGTGCTGCGCTGTGAGTGCGGCAATAATCATGCCAAAGGTGCAGTCCTAACCAAAAAGCCCATAATTGCCAGTGAGCAAGAGCTGCGAGCCAATCCGCGCGCTAGAAGTGCGAAATTTCGGGCATTTGGCTTACATGCACCAGAATCTAAAACCAAAGCCACTACACCAAAGGCAAAGGAGAGCAATGCAAGAGCATAGTGAATTTAATGAATACCAAGAAATACGAGTGGATTCTAGTGAGAAATCTTTGCTCCATGATGAGGAAACACAAAGTGGGCTTAGCGTGCGTTATCTTGTTGTCGCGTATGCGGGGTTTTTCTTGGCGTTGCTTGCATTTGTGCCTAAAATCTGGCTTAGTAGCTCGATTTACTATGTCAGTCGCGATATCAACAAGCTCCAGACGCAAAGCGACTTGCTCAAAGAAGAAAATCGCCGCTTGCAAAATGAGCGCGAAAATTTGCGCTATCAATATCTCAAAGCCCAAATTACTTCACAAGGCGTGTAAAAGCGTGTAATTATTTGATTTTAAGATAATTTTGGTTAGAAAAACGCTTTTGTTTTGCCTAAATTTTGCACTAAGGAAGAAGCATGAGTTTGATGATCAATGATGAATGTATCGCATGTGATGCGTGCTTGGAGGAATGTCCAAATGATGCGATAGAGGAGGGCGACCCTATCTATCAAATCGATCCAGATTACTGCACAGAGTGTGTGGGCTACTATGATGAGCCAAGCTGTGTGAGTGTCTGTCCTAAGGACGCGATCGTCCCAGATCCGGATAATAGCGAGAGCCTAGAAGAGCTGAAGTTTAAATTTGAGCAATTAAGCAAAGGCGAGTAATGGCAAAAATCACTGCAGTGATTGACATTGGCTCAAACTCTGCAAGAATGGCGATTTTTGAAAAAACTAGTCGCTATGGATTCCGTCTCGTCTATGAAAACAAATCGCGCGTGCGTATTTCTGAGGGTTGCTACGAAAACGATGGCTATCTCCAAGAGATCCCAATCAGGCGCGCAATTAGTGCGCTAAGAGAATTTAGCGCCATAGCTAAGCGACACAATGCCAGGAAGCTCCTGTGTGTGGCGACTTCTGCTGTGCGTGATGCACCTAATCGTGCGGAGTTTCTCCAAAGAGCGCGCAAAGAGAGTGGCGTGCAGATTAAGATTATTGATGGTGAGAGAGAGGCGTGGTATGGCGGGATTGCCTGTGCAAATCTCTCGCATAAAAAAAGCGGGATTACCATTGATATCGGTGGTGGTAGCACGGAGTGCGCGATTATCGAGAATGGCGATGTAAGAGAAGTCATCTCGCTTCGCCTTGGCACAATCCGCCTAAAAGAGCTGTTTTTCGATCATAAAAATCTCGATGCGGCAAAAGACTTTATCAAGCAGGAGCTACGCAAGATTCCGGTGCATTTCTCGCATGATAATGTTTTTGGTATTGGCGGGACGATCCGCGCACTAGCCAAAATGCACTCTAAGCAGCACAAATATCCTATAAAAACTATCCATGGCTACGAAATGCCTAGCAAAAGTATCAAATCATTTATCCAGACAATCTATAAGACAAAAGAAGAAAGCTTGGCAAGTCTGGGCGTCCCGCAAGATAGGCGTGATACTATCCGTTCTGGTGCGCTGATTTTCTCTATGCTGCTGGAGCATTTTGGTGCGCATACGATTACTACAAGTGGTGTGGGTGTGCGGGAGGGGGTGTTTCTGGCGGATATGCTACGCACGCAGAAATATCGCTTCCCCACTGGAATCTATCCGTCATTTGTTGCGCTTAAAGACCGCTTTGGTGTGGTGGATAAATGGGGCAAACTCATCGCCAAAGAGGCGCGTGCGATTTTTGATGTGCTCTCTAGTGTGCATGCTCTCCCAGAATCTAGCAAACATTACCTTACAATCGCTGCGCAGCTGTGCGAGGTGGGTGGGTTTTTGAATTTCTATGGGCGTATGGACCATGGCGCGTATGTCTTGCTGCATGGATTGGATTATGGATTTTCGCACACAGATCGGGCGATTCTCTGTTTGCTGCTTGAATATCTCAATAAGCGTATCCCACAAGATGACGCAATCGCGCATATCACGGATATCATGCCGCCAATCCAATATCTCCAGTGGCTAAGCTTCATTCTCTCGCTGGCTTACTCGCTGTGTCTCACCGGGGGATCTAAGCTTGAATATAGCTATGAGAATGGCACACTTTTTATCACTGCAAATACTGCGCTCACGCTTGCGCGAGAATCTGTCGAAAAATTTATTGCGCCTACGCATGTTTTGATTACTTTCCTCGAGAGTAGGGGGTAGAGGCAGTGGCAATAGTGAGCATAATCGCATGAATATTATAGGTGTGCTACTGGGCTGGTTTGTGAGTGGGTTTGGCGCATTCCTAGCAGTGATTCCACATGCTGGATTTTTGGTGTTTGTCAAGGGGCTTGGGTTTCTTATGTGTCTTTTAGACAATAAGCGCCGCTATAATGACGCGCTGACAAATTTGCATTTCATCTATGGAGATTCCCTTACTCTCGCGCAGAAAAAATCCATTATCAAGCGCTGTTACCAGAATTTTGCATTTGTGATTTTAGAGAGTATTAGAATCCCTAAAATCCCATACTATATCCACAAGCAGCGATTTGATATCATTGATGAGTATTACATTCAGCAAAGCCTTGAAAAGTATGGTAGTGCAGTGTTGATTTCTGGGCATTTTGGCTACTGGGAAGCGCTAGCGACTTTTCTCCCACCGCGCCTTGAGCCACATAAAATGGCAAGTCTTGGACGGCTTACTGGGATTGCTAGTATCGATAGGCTCATCATTTCTCGGCGTGAGCTTCAGGGTGTAAAATTTATCGATAAGTCTGGGGCGTTTCGTAATCTACTTCGATTCTATGGGCAAGGTAATGCAGTGGCAGGGATTTTGGTGGATCAAAGCATCTCATCAAACGAAGGTGTTTGTGTGGAGTTTATGGGCAAGAAAGCGAGCCATACGCCCATAGCTTCCGTGCTCTCGCGTCGATTTAAAATCCCCATCGTGCCGGTGTTTATCGATATGAATAAAGATTATTCACGCTTTGTGATTCGGTTTTTTCCGCCGATTTTCACCCCATGCACAGATGATCCCGCCAGCGATTTACAAAAAGCCACGCAAGATCAAGCTGATATTACAACAAAAGTCGTGCAAAGCAATCCTGCAGGCTGGTTTTGGTTTCACAGGCGATTCAAAGACTACTACCCCAATCTCTATGCTAAGAAGCCTGGAAGGTAGGTAATACCCGGGAGTTTTCTATTTACATACATCCGGTGCTTAACATTTTGGAATCGATCATTGTTTTAGGTGTAAAGCGACGAGAAACGAGTGCAAAGAGTCCATGGTGTGCAAGTCTAACAATCCATTTAAAATGCAAAGGCGAGATGTGTTTTTGACTAAATAAATGCAATCCCCCATAGGAGCAAAAATGCAGATTGTGTGCTTTAGCGATGAGTTCTAGGGATTTGTAAGTGTAAAAGCTAATATGCTGTCCGTGAGAAAAGCCATAATACCACCACGCATTTGCCCCATTAGATTCTGGAATAGGGCAGGGGAGAAGCTCGGTAGAGAAAAGTAGGTTGGGACAGATTTTTAACATAGAATCTATTTGCTCTCTAGGATTTGGTAAATGTTCAAAAACTTCAAAGCAGGTTGCCAAAGTTGGCTTTATATTCTCCTGCCATTCAAATCCCCTAGCAAAAAGATTTTCACAATATTCATCACTCCAATAGCTCTCTATCCCCACATCACGGAGCAATCGCACGAGTAAGCCACTCCCACCACCAAAATCAAGCAAACTCTTTTCACTTATCCCCCCCCCCCCCCTTAAAATCTCTCTTTTAGCCATAGCAAAAAATATTGTTGCTACGCAGGATACGATTTTATACAAGTAAAGATTCCTAGCTACTATGCCTGTGTCTGAAATGTTGATTGCATTTTTGTAGGCTTGTGGTAGCCAGTGGGCGTCATCGCAGCTTAAAAATCCGCAGTTTTGACATTTGTAAAAAGGCTCATTGAATTGATGCAAAATCTGTGCGAAAAAAGCAAACTGGCTTTGTGTGCCGCAGATTTTACAAGGGATATGGTGTTTGTTGTGTTGTGTTCTCATCTTATCTCCTTTTTGTTTATTAAAATGTTAGTTAAAATCTTTGCAAGTATGCAAGGGCAGGTGTTTAATACTATCAAATCTCTCATCACCTTGCAAAAATGAGAGATTGCCAAATGTGTCGCGACTTTGCCTTGCGTGGTGTGTGGAGCAATACTCCTGCAAAGGAGCGGTAGCAAAGCAGAGCTTGGATTCTAAGCTTGTATGGATAAAAAACAGATTTGTCCCGCTAGAATCTGCCCCGATAAACACATACCCCTTAGCTTTGCCAAGTGAGATTAAAGCTTTTATACTTGCACCAAAATATAGCCCACTAAAATACGATGAAAATCGCTCAAAGTCTGCCCGATAAGGCACACTGACACTAAGATTTTCTCCAAATATCGCATTATACTCAATCACCACAATAGCAGGATTCACACATTCTATTGCCTCCCATACAAAATAATCCACCCCGTCAATATCAATGCTTAAAAGAGCGATATTATCTAGCTTTCTAGAATCTAGCCATTGCTTGATTAACGCATTGATATTTTCTCTTGTGATAAAGGCACATCGTGCCTCTAAATCGTGCTTCCAATATATTTCATCTTTTTTGATAGATTCAATATGTGCTGCACTGCCATCCATAACAAGCCCTATAAAATTACGTTTTTTCAAAAGATAACGCGTATTAGATTCTGTATAATCTTGCACACCAAATTCCACAAAAGCACGAGAATATAAAGAGTGTGGAGAATCTAGCTCTAAAATTTCAATAAGCAAGTCTAAGATTCCATCTTCGCCATTTTGTGAATACGCACTAAACTCAAAATCCCTAATATCCACGCCCATAGCATTTGTATTCTCCAAATGGTTTAAATTATCTACTGCCCCCCCCCCCCATTACTTGCTCTCTATAAAGCTTTGTATGTTGCTTTGCTAGAAGATTAGCGTGTAGCATAGTAAGTTTATCAAGCTTAGAATCTAGCCTGTGGGTGAAGTAGAATCTAAGTCTTGCTAAGAATTTTTTAAGAATTTTTTTCATTTTTGCTCCTTTTTTTGGTTAGTAGGCTAGGGCTTTTATCTCGTAGCTGAAAATTTGCGGACTTGGCGCGTGAAAAGCACTATTTGTGATGCGATTCCAAAAGGCGAAGTTTAGTTTGTAGAGTTTCAAAAAGATTTTGCGGATTATTCTTTTTACCCCCGTTACCCCTGCAAGCGCGTCTTTATCTATAATGTCTGTATGGGCAAATCCTGCCATTTTTAGCACATATAGTAAGCTTCCGGCTGTAAAAAGGGTGTTGTGAGTGAAGTCTTCATACGCCCAGTAGCAGCCTGTGTGGCTCTGTGCATTTGGCACTGCTATAAACATTTTTCCACCTTCTTTCAAAATATCACTCTTAAAATGAGAGAGAATTTTTATCAACCGCTCCTTTGGCAAATGCTCTAAAATATGCGTAGCAATCACTAGGTCAAACTTCTGCTGCGGTCTAAAATCAAAGATATTTTCACATACCATAGCTTCTATGCCTACACTTTGCACATAGGCGATGGCTTTGGGATTTATATCAATGCCAAGCAGTTGATATTTCCCCCCCCCCCCCGTTAGAATCTGTAAAGTTAAAATTACGCTCTTTAATCGCTAAAAGGTTTTGCCCAAAGCCACAGCCGAAATCTAGGATTCTAGCGTTTTTAGGCAGCTGGCACATTACTTCCTTAAAATATGCTGGCAGACTCGCTCTCTTGTAGGTCTCTGGGCTCACACCCCTTGCTTCAAAATATTCACTCATTGTCGCTCCTTTATTTTGGTTGTGTGTAAATGTGATCTATGACATCAATAACCTGCTTAGGCTGTATGTCATCAATATTTAGCGTGCTTTTGTAGGCAAAGGCATTGCTTAGCTCCTTGTATCTGGCGTAATTTGCCGTGATAAAAGGGTGAAACACAGGGTAGTATTTATCCCTTATCTCTTTGGGATAAGGGATAAATCTCCCTAAATGGTTGCCGTTAGACACGGCGATAATTATCGCCGTGTCTAACAAGGCAGCCAAGTGTACCGCGCTTGTTTCATTCGAAACAAGCAGGTTGCCGTTATACACGAGACTCACTAGCTCCACGAGAGTGGTTTTGCCTGTGAGATTGTAGATAGATTGTTTGCAGTCCTTAACCTTTGCTTGCAGTAGTTGCTCTAGGTAGAATCCAGATTCTATATCCGCATTGCCTCCGCAAATAAGGACATTATGCTTATAAACTCGCATTAAATGCTCCCCCACTTCTGCGAAATACTCCACACTCCACTGCCGATACTTCGCACTAGCCCCTACAAAAAGAATGCTATAAGGCTGCTTGTAGTGTGGTGGCGTGGGGGAGGGCAGATGGAGCTTTGGCGAAGTGTTAAGGGGCTTTTGTAATAGCTGCTCAAAAAACTCCTTATTGCGATAAAACTCAAAGAGAATTTCTGGGCTACTTGGGGTGAGAGTAGAGTAGATTCTATCGTGCCTTGCCTTTTTGCGTGGAGAGAGATTGACATCATCGCCTTGTGGGGCGATTTTGCTTAGGGCATTGATATGTGAAGCGATGGTAGCATTGAGCTTATCTCGAGAGTGCTGGGGGTTAATGAGTAGCTCATAGCGTATTTGCTTGATGTGGCGTAGGACTTTAATCTTATAAAAAATATGCCTTGCTTGAAAATCTGCTGTGCTAATCCATACGCATTCATCGCAATATGCACTATCAAAGCACTCATACAAATCTCTCCAAGCACTATTGCCAATAAGCGTGATATGGTAGCTTGGGTAGGCTTCCCTCACTTCGCGTAAAAATGCACGAAAAAGCAGATAATCGCCTATGGCATCGGTGCGGAGGATAGCAATGCTTTTTTGCCTATGAATCTTTGGTTTTGTGTAGGCAAGGATACTGATACAAGGCTCTAGTAGCTCTAGTATAGGTAGCAGTATCGGTCGTAAAATGGACTTTAGCATTATGCTGCAAGTCCTGTGCTAGAGATGTTGCTAGAGATATTGGATAAGAAGTTGTGGCAAGAATTGCGGTGTGCTTGAGAGAGTGGGAGAACTTTTAGGAATCTATGATTGCTCCCCCCCCCCCCCGCTAGAAATTTATACATATCAATGTATGTATCTGCAACCTTTGTAGATTCAAATCTAAAGGCGGATTCTCTGGCATTGTGGGCAAGGGTGGCATAGGCTGTTGCATCTTGGGCTAGAATCCACTTTATTCCCCGTGCCAAATCGCTTGGGCTTGTAGCGAGATAGCCATTGTGCTTGTGGGTGATCATATCGCCATTGCCGCCGATGTCAAAGGCTACTACCGGTGTGCCACAGGCTAAGGATTCCATAATGACATTGCTTAGATTTTCTGCCAAGCTTGGAGCGACAAATACATCACAAGCGTTAAAGGCAAAACTTAGGGCGTAGTCATCGTGGAGAAAGCCTAGTGTGCGAGCTTTAATCCCTTGAATCTGTGGAGCATTCCCACCAAAGACGAGCAGCTCACACTGACTTTTAAGATGTTGCGGGAGATTTTCTAGCGCGGCTTTTAGCTCATTAAAGCCCTTTCTTTCAACACTAGCCCCACCAATCGCACCAAAGCCGATATAAAAGGTAGATGATTTGGTGAGCGATAAGGCGTGTAATATATGCTTGGCTAATGCTTTTGGTGCTGCCCCCCCCCTAGCAAGCTTTTGATAAGTTGTGATATAAGCGTGGGCGATTTTTGACGATTCAAAAGCTTTTATCGCAGAAGATCGGGCGTTTTTTGAAAGGTTTTCATATATTGCACTTTCGCCGCTTAAAATCCACTCTATACCCCCTGCTAAATCGCTTGTGTCATAGCATTTGGCAAGATAGCCATTGTGTTTATGCGTGATAATATCTTTTAGCCCACTTGTATCAAATGCTACCACCGGTGTGCCACAGCTCAAAGCTTCAAGGGCAGTTTGCCCAAAAGATTCTACATAGCTTGGCATAATAAACACATCACTTGCACTATAAAGCAGAGCTAGGGCAATATCATCGTGCAACGCACCTAAAAAATGCGTAGGCATATCGTGTGAAACTTCGCCTCCACTAGAGCCAAAGACAAGCAGCTCGCATTGATTTTTAAGATGTTGCGGGAGGCTTTGCAATGCGGCTTTTAGCTCATTAAAGCCTTTGCGTGGCGTTGAAGTAGCTCCAATGGCACCAAAGCTAATCATCTTTTTTGGTGTGTGGATACGCAGCATTTCTCGTGCTAGGGATTTTTGTATTGGGCGATAAATGCGTGTGTCAATGGGATTTGGGAGATTGATGATGGGCTTAGAGCCTAAGAGGGCAGAATCTTTCGCACTTTGTGCTATCCAGCGAGATAAGCCGTTGATAGTGAGATTATTGAGTTTAGCATAAGTTTTTGCCTTACGCCTAAATGTCCAAAAGGCAATATCAAAGGGGAATTTTGAGCCTAGTAAGGGACATTTCTTGCAACCGACGCTAACCCCTATACAGGCGGGTGCCACGTAGTGGCACCCGCCTGTATAGGGGTTAGCGTCGTGCAAGCTCCATAATAAAGGAGCGTCGATTTTTTGTAAATCATTGATATTTAAAAAGCCATTTTCCACCCAATGCAAATGCACGATATCTGGCTTTAATTCTTCAAGGCGTTTAATGAGCGTAGTATTCTTGAATGGAGAGAATGGCAAATTGGGGGAGAATATATCTTTCATACGCTTAGGATAGAAAGCTACAGGGATCTGGCTCAAGATAGGACGAAGCTTTTCCATGGCTTTTTGAGATTTGCTTTTTGCTAAACGCTCGACTCCTGGCAAGCTCGAGGTTTTGCTTTGTGTCAGGACGATAGAATCCACTCCGGAATCCAAAAGTGCTTTATGCAAACGCAAACATGCCCGTCCTGCACCGCCATTATCTAAGCTTGTAACATGAACCACCCTCATTGTATTCCTTACATCTGCCAAAATAAAGGGCGTATTCTAATCAAAAGCAGCTTAATCTTACCCCTTTTGCTGATCTTTTAACCAGTCAAAGAGCATTTGGCTGTAGCCAAAGCCACCGGAGAGGTGATTTGCAAGTGTATCTTTATACATGCTCTGGTAGATGTCTGCACCAGGTTGTTTTGGGTAGAGCGGGCTATCGAGATTTAACGAAGTATCGAGCATAAACTTCAGTAAAATTGCCTCAAATGCATCGGTCTGCTCCCTTAGCTTTTCGTCGCTAGAGTTTTTGTCAATCATTGGTGTTTTGCTGGCTTGGTAGGCACCAAGGCTTGCGCTTGGGTCGAGCTTCATATATTCTCCTTACAAACTTTAGTGTAGAATCTAAAACCACAAAATCCGCCCATCATAGAATCTATCCCGCCAGATTCTACAAAATCTCAATGGGCGTAGAAATCGCCCCACTCTGGCGCATGGCTTCCAGAATCGAGATCATATTTTTGGGGCTTGCGCCCATTTTTTGCAGAGCTTTGACGACATTGGAGATTGTTGTATTTGGTTCGCTCGCGCTGATTGTGGTTGTGTTCGGATCAAAGCTTGTGCTTGCATCAAGTTTTTGCGCATTTTTTTCATCAAGCAGAGGTTCGTTAGTGATTTTAAGCGTAATATCCCCGCTTGTTACCACTACTGGGCGCACCGGGACATCGACGCCAGCCACGATTGTGCCAGATTTTTCATCAATGATGATTTTGCTGCTTGTGGAGTAGTCAAATTGCACCTCTTGCACTAGTGCGACAAATTCCACAGGGGTTAGATTCTCTGGCAGGCGGAGCTTTATTGTGCGAGAATCTATCGCCACTGCGCTTTCTTGACCAAATGTCTCATTGAGCACATGCTGGATTTTGATAGCATTTTGGAAGTTCGCGCTTTTCAGGCTTAGCGTGAGATCTTGCTGCTGGGAGAGATTGTATGCCACTTCGCGCTCGACAACAGCACCTTGAGCGATGTTGGCACTTAAGAGATTGCTTGAGCTTCCCGTGGTTACCGCACCTTGTGCGATTGCATAGATATTGCCATCTACGGCAGTGAGTGGTGTCATCACTAGAATCCCAGATTCTAGGGATTTGGCATCGCCTATGGAGGAGATTTTGATATCGAGTTTATCGCCTTGTCTAGCAAATGGCGGCAGATCGGCAGTTACTACAACAGCAGCGACATTTTTGGATTTGATGCTATCAGGGCTGACCTTGACATTTACTCCTTCAAGCATATTGGCGATGGATTGCATGGTAAATTTTGAGCTTGTCTTATCGCCTGTGCCATTAAGCCCGATAACTAGCCCATAGCCGATGAGCTGGTTGCTTCGCACGCCTACGATACTGGCTATATCGCCGATTTTTTCGGCATGGACAGCTTGGGCTAGTAGGGCTGCCCACATCACGCATATTGCGCAGAGCTTTTGTATTGTTGTAATCATGATTTCTCCTTAAATCTCACCAGCCTTGGCGCTTCAACCGGTATCCTTTGAAAACTAAAACGGATTAAAGCAAAAGTAATTCCCAAATTTGATCAATAGCAAATACCTGCCAGAATAAATAATAGATGAAGCATTTATTTATTTTTTCGTTGTAGAATGCGCTTTCACAACACCATTTAAGGAGAGACCATGAAAAAAACACTACTTGCTTCACTAGCTCTAGCTAGCTGTGCGATCGCGCTTAATGCTGCTGAACCAGCGGATATCATCAAAACAAAGTGCCAAGCGTGCCATGGTGCCAACATGGAAAAACAAGCGCTTGGTAAAAGTAAGATTACAAACACAATGACAGCAGAAGAGATTAAAAGCGATCTTCTAGGCTATAAAGCCAAGACGCTTAATCACTTCGGGCTTGGCGCGACAATGTGGGGACAGGCTGCTGCTCTTACTGATGAGGAAATCGACGCGCTTGCAAAATATATCCCTACATTGAAAAAATAAAGGAGAGGAGATTAGGGAGGCGGAATAGGGGGCGCACTTTAGGTCTTGGGTTGCAGGATCTAAAGACCAGCTTCACCTATTAGTCAAGCCCTAACTCTTAGTTGAGACTTCATAGGATCCCCATATCCCGTAATCGAGCATAGATTTGAAATCCAATTTTCACAGCTTGCATGATTCGCAAGATTTGCTTATTCAAAGTGCCAAGCAAAATCCGCAAAAAACAAAACAGCCCCAGGGATTTCCAAACACGAAAAATACAAACAATACACACAGCCCAAATCAAACTGGCACATCACCCATAACGCCGTCTCCACCACCTTCATTCACAGAAGAGCATGGCGAGCATGATGAAAAAAGCGGGCAAGACTTCTTGCGAGAAATCCAAGAAAACCCAGAGAATATCAAGCAGCTTCTAGAAGAGTTTATTACAATCATCTCGCGCTATGAAAAAGATGTCAAAGATGCTAAAGCGCTTTATGAGTGGCTTATCGAGACATTGCCCCAAGCGATTTGGGTTTATAACCATGATGGGAGCTTTTTCTATCGAAACTCCCATGCTATTGAGATTTCTCCCATACTAGAATCTATTCCAAACCTTAAAACCCAGCAATCCACGCCCACAATTCAACTTCAAACCGAAGTTGAATATGCTAAAAAAATCTTCCTTATCCAGACAAATTCTTTCCAAAATCGCTTACTTATCACCGCTACGGATATTACTACGCAAAAGCGCCAAGCCCGCCTTGCCTCCATGGGGCAGATTTCTGCGCATTTGGCACACGAGATACGGAATCCAATTGGCTCTATTTCGATTCTAGCAGGTCTCCTGCAAAAATCCGCACAAGACTCCCAGCTCCCCATCATTGATGAATTGCAAAAATCTATTTTCCGTGTGGAGCGTATTATTAAAGCTACGCTGCTCTTCTCCAAAGGCATTAGCGCGCACAAATCCCATGTGCGGATTTTCGAGCTACAAGATGAGCTACATGCTTTTGTGCGAAGCTATAGTTTTAGTAAGCATATTGATTTTTCATTTGAGTTTGTCGATAAGATTGCCTATCTCGATAGGGATCTAATCCTTATCGCCCTGCAAAACTTCCTTTTCAACGCGATTGACGCGATAGAGGAGGGCGAAAATGAAAGCGGGCAGGTTATCATACGAGCTCAAATTGTTGCGAGAGATCAAAGTGAAGCGAGACAAGAAAAACCAAAGCAAAGTGAGGTGGAGTTTTTCATCAAAGATACTGGTAAGCCCTTTGATGATCCAAATATTCTTTTTGAGCCTTTTGCTACGACAAAGCTTAAGGGTAATGGACTGGGGCTCGCACTCTCTAGCCAGATTATCTATGCGCATTCTGGGCGCATAGAGCTTGATGCACCAAGCAAGGAGTTTAGAATCTTTTTGCCTAAGCTTTAAAAGTTTGGGCTAGCTTGCCTCTATCGACTCTCATGCTCTCTAAAAACTACCGACTAGAATCTGTAAATTGGATTTTGTGCTAATGCAGATTCTGGCAAGGTAGATTCTAGTGGATTTAAAATTGCTTATGCTATTGCAAAGATTTTACACAATACCCAGCGCGCCCTTGATAGCAGCAGATAGATTAAAGGATTTATATGCAAAATAGCCATCAAAATCTTTCCCAAGCCCAGCACCAAGCGCCCATAGAGGATAATTTTCAAAGAAATCTCAAAGCCCTAGCTAGCGTTGATCCTATGCTCACTCTTGCGCTAAAATCTTTTGCCCCAAATCAGCGGTATGAAGTTTTCATGGATACTGACCCTGCTAATTACAATATTATTGATACGCAAAGTAATCGGGCTCTCTATCTCACAAAACCAATTGATGAAATCATAGAGAAAAACTCCCAGCTTCTCTCCTATTCGTATTATCCATTTCTCTATCTCTATGGGCTAGGAAGCGGTGTGTTAGTGCGCTTGCTTTTTAATCCCCAGCGCCAGAGAATCGTTGTTTTTGAGCCAGAGCTAGAGATTATTTTTATCGTATTAAATCTCCTGGACTTTTCGCAAGAAATCCAAGAGCGCAAACTCACTCTCATTTATACCAAACAGATAGGCTACATGGGCGTGGATTCTCTCTTTGATAGCAATAAATACTCGCGTGTCTTTGTGAAAACCTACGATTTGCTTGTTACTTGCCATTACTATGAGCATTATCAGGAAGATATCTTGCGTATCAATGGTTACTTTATTAAGGCTATTGAGCAAGCTGTTGTAAGTGTGGGTAATGATGCCAAAGACTCGGTCATTGGGATTTATCATCATATTAAGAATCTCCCAGATGCTTTGCGCACGCCAAGCTTGCGGGATTTTGTCGCTACACTTAGCAATCGCGAAAACGCTATTATCATCTCCACAGGTCCCAGCCTGCATAAGCAGCTTCCCTTGCTCAAAAAAGTCGCTCCTTATGCTACGCTGCTTTGTGTCGATGCGAGCTTCCCTATTTTGCATAAACATGGCATAAAGCCTGATATCGTGCTAAGTTTGGAGCGTGTGGAGGAGAGTGCGAAATTCTACACAGATACGCCAAAAGACGCGCAAAATGGCGTGATATTTGCCCTTACTTCAATCGTGCATGAAGCTACCAAACGCGCTGTGGCGGGTAGCCAGATCCAGTTTAGCTTCCGTCCATTTGGTTATACGAGTTTGTTTGGATTTGATGAGTATGGGTATCTTGGCGTAGGTATGAGTGCAGCGAATATGGCGTATGAGCTTGCGATGATTTCTCGCTTTAAACGCTGTATTTTTATCGGTCAGGATTTGGCATTTGGCGAGGACGGGACATCGCATTCTAAAGATGCAATTTATGGCACGCAAGAAAAGCAGTATAAGAAAGAGGGTATTTTTATCCCGCGCTATGGAGGTATGGGCGAGGTGGAGACGAGCAAAATCTGGAAATTGTTTTTGCATTTTTTTGAGAAAGATATTGCGCGCACACCAGCTGGTATGGAGGTTATCAACTCCACAGAGGGTGGAGCGAGAATCGCAGGGACAACCGAGCTACCATTTGCGCAGATTGTGGAAACTATCTGTCAAGAAAATAGACCAAAATCCCCCATCACCCTCACTGCACCAAGTCACAAACAAAGCGCAAAACTCATTAAGCAGGCTTATAAAAAGGCACAGGATATCATCTCCTATGGCAGTATGCAAAAGCGCAAAATCGAGCGCGTATTCTTGCAATTGGCAAAAGAGCTCGAACATATTGAGAAGCTTAATGCCCAAAACAAGCTTGATCGCATAAATTTCACTAAGCTAAACGCCCTAAGCGATAAGATTGATAATATCAAGCTGCTATTTAATGAGCGTAAATTTACAAGCTACTTCATGGACGCCATTCAGTCCTACATCTTCCACCAGGAGCTTGATATTGCCAAGATTCTGGTGCTCTATACTGCCAATGAAGAAGATATGCGTGCCAAGCAGCTTCAATGGCTCTACTATCATAAATATTGGCTTTTTTCGCTTGCTGGAGGGATTGATTGCGTTATCCACACTACACAAAAAGCTCTTGATGAATGGAGCCAGGACGACTTGGCTATCGCTCAAAGCTCAAGCAATAAGAAAAGCAAACGCTAATGTCGCAAAAGTGCGAATTTCTCGAGAATCTAGCTGGATTTTGGGGAGAATCTAGCGAGAGATTATTGGGAGTAAATTGAGGATAGATCTAAGCCACACTTGTGCTCTCAAAGCTTATCAAACATTCTGCAGCCGCCAAATTGTCGCACTTTATGCAGCATTACATATAGAAAAATGTAGAAAGTCATTAACTTTCCCATTTAAACTCCTTGATTTTTTGTCGATATACTTTCCACGAGCAAAGCTCAACTTCACAACAAAGGACACAAGATGAAAAGCAAACTTTTAGTAAGTGCTGTTCTTGCTTCAGCAGTTGCCACAGGTGCGAGTGCGAATGTAGAGCTATTTGGGCATTTAGGTGCAGTGTATAATCAAGAATTTGGCGATTATATGCACCTTAATAAAGATGGTATCAATTATGGTGGCTTCACTGGACATCTGGGTATTGATATTGGATCTAACAGCGTTGGATTTGGTGTTGGCGGCTGGGGCGGCTCACAAATTTGGGCGACAAACGACTATGCCAAACACAGCGTTTATGGCGATAAATACATTGATTTGTCTGATTTGTATTTCCGCTACAATGGCACATTTGACTTCTATGTTGGGCGATTTGATGGCAACTTTATGAAAGCAGATTGGCTCAAAAGCTATATGCAGGGTGTGGGCTTTAGCTACAATATGGGCAAGTCGAACATTTGGGCTACTTGGGCGAATGACTACACGACATTTGGTGTGCTGCCAGGGCGTATCGCAAGTGAGCTAACAGCCTATCATCGCTTCCCATCAAGCTTCAATAACTTTGGCTTTGGTCAGCGCGATGTGATAGCTGGTGGTGCGAATCTTGACTTTGGTGTTTTCCAAGTCGATCCATTTGTGCATTACTTCCTAGATTCTTACTCACAAAGCAATGTGCTTCAAGCGGGGACTAGAGCAGCACTTGTGCTAGGTGGCGGCGGAGTGAAATCTATCACTTCTGGTAAGTTTATGTGGCAAAATGGCTGGAATGGCAACACAATGTTCGTGCAGCTTGAAGAAGAACTCCGCTTCCAAGAGATGTTCAAGCTTGGTGGTGGTTGGTATATGGTCGGCGATAGTGCTGGGATTAAAACAATCAGCGATAACACTCGCTTCTATGGTCGCTATATGATGCCTTCACATACTGGGTATTTTGGTGCAGGGACAAGCACTTGGTATGCCTTTGGTGGGGTAGAACACGAGCGAGTCAAACTTGATGTGCTCTATGCTGGTGGCGATTATAGTGAGTTTTCAGCAGTAGCTTCTGTGCGTGTGTTTGATTTAGGACTAAGCTTTATGCGAGAAGGCTTGGCTCTTGATGTAGGCGGTGGCTATGTAGGCAATGGATTTGGCAATAATGTCCAATTCCACAATGCTCTAGCATTTGCAAAGCTTGTATTCTAAGCCATTTGCACTTCTGCAAGCTGCTGTCCATGGGCAGTAGCTTGCTTGCTTCAAACTCTCATCGCTCTTTCTACTCTTAGTTTTTGTATTTTTTAAGTTTTGTTAGATTTCTTGCTGATTTTGGCTGTGGATTGATTGATAGCTAGATTTTGGCGTGTGGATTCTGGAGAGATCCTAATAAATCTGTGGCTATGTGCGCACATCTAGCAGCGAAGTCCCACCAAGGGCAAAAAGCTCCTTTGGTGCGCGATCGCTAAAGATTTGTAGATCAAACTCCAGCTCATTGATATGAGTAAGCAGTAGCTCTTTGACCCTATCGTTCATCACATGAAGGTGCGCACATATGCGCTTTTGTGTATCTCGTGGCTGTTTCATCAATCCAGCCTTTTGGCTTGAGTCTTTTGGGGTGATTTCTTGCCAGATTTGTCCGCTGATTGGACCAAGCCGTGGAAAAATCGCATAGAAGTCAAGCGTATTGGATTTTGCTGTTGCGATTTGGACTAGATGATCGTGCCCATCTTCATGCACTACAAGTGATAAAACCTCTTGTGTGAGCGAGAGTGCGAGAAGTGATAGCTCTTTAAAATCATGCTGGCTCATCGTGGTGCTAAGCTGGGAGAGCAGAAACTCCTTTAGCTCTTGTATAAACGCCTTTGGCTCGCTGGCTAAATGTCGCAAATCCTCCATGCTAAGTTTGAGGGGCATGTGCTTTAGCGCAGAATCTATGGCGGGTTTTTGCACGAGATTATTGATGATGATTTGCCCTGCAGCATTTTTTTGCATGTTTGCCCAGTAGCTTTTGCCTACTTGTAGCGGAGCGTGGGCTTGAGTTTGGATAGTTGTGTTGCCAAGCTTTAGGAGATAGCTATTGCCCTGTGCTTTGGCTAGGACATTGAGTAGGACAGGGAGATTGGCGTTAAAGTGCTTGGGAGTATGTCCGCTGGCTTTGCTGGGATTGCTTGCGGATTTTGTGGCAGCGAGTTTGTCGATTTGGCTAAGTTTATGGAGCATGGCATTAGGATTTTGCGCACTCTGGGGCAGTGGATTCTAGTGTGGTTTGCACGAAATGCGCGATTTTATACGCGAGCGCGAGCTTGGAGTCGCTCTCGCACTGCACAATTGTATGCTTATCGTGCAGGCTTTGGCGATTAAGCAGGGTGAAGCGATTGTTTATTGAGCCAAAGGGATTAGATTCTAGTGTGTTTAGGCAGACAATCTCGCAGCCCTTACCAAGCCGCCCTGTATTAGACTCATCTGGCACGCCACTTGGGTATAGCATAGAGAGTGCGTTTGGCAGGGCGGATTCTAGGTTATCTTCGGCTTTGAAGCCAATTTTCACAAAGTCGCTCTCACTAAGGCTAGAGAGCACATCGCTTTTTTGCATGAGCGTTAGTTGAAGCGTGCTATTTGTGTCATGTTTTTTGATTTTGTGCTCTTTGGCAGATTCTGGGGCAAAATCCACTAACGCTGCTGCCATAAAAAGCACCACTCGTGGGTCTCCAGAATCTAAAGATTGTTTAGATTCTGGCTGCTTGCGCTCTTGTGCGACTTGTGCCAAAGCATGTGTGAAGTCTTCATTGCTTGTAGCATGAATCTTGCGGATAGCTTCTGGGAGAGGCAGGGGGAAAGCGCTTGCGATAAGTGTAACTTTCGCCCCTAGACTATGGAGGGCGATAGCTAGCGCGCTTGCTTGCAGACCGCTTGAGTGATTGGTGATTGCGCGCACAGAATCTATCATTGCGCTGGCTCCTCCGCCTGTTATGCACACTTCTTTGGCGCACCAGAATCTAGCAGCATTTCTACTTGCATTAGATTCTAGGCTAGAATCCACCGCGCCATTCATGCCAGCAGTAAGCAAGGCAAATAGAATCTCCTCTATGTTTGCTAGTGCGCCAGATCCAGTGGTGTTGCATGCTAGCAATCCCACGCGCGGCGCGATGATTTGTATGCCCATGTTTGAGAGTGTGGCGAGATTTGCTTGTGTTTGCGCACAGAGAAGCATTTGTGTATTCATTGCTGGCGCACAGAGGATAGGCGCATTTGTAGCAAGTAGCGTCTGGATAGGCAGCGTATCAGCAATTCCATGCGCGAGCTTGGCAAGAGAATTTGCACTCGCAGGGGCTAGGATACATAGCTGTGCCCAGCGCGCATAGGCGATATGGTTGCAGGATTCTGGCGCACCAGAATCTAGTGATTTAGATTCTGGCAATATGTCTGCTGCAAGGGCTTGTTTGCCATTTTCCCAGCTCTCTGTATCTGCATGTAGGACTTTGATATGTGTAATCGCTTCAAAGCTTAGGGGGGCGATAAATTTTTTCGCACTCTCACTCATGACAACTGCGACATTGATATGGAGCTTTTTTAGCGTGCTGGCAAGCTCGAGCGCTTTGTATGCGGCGATTGAGCCACTCACACATAGCAAGATATTCCTGGGAAGCGCGATGGATTCTAGTAGGGCAAGTAATGTCGATAGTGGTGTGGATTCTGGGCTTGGGGTGCTCATGACATTCCTCTCTATGATATTCCTCATGGTGGATTTGGCAGAGATTTGCAAAATTGCTTCATAATGCTTGCTTATGAATGTGGATTTTAGCATTGTTTGGTGCAGTTTGGAGTATGATTTGATATTTTGGATTCTGTCTTGCAGTATTGATTCAAGGAGTGATTATGGTCTATACCTACCCGCAAAAAGTGCGTAAAATCCTGCGCATCGCCATTCCTTCTGCGGCAAACTCACTGCTTGATATTATTGTGCTAGCCCTTGGCATGGCGTTTATGGGGCGATTTGGGCAAGAGTATCTCGTCGCTCTCTCGGTTAGCACGCAGTTTATCATGCTGTTTTTCGCGCTTAATGCGGTGTTTTATGTCGGCACAAATGCCCAAATCTCCAGACTCTATGGCGCGCGCGATAGTCAAAGCGCTAGGCTTGCATTCTCCACGCTTATCACGCTCTGCTTGCTTTGCTCTGCGCCCATTATCGCATTGGCGTTTTTGCTCATCAGCCCATTTATTGTGTGGATGGAGGTCAGCCCGGATTCTAGTGCGCTTATTGAGATATTTTTGCTTATTACCATTTGGTCAATCCCTGCTATGCTTTTGCGTAATATTATCGTCTCTGCATTTGCTGCCATAGGCGATACGCTAAGCGTATTTATCGTGCGGATTTTTTCTACTGGGTTTTGCATAGGGGCAAATATCGTGCTGATTTTTGGGCTTGAGCTTGATATCGTGGGGGCAGCACTCTCTGGGGTGCTGACCTATGTGCTTGAGCTTGGGGTTTTTGCGTGGCTTGTGTGGAAAAAGGGGCGGTTTTTCTTTGAGTCTTGGAGACTTGTGCTAGAGTGGCGGTATGTCAAGGCAGCGCTGCGTATAGGGATACCAGCTGGGTTTGAGCGGTTTTTGACACTTGGCTCGCTGGTGCTTACTACAAAATTCATCGCTAGCTTTGGGGATTTGGCGGTGGCTGGCTCACAGATTGGCATGCGGATTGAGGCGTTTGTGCTTATGCCTGGATTTGGCTTCATGGTCGCAGCGATGGCGCTCACCGGACAGAATCTCGGCACTGGCAGAATCCAAGCCGCTATGGATTTGCATAAAACGATTTTGCAAATTGCAAGTATCATCATGGGGGTTTTGGGCGTGTTGATTGCAGTGTTTGCAATTCCGCTTAGTGAGATATTCTATCGCGATGAGCAGGTCGCACAAATCGCGCTCTGGTATCTTATCGCCGTGGGATTCTCACAAGTCCCGCTTGTGGTGGTGTTCGTGCTTGATGGAGTGTTGCGTGGAGCTGGGATTACGAAGCTTAGCTTGGCGCTAAATGCGTGCAGCGTATGGGGATTTCGCATATTGCCTATTTGGCTTGGGATTTGGTGTGGGCTTGGCGTGTGGTGGGTGTTTGTGATGATTTTTATTGAGACTTATATCCGCGCATTTGTTTTCTATCTGGCGTATAAAAAAGGCGTATGGAAAAAGCAAGGGAGATTTTAAAGGCTATGAAAGATTTTAAGGGTTAATGACAAAATTTTAGTAGAGTAGCTTGGGGAGATAAACCCCTTTCCAGATCCCTACGGCACAAGCCAAATCCAAGTGCTCTGCTGTGTTCCCACCCTGAAGCGTTGCTTGAAAATAGCCTTGCATAGGTCTAGAAAGGAGCGCACGCATTATACCATCTAGCACTTAAAGCCCGCTAAATTTAGCCATAAATGCTAGAATCTGCAAGGAAAATGCTCTGCGCATTGCGAGCTTTTGTTATGGACTTTTGAGCGTGCTTTTTCTATAATCGCACCTTAGCCATTGAGCTGCCAATTTGGCTAGACTCGTCAAGCAAATCTGCTACCACCTATCAAAGGAGCTTGTGTGAAAATCGCTGTGATATGCGAATCTGAATTGCTACAAAAAAGCCTTGAAATGTATCTTAAAGACTTTCTTGCTCCACTAGAGGAGTGCGAGTTTGTTGTTTCGGATTATCAAAGCTGTGATATGAAGCCTGTGTGCCTTGTGGGCAGTGGAAGTGGCACACATGTCAAAACGCCTTTCACGCAAGAGAGCTTGCTGGCAAATTGCAAGGTGTTCTACGCTACTTACTGCCAGCCCGAGCTCAAAGCACTAAGCCCAAAAGACTCAAAAATATTCATACAAATCGACTTACTCATCGAAGAGACACTGCGCGAATTTCGCCATAGGCTCTATGAGATTTTAAGTGCAGGTGGAAATGCGCGCTAGAGCCCACTCTACTAGAGTCAAATCCACCAGGGGTAAATATTCTGCCCACACTACTCAAGCCCCAGCACTTCGGGTCATCGGTGGAAAATGGCGCGGGCTAAAGCTCCACATGCCAGAATCTAAAGAGCCCCAAGAATCCAAAAACACCACAGAGTCTAGAGCTTCTCATAGCCAAGTTAATTTGGCTAATGCTAGCGCCAAGCGAGATTCTGCCACCACCCGCCCGACAAAATCCATTGTGCGCGAGTCGTTTTTCAATACCTTGGCGCATGAGGTATATGGCGCATGCTTCATAGAGGGATTTGCTGGGAGCGGAAGCATGGGGATAGAGGCGCTTAGCCGAGGGGCTAGGGTAGGGGTGTTTTGCGAGCAGGATTTGCGCGCGCTTCATGCCCTAGAGCGCAATCTCTCTCTGCTCCCCATAGCTACACACCGCGCGCTAGATTTTGTAGAATCTAAAGGGCAGGATTTTAGCAGATTAGATTCTGGCGCTTTAGATCTCATAGATTGCGTGAGTTTATGCCCACAAGCGGAGGCGTCCCAGCGAGCCTATATGCTGCGTGGCGATAGCTTCATAATCTTGCCCAGCGTGCTTGCATGGTTAGAATCCTGCGCACTTAAGGGGATTTTGTATCTGGATCCGCCATTTTGTATCCGCGAAAATTATGCTGATATTTATGAAAAATGTGCTAACCTTGCCGCTTCTATCAGTAGCCTAAATCTGCGCCACATCATCATTGAGCACAGCAGCGAATATATGTTTGCGCAGCAGATTGGTAGGTTTGTCCAGCACAAAACGAGGCGGTTTGGTAAAAGCACGCTGACTTATTTCACACAAGGAGCATAAATGGCAGAAGAGCAAGAAGCGCAGGAGCAGCAAAAGGGTGGCAACAAGATGATGCTATTTGTCATCATCGGGGCAGTGCTTGTGCTTATCATCGTAGGCGTGGTGGTAATCATGCTAATGAGTGGTGGAGATGAGGAGGAGCAGTCAAAAGAATCTGCTCCAGTCAAGCAAGAGCAGGTTAAAACCAAAAAGACCGGATCTGTAGGCTCTGATCCTACGCTTATGAATGTTGGACCGATTTTGGTGGTAACGGGGAAAGAGGGTCCGCTTATTGTCAATCTCTCTACCCAAGGACGCGATGCGTATTTGTCAATTTATCTCTCCATTGCGCTTAGTAACGAAAAAGTCCATGTCGAAGCCGAGCGTAAAATGGATATCATCAAGCACACATTTATCGATGTGCTATCAACCAAAACGCCAGAAGAGATGAAAACGGTCAAAGGCAGGCAACGCGCTCTTGAAGAAGCAAGAAATAGAATCAATGAGTTTATGCTTGATGGCGAGGTAACACATGTGTTTCACTCCAATGTCTTTGTCCAGCAAGGCTAGTGGAGTGTGATTAGAGCAGTCCTAGAATCTAGGGCAAACCTATGATTGGCGTAGATATCATTGTGATTGCTAGGATTGAGAAATCACTTGGGCGTTTTGGCGCGCGCTTTTTGGCGCGCTTTTTGTGTGAAGATGAGATAGCAGCACTCTCTAAGCGAGATTTCTCACCCAGAAGTGTGGCGGGATTTTGGGCGGCGAAAGAAGCGTGCGCCAAAGCCCTTGGTGTAGGGATAGGCGATAGGCTTAGATTCCACGATATGTGCGTGTCTTATGCGCCAGCGGGTGCGCCGAATATGCGACTGGATTCTAGGAAGTGCGAGGAGTTTGGTGCCGGAGAAATCGCACTTAGCATAAGCCATGATGGTGGGTTTGCTATCGCGGTGGTGGCGATTGAAAAGTCTCACAGAGCCAGTGGCGCTACGCATTGCATTGGCAAGCGCTCTATATCGTCTAGCTAAATCACCACAGGAGAATCCATGTCGATTAACACCAGCACGCTAGCGGGTATCTATGAAATGCAAGGACATACCGAAGAAGCGATCATTATCTATGAGGAGCTGCTCAAGCAAAATCCCCACGATGAGCGATTCAAACGCGCACTCGTGCGTCTAAAGACCAAAAAACATAATTTTCATGGAGTCAATCGCGACAAGCTCGAGCTATTTGTCAATGCGAGCACACAGCGCGACTACCAGAAGCTCGAGCAGTGGCTTTTATCAAGCAATAGGGGGCAGCATGGATCTTAAAGATTTGGTATTGCAAACGCTTGATGAAGTAGCACAAGACTCTGGTGCTGGGGATTCTGGCGAGCAGGTGTTTGGCGTAGAGCCTGGTAGTGTAGGGGTGCGCGACCAGATACGAGAATCTGGGCAAATGCACGAGCCAAGTCAAGCTCATGCAGATTCGCAAGCGGGCTTGCGCTCAAGCGCGCTATCAAACCAGAGCCTAGATTCTAGCGGAGATGATTTTGGGCGGTCTGGGCTAGATTCTGGCAGGGGGTCTGTGCCCAAATCCAGCGCGCCACACACCAGCACCTCCAAGCCCAAGCTTCCCAAAACTAGCATAGAATCTAGCCCTACCAAAGCTGGCAAAATCATCTCTCCCGCTCAAGCGGAAGCTGGCTTAAGCCGTGATCACAAGATGCTGCTAGAGGATTTGCGCGAGAAACTGCTCGTGCTGTTTGAAGGGCTAAAAATGCCAGAGCTCCAAGACACACCAAATAAGCTTGACTTGGTTGTCCGCTTTTTGCAATACCAGCTCTGTGTCATCGATGAGCTTTTGGACAAGCCAGATTCTATGTGAGACTTTGCTTGCAATCTCTTTTTTTTATTGTGCTTCCTGGCACTTATAACGACGAGGGAAAAATCGCTTTGTTTTTATGGATTAGTCGCAGTTGCTTCGCTCCCTCGTAATGACGAATAATGGGGTTATTGCTAGAATCTAGCCTTTTATAACTTACTACTTTTTAAACAATTTGCTATGACTCCCCACACGCAAGGCATTAAGCTGCAAAATATCATCGCATAGCTCATAAATGAGCAGCAAATCTGGCTTGATGTGGCACTCTCTAAAGCCCTGTAAATTCCCACTTAATGCGTGGTCTTTGTGCTTTGGCTCTAGGGGCTGTCCTGTGGCTAGCTTGTCTATAAGCGCGTCAGTCAAATCTTTGTCTTTTGTTT
>NZ_CALERY010000026.1 GCF_937906905.1 uncultured Helicobacter sp. | reverse complement strand
ATGAAAATTTGGGAAGCGGAATAGTAGTAATTTATAGCTTAAAGGTTGCTGAAAGGTTGAGACGATACCTAAACAATGACATTACAATAAGGATTTTTCCAATGAAACTTTCATGGGAATTCTCATAACATAGAAATCTGCTATAATCCAGCGCACATTAGCACGCTCCTTAAAGCAAAAGCATTGCGACAAATTTTCTTACAGCCACCAGCGAGCCGCCCTACAAGGCGATGGGCTAGGAAATGGCAGATCGGGGGTTTTATGGATTCTAGAGCATTATTGTGCCACATGCGAAGCAAAGAGCGCATGTCCCAAGCACTTGGTCTTTTGGTGATTCTAGCATTGATTATAGCTATTCTCTCCATGCAAGGTTGCGCGCAGACGCACGCGCCAAGCAGCGGCAAACCGCATAAAACAACCAAAAGCCCAAATAAGCCTCAAGCACAAAACTCCACCCATACTACACCCAAACACATAGAATCCAGCCCAACTAAACCCAAACACCATGCCCTCAAATCCCCCACAAACAAGCAAACCCACACCCCAAAATCCAACCCCGCTCAAAAGCCACAGACTCTAGCAAACACAGCGACCAAGTCAAACCAACCAAGCCAGAGATTCAAAAGCCTAGATTCTAGCCACCCAGAGCATAGAGAATCTAACGCCATCTCCAAAAGAGCAGACCCCATAAACACATCAACCATAACAGACATTCCTGCAAACACACTAGATTCTAATACGCAGAGCTTCATACCAGAACCCACACCAGAATCTAGCGCAGAATCTAGTCAAAATCTCGACACCAACCATACTCAAGACCCAACGCTCGAAGTAGAATCTGTGGAATCTAATGACCCAATCTACACTCCTCTGCCCCTGCAGATTAAACCCCAAGATATCCTTTCTGCCCATGCTCTCAAAGACAGCCAGCAAAACATCACGCTAGAAAAAACCACCAATGAAGCGGGATTTACTATCATAGATGTTTATGATAGCGCTAAAGTCTTGCGTGCGAAGCTAAGCTTCAAAAATGGCGTGCTAGAAGGTGTTAGCAAAGCCTATCAAAACGGACAAATCGCGCGTGAAATCCCCTACAAAAACGGGCTTGTCGATGGCATAGTCATCACCTATCTCTCCCCTACTAGCCGCACAGAGAGTGCATATAGAGCTGGGAAAAAACATGGCAGAAGCACAATCTATCACAACGACACGCCCATAAGCTTCAAAGAATACCGCGATGATATTCTCCATGGTCTGGTGCAAGCAGAGATTAAGGGCATAGCAAACCAGAGTAGCAAATCCTACACTCAATATCGCGCCGGAAAAAAACAAGGAGAATCCACTGGCTATACGGACAATCAAGTCGTATTTCGCCAATACTACGATCAAGGCATGCTCCAAGGAGTTACCCAGACCTATGGCGAAAATGAAATCATAAAAATCTCGCGAGAATACAAAAACAATCTCCTCCATGGCGAGGAAATCGTCTATAACTATCCCCAGCAAACCCCTATGCATAAGTCCCATTACGAGCTTGGCGTGCTTGTCTCTCCCTATGAAATCTTTAATGGCACTGGTGAGTCGTATTTCTCCATGAAGCCAAACGCGCAAAAAGGAGACCAAAGCCTGCGCATCACCAAGCAAACCAGCACACCAGAATCTAAAGGAAAGGAGCTTTGGCTCTATGACAATAACCAAAGCGCCATGGAAATCTCAAAAGATTCTGGCAAAACCCATGTCCGCACATTCTATAAAAATGGCACACTTGCAAGCGACTGCACCATTACGCCCACGCAAGCTAGTGGGAGCTTCTACGCACCAGACTCGCAGCTAGAGTCCAAAATCCTTTACATAATCACTCCAGATTCTGTGAGCAAGACAACCTGGCTCTATGCACCAAAAGAAGTGCTGCTTACCAAAAGTCAGGAGTCAAATATCACAAGCATCACCCAATCCTACCGAAATGGCATGCTCGATAGCGAGATCACCACGCGAGGGGATAGGGAAATCACGATACAAAAGAAATTTTTCCCCAATGGCAAGCTGGAATTTGAACACAAATATATAGAAGACAAAATGGTGCAAGGCACGCTTTTTGCTCAAGATGGGAGCGTGATTTATACATTTCCACACACAAGCGAGGATATGATATTTGACGAGGCATTCCCAAACACCGCTGCCAAAAAGCGTGCGCAAGTCTTCCCCAGGCACTAAGCACTCCAGAATCTCGCGACACTCCCTTAAGGATTTTCATGAATATCCACACCAAAGACATTAGCACCCCTACGATAACCCATCTAGCCGATATGGCAAACTCGCTATGCAAAAGCGGGCTACTAGGGATATTCTATGGATCAATTTCTGCGCGACTCAATGCCAATAGCTTCCTTATCAATCGCAAAAATGCCTTGCTAGACAAAATGGATACAGACTCTTTTATCACCCTCCATGACAAAGAGGACTACCGCTGGCAAGAAGCAAGTTTAGATAGCTTTATCCATGCAAACATCTATCGTAATTTTCTCGAGGCTCGCTATGTGGTGTATTCCCACGCGCCCTATGCCACCTCCTACTCTCTCAAGCACGCTGTGCTAAAGCCAATCGACTACCTGGGGGTAAAAGTGCTAGGCAGCACAAATGAGATTCTAGACTCCAAGGAGTATGAGACACTCTATGAACGAGCGGATACAGATATTGTGCGCTATCTTAAGACACACAATACAAACTTCGTCTTACTCAAAGGCTGCGGGATCTATGGCTATGGGCGCGATCTAAATGTGCTTGCCAAGCTCATCGCAGTGATAGAAAATAGCTGCAAAATCTTGCACTTCAACAATACAATCGAGGAGGGCTATGATGATGAAAGCCGCTTTAATATCTAGCGCCATGCCTCCTGTATCCTTGCTTCTAGCAGGTGTTTTACTGATAAGCCCTCTACACTCCACCCCCACTCCAGTGCAAAACTCTGCACCCACAAACCAGAATCTGGATTCCACACAGCCAGACCAAACCCCAGATTCTAGCCAGGATAGGCAGTTTTATGCCATAGCGAGCAAATCCCAGCTCACACTCAGGCATGCAGATGGCAAGCACATTGTGCTAAATCGTTGCAGCGGCGAAGCTGTTATCAATCAAAGGCTGGGATTTTTGGGGATATATTATATCGCCCTGGAGCTAGAATGCCAAAGCGATGAGCCCACAGCCAAAGAGCATGACGCAATCCATATCGCTGCAGCCAACATCATAAAGCTAGCTGCGCAGCCGCGTGTATTCAAGCTCCCACGCCACATTGCGCTCATGGGAGAAGCTAGTTTCAAAGATGCAGATAAAGCGATCCCGATCATGCTTGATGTGCGCAGCTCCAAACACAAATCTAAACAAAATACTAAAGATTACACTTGGAATCTTCGCGCGTCTTTGCAAGATCCTGCTAGCCCTGACACAAAGCCTAGCAAGCTCACCGCCACTCTCCTGCTCACCGAGCTTAAGTAGATTCTCTATATCCAGACAAAGGACAATCATGCAACAATACAAACAAGAAAAGTCAAAAACCCTAAGCGACACTCAAGCCAAGCCACACAATGCTGCGCGCGGGCTATTATTCTGCGGAGATGTGGTGGCTATGGAGAAGCGCTTTACCTGCACAGAGGCATGGCAGAAGAAACTGCGCCAATATATTAGCTTTTGCAATCTTGAAGCGCCACTTCTCCCGCATGCACCAAGCCTTATGCCAATCGGGGGGGGGGGGGGGGGGAAGCTTAGAGCATAATAATCAGCACCTTGCAGAATCTAGTGCAAACCTCGCATGCCAAACGCTTAAAGCTGGTCCATCGCTGCACAATAGAGAAGAGAGCATTGATGATCTAGTGCGCGCTGGGTTTAGTGGGTTTATGCTAGCAAATAATCATATCGGGGATTATGGCGAGCTAGGATTAGAGCGGAGCATAGAGAAGATTTTAGATTCTGGAGCAGTTTGCATTGGCGCTACTTGCGCGCGCTATCCTGATCCACAAGCTCTCTACTACACCATCAATGACACAAAAATCGCTATTCTCAATGCCGCAGAATCCCAGTTTGGCATGCTGGATTCCATGAGTGCATTTCTAGGTGGAAGCTATGGCTATCGGGATTGCTTTGGGCATGAATTTATGCAGGCTATTTCGCACATCAAGCAACAAGTCGATGTGCTTATCTGTGTAATCCACGCAGGACTAGAAAACTCACTCTATCCGCTTCCGCAATTCCGCGAGCTTTATAAGGCATTTTGCGATATGGGCGCGGATTGCATTATCGCGCATCACCCCCATGTCATTCAAGGCTACGAGGAGTATCGCACAATAGATTCTAGGGAAGCTAGGATTTTTTATAGCTTGGGGAATTTTTTCTTCTCATTGGCACAGCCCTCTACTGACCCACTAGAATCCCAAGGTCTAGCCGTGGCTATTACATTTGAAAAGCAGAAAATCAAAGGCTATGAGCTGCTATTTTCTCAGCAAGCAGATGATGTGGTTGAGCACATCAATCCTAGCGCACTCTATCACTCCATGGAAAGCCTTAGCGCGCCACTGCGCGATGAGAAGCTCTATCGTGAGAAAATCTTAGAAATCATCACGCACTTCTATCCGCAATACATGCGCTACTACGAGTGGGCATTTCTCCTCCCAAGCAAGCAAAATTCGCTGCTAACAAATATCAAGCTTTTCATAAAATCCCTTTTCTTCCCAGATCGTCATCTCACCTCTCGTCAAGCGCTTTTCTTGCACAATATCAATATCCCTACACACCGATTTGTCCAGGAGCTGTATCTAAAGTATATACTCTACTATAAGGAGCTATAAGGAGATTTTGCGATAGGCAAGCTCGGTAAATCACCCCAATCACCACTGATTGCAGGTAGCTCCACTACGATTTTCCTTGCTGGATTCTGGGTTTCCACGATCCATTTTTCGCCCTGTTTTAGCTCATGGCTGGATTTAGCATGCTTCCAAGGGTTGCTGAAGTTTAACAGAGGCATGGCGCACGCTTAGGTGCGCAAGACAAACGCGTCCAAACTCCTAAAAAGACACGCGCCTTGAAAATGCACGGAAGCTTAAATTTAGTAGCAAGATAAAGGCAAATAGCACCACACCACAGGCGATTAGCACATCGCGGTGCAAGCCTTCTGCATAGCCTAGCTCCATAACGATATTTGTCGTAAGAGTGCGCACGCCATCGGTTATAGATTCTGGAATGATTGGCTGGTTACCCGCGACGATGATAACTGCCATTGCCTCGCCAATCGCCCTCCCCATGCCAAGCACAATACTCGCTAGAATCCCACTTTTGGCAGCTCGCAACACGATAAAAAACACTGCACGCTCATGCGTAGCTCCAAGCGCGATTGCGCCCTCATAGTAAGATTTAGGCACAGATTCTAGGCTAGTTTTAGAGATGAGAATAATCGTGGGTAAAATCATAATCGCCAGCAAGATACTTGCACTTAGTAGCCCCACACCCCCAGTCTGTGTGAAAAAATCAATGAAACTCACAATGACGATAAGCCCAAAAAACCCATATACAATTGATGGAATCCCCGCAAGCAGCTCCACGCAAGGCGTTAGAACCCTACGCATTGTAGCATTTGCAAAACATGCCAGATACACCGCACTTAGCACCCCTACCCCAGCACCAAGCACCACCGCAAGCACACTCACAAGCAAACTCCCAATAATCATAGGAAAAATTCCAAAAATCTCGCTCGTAGGCGCCCACTGCTGCCCTAGCAGAAAATCCCCCACGCCAATTTGCCAAATCGTAGGAATCGACTTCCCAAAGAGAAAGAAACAAATCGCAAGCACCGCCACAACACACAAAAACGCGCATAATGCAAAAAGTGTCGCCATGCTAGCTTCCAAGAATGCCGTGCGCGCCGCACTCCTTACAGGTAGCTCCAGGATAGTCATAAGTGCATTTAGAGCGCCTTTGCTAACGCGTGTGCGCCATGACTTCCACCACGACTGCAAGCGCTCCCACAGATTCTGGTTAGATTCTGCGCCATGGGCAAAATCCACTTCCAAAACGCCAGAATCCACAGAATCCATAGAGGTGCGGATACGCTTGATGATACGCTTGTAATTGCGCTGGGCGAGATGAAACTGCGTATTGATTTTTACGCGCGTTTTTTTAGGGGATTTTAGAGGTTTGTTGAGTTTTAGCGCTTTGACATGGGGCTTGGATTCTGCCATGATGTGCCTTAGTGGTGTGGATAAGTGATAGCTGGCATTATAAAAACTGCGTGTAAAAACTGCTTTATCCCATTGTAAAGTCTTGGTAAATTAACCAAGCAAGATTCTGCTCAACAAATTATGCGCAGGCAAAATCATATCCAAAACTTCGATGACTCACAGATATTTTGGTAAGCCCACAAGAATCCGCGCTATAATGGCGGGCATGCTTTTTGCTTCATTTTGGGAACCCTTTAAGATTCTATACAAATTTCTTTATCAAAAGGAGTGTGGGTGATTGGCTTACTACAAACAAGCAAGGTATATGCTCTTTTGGGCGTGGCGCTAGTGGCACTACTATCTCTTTCTCTCTCAAGCTGTGCTAAACGCACACAAAATCCGCTCGGCGCAAGCGTGGCAAACTCTATCCCTGATAACATCGATGATCCCCTGGGGATTGGCTTTAATCCCAAGCCCGCTGCCAAGCAGGCTATCCCTGCACTCATAAACCCTTCTGGCAAGCCACTTGCCCCGCTTGTAAGTGATGCAAGGGATTTTGTCGCGATTTTTAATCAAGGTGGCGGGGTGATTAGCGTTTGGTCTAGTGCGCCTGCGAGCTGGGTCTGGGCGCATTCTGCTGCATTAAATCCAAATTTCGGCGATGGATTCAACTGGATAGTGCAGCCAATCAGCGACGGATTTGTGCGCTTTGTCAATAAGCTCACGCGCACTTGTCTCAATGTCTATGGACACGGAGTAATCCACTACCCCTGCGATGTAAATAATCCCAATCAGTTTTTCCGCATACTGCCTATGGATAATGGTGCAATCGCCCTGCAAAGTGCTAGCACACAATCTTGCTTACAAACAGGCATGCACACCAAGACCAACACCCCCATAACACTTGGCAAATGTCTGCAAGTAGCCAATACCGAGCAGCAGTGGTTCCTTGTCCCTCCGTTTCTCAAGCCAACCCCAATCACCCAGCCATAAAGGAGCTAGCCCATGACATCAGTAGTATTTCGCCTATGCAGATTTTTGTTTCTCCCACTGCTATTCTGGCTGCTCGCTGGGCAAGCAAGTGCAGATGTGCGCGCATACAAAGTAGGCTCATGGAACCTAGACGATCTCCAAATGCCAATCGAAGAAAAATGGAACAACACAATCCGCGCACTACTTAATGGCAGCAATGGTGTAGATATCCTGGCACTACAAGAAGTCGGCGCGCTACCCACAAATGTCAAATTCCTAAACACTTTCACCCTGCCCTATGCTGCCACAATCCCTATCCAAGAATACCAATGGGACCAGGGCAGAGGGCAGGATCGGGTGTTTATCTATTTTGTGCGTATGGATACATCAATGAGAAATATCAACCTCGCTATTATCAGCAAACGCCGAGCCAATGAGGTGTTTATCATCAAGCCTGGTGGGAAAAAGTCTGGCTCGCCTATGCTTGGAGTATTGGTGGATTCTAGTGCGATTGTTACGATGGATTCTAAACATGCTAAAGGTGCTGATGTCTTGCCAAATATCCTAAATACACATGAGTTTTTCGCCGCGCACCCACAAGCCCAGAATCTTGACTGGCTTATCACTGGGAGTTTTAATATCTCCCCCCAAGCCCTACAAGCCCAGCTACCTCCAAAGCTCCAAGAACATGTCGCACTCATCGCTCCAGCCATAGCCACTAGGAAGATAAATAGTAAAAATGGGGGCGCATTGGATTATGCTATCGGGGGAAATTCTGCAGAAACCCCCTACGAGATCCCGCCTATCAAAGCCTATCTAGGCTATACAAATGTGCGTTTGCAGTTTGATTCCAATTATATTCCGCTAATTTTTAGCAAGTAGGGGCAGCGTATGAGAATGATGTTTTATCCATTTATGATTGTGGCACTTGCGCTTGTGTGCGTGAGCTCTATGCACGCTAAAAAACGCCCGCCAGTCGATGGGCTTATGGTATCAATCCGCACGATGAGCACAGGCGAGCTTCTCTATGCCAATAGCAAAAATAACGAAACAAACTGGAGCATGATCGAGGTGCTCCTGCCTGGCTATCTTGGACGGAAATTCCCCTTTGGCGCGGTGCAATTCCGCCATGTGCGAGATGGAGAAAAATGCCTTATGAGCAATGGATTTTGGTTTTCACTAGGGGAATGCGACTCGGTGCGCTACGGCGATGATCGCACGCTTTTCTCGCTCCTGCCTACTTCAAGTGGCGCACTCCAAATCCAGTCAATCGCGGCAGATGGCTGCCTCGCAGTAGAATCTAGTGGCAAAAAGCTCGCCCAAAATCTCAAAATCCAGCCTTGCTTCAGCGCAGAAAACACCCCTATCGATCTGCGCTGGCTGTGGATTCTCACACCTCCTGTGCTTGAAGCCAAGATCTCGCGCTAGAGTTTGGGGCACATGCTAGGGCAAACACCCTGGATTCTACGCTAGATTCTGTGCTAGCAGAATCTAGGGTATGCTGTATAGCTCATACTCTCCCTGACCCACCCAGCAAATACTAGAATCCAAATCTGCTACAATTACGCCCATATTGTGATTTCACCCTTTGCACAAATCATGTAATTTTCAAATTTATGAGCAAGGATTTTGTTATGAAATTAGTCGCACTAATCGCGCCTTGCGTGCTTGCAAGCAGTCTTTTTGCCTCTTGGCAGATGTTTAGCGATGGCAAAGACACCTATCTCTACAACACCCAAAGCGGTGATGTCTATATCCGCTACAAACGCGGTGGGAAAAATTTCGAAGATATGTTTGTCAAAATGCCAGCAGGTGTCGTGCCTAGTGCTTCAGCAAACGCCCAGTCCGCGCTCTCTCCCACCCTCTCTAGCACCCCAGAATCCAGCCAAGAAAAGCTCCTAAAACAGCAGCAAGAAGCATTACAAAAATCCCAAGATCTTCTACGCAGTAGCATAGATTCCACAAGCGCGATCGAATAATGCTACTCTCGCTTTTTCAAGCCAGCAAAAGTTTTGGCGCGCGCAAAATCCTAGACTCCGTAAGCCTGGCTATAGATTCTGGCGAGAAACTCGCAATCATCGGCAAAAACGGCGCTGGCAAAAGCACACTACTCAAGCTCCTAGCCCAAGAGCTTGAGCTCGATGAGGGAAAATTTAGCAAAAAGCCTGATTTGGAGCTCCAGATTCTCCCACAAGACCCACAATTTCGCGCGGATTTGAGCGTGCGCCAAGTCTGTCAAGACTCGCTTAGAGAGCTCCAGGCAATCCATGCGCGTATCGCGCAAATCCACACCTTGCTAGATTCTGGCTCAAGCAAGACAGAATCTAGTGCGCTTGGAGACTCTGCCTTGCTTGATGAGCTAGGCGCACTAAGCTCGCGGCTTGATAGTATCGATGGCTGGGATATCGCCCAGCGCACACAAGAGCTGCTAGAAAATTTCTGGCTGCTTGATCTCCAAGACAGACCCGTGGGCAGCCTAAGTGGAGGCGAGCGAAAGCGCCTAGCGCTAGCGACTATCCTCATGCAGCCAGCAGATCTCTATATCCTTGATGAGCCTACAAACCACCTTGATGTCGAAGTTGTGGCATTTTTGGAACGCAAGCTCGCCGCGATCCAATCCAGCGTGCTTTTCATAAGCCATGATCGCTATTTCATCGATAACTGCGCGCAGAGAATCCTTGAAGTAGATTCTGGCAAAATCATCGAATATCGCGGTGGCTACACAAACTATCTCGCACAAAAATCCGCCGCCCTCTCCAATCTCGCCAAGGAGCACGAAAAGCTCCTAAAGCTCCTAAAAGCCGAGGAAGAGTGGCTGCATAAAGGCGTGCAGGCACGCAGGAAACGCAATGTGCTGCGAAAAGAGCGCGTAGAACTCCTGCGCGCCAAAGCCAAAAGCAACCCAAGTATCATTCGCACCATGCGCCTAGAGCTTGAACGCGAGAGCAAGCACCACAACCGCACCCAGAGTCAAAACGCACAAAAAATGATTATCGAGTGCGAGAATCTCTCGCTTAGCATGGGAGAAAAACTTCTCATCACGCAGTGTGATTTGCGCATACTCCAGCGTGATAGGATTGCTATCATCGGGCGCAATGGTTCTGGGAAATCTAGCCTACTGAAAGCATTTCTTGGTGAAGTGTCGCCTAGAAGCGGAGTCATCAAGCGTGGTGAGCTTAGGATTGGATATTTTGCCCAGCATAGAATCGAGCTTGATGAGAGCAAAAGCCTTATTGAAATATTTTGCCCAAATGGTGGCGATCATATCGAGGTTCGCGGGCGCAGTATGCATGTCTATGGCTATCTCAAAAGCTTTCTCTTCCCAAAAGACATGCTCACACAAAAGATTGGCGCATTAAGTGGCGGGGAGAGAACGCGCGTGAGCCTTGCCCTGCTATTTACCAAGCAATACGACTGCCTAATCCTTGATGAGCCTACAAACGATTTAGATATCGCTACAATCAATATCCTTGAAGAGTATTTGCTCTCATTTCCCGGCGCGCTGCTGCTCGTGAGCCACGATCGCTATTTTGTCGATAAGCTCGCCCAAAAGCTCCTAATCCTGCACAAACCAATCGACAAAAAAACACCAAGCACAGAAGAAAGCCTGCAGAGCTTTAGCGAGTATCTAGCATATATGGAGGAGCTAGGCGAGTATGACAAGCTAGAATCCCAGCTGCACACCACCATAGCAGAATCTATAATGGATTCTGCTATGGAGTCCCAGCAGCCCAGCGCACCTAAGCCCGCTAACACAGAATCCAAAAAGCCCCAGAAGCTAAGCTACAAAGAGCAGCGCGAGCTAGATATGCTCCCAGAGCATATTGAGCACCTCGAGCAGCGAAAAGCCGAGCTAGAGCGCGCACTGGGCAATGAAGAGAGTATCGCGCAACACGGAGTGGTAGCACTAGCAGAGGAGCTTGCAAATGTAGAAAATGAGCTAGAATCTAGTGTAGAGCGGTATTTCGCACTAGAATCTAAGAGAGAGGCTTTGCAATAATCCCTTTATGGGCGCTAACCCCTAAAACACATATCTCACACCAAGATTTGCTGTGAGGTTTAAGTCTTTGTAGCTAAGTCCTGCTTTGC
>NZ_CALERY010000025.1 GCF_937906905.1 uncultured Helicobacter sp. | reverse complement strand
CCCCCGTTTATATGAGCGGGATTATGTGTGCTTCGCATGAAAACTCCTTAAAGCAAAAAATCAAAGCCGAGATTATAGCAAAATCAAAAAAAAAAAAAACGCCCGTGCTTCCTAGAATCTAGGGGGACTCTGGGGCGGATTTACCAGGAGGCTGTGCTCGCAGTAGCAAAAAGCACAAGATATTTCGCCAAACGATTTGGGCGGGAAAAAGCGATTGGCAAAGGCGATTCTTAGGAGTTGCTAACTTCTCTCTAAACTTCCTTTGCTACAATTTCACATCGTTTATCCCACATTTACAAGGCGTTTTATGCGATTGGATTCTCATTTTGTCGAAATTTTGGTGCTTGATTTTGGCTCACAATATACACAGCTTATCGCTCGGCGGCTGCGTGAGTATGGCGTTTATACGGAGATTGTGCCTTACTTTGAAAAGCTAGAATCTATTAGGGCGAAAAATCCTAAGGGCATAATTTTGAGCGGGGGACCTGCGAGCGTGTATGAAGAGGGAGCGTATAAGCCGGATTCTGGTGTTTTTTCTCTTGGTGTGCCTGTGCTTGGGATCTGCTATGGTATGCAGTATATCGCGCATTTTTTTGGCGGAAGTGTGGTAAGGGCGGAAGCGCAGGAGTTTGGCAAGGCGGTGCTAGAAATCGCGGAATCTAGTGTGGAGCTGTTTAAGGGCGTGAAGCAGGATTCTATTGTATGGATGAGCCACGCGGATAAGGTGGAGTCTGTGCCTAGTGGATTTGTGGAGCTGGCAAAAAGTGGGAATACACAAAATTGCGCTATCGCGGATTTCACGCGGAGAGTGTATGCGCTGCAGTTTCACCCAGAAGTGGTGCATAGTGAGTGCGGCGGGGAGATTTTGCGGAATTTTGCTGTGGGAATCTGCGGGGCGGATACAAGCTGGAATATGCGGAATTTTGCGCAAAGTGAGATTGTAAAACTGCGTGAAAAGGTGCTTGGGGGAGATAAGGTGCTTTGTGCGGTGAGTGGGGGGGTCGATAGCTCCGTTGTGGCAACTTTACTTTATCGTGCCATAGGTGAGAATCTTATCCCTGTTTTTGTCGATACCGGGCTTTTAAGAAAGGGGGAGAGAGAAGCGGTAGAAGCGATGTTTAGAGAGAATCTAAAAGTGCCTTTGATTGTAGCGGATGCAAGAGAGCTATTTTTAGGGCGATTAAAGGGCGTAACTGACCCGGAAAAGAAGCGAAAAATAATCGGCGAAACCTTTATAGAAGTCTTTGAGAAAGAAGCTAAAAAGCACAACACAAAAGGCGAGATAAAATTCCTAGCACAAGGCACACTCTACCCTGATGTTATAGAATCTGTGAGTGTAAAAGGTCCAAGTAAAACGATAAAAAGCCACCATAATGTCGGCGGATTGCCTGAATGGATGAAGTTTGAGCTAATCGAGCCTTTGCGAGAGCTGTTTAAGGACGAGGTAAGGGCGTTAGGCAGGGAGCTAGGAATGCCAGAATCTATGCTTATGCGACACCCATTCCCCGGACCCGGACTTGCCATACGCATTATGGGCGAGGTGAATGCCGCGGATTTAGAGCTATTGAAAGAAGCGGATTCTATCTTCATAGAAGAGCTGCATAAATGGGGCTTGTATGATAGCGTGTGGCAGGCATTTTGTGTGTTACTCAATGTGCGAAGTGTGGGCGTAATGGGCGATAACCGCACTTATGATAATACCATTTGCGTCCGGGCAGTAGAAGCAATGGACGGAATGACGGCAAGTTTCTCACACTTACCCCACGCATTTTTAGAGAGCGTTTCAAATCGCATAATCAACGAAGTAGCAGGGATCAACCGCGTAGTGTATGACATCACCTCAAAACCCCCGGGGACTATTGAGTGGGAGTGAGACTATTTAAAGAATTTAGAGAAAACAATAAATCTTAGTTGAGCGTCTTATCGCTTCGCCAAGACACATGATTTGCCCGCCCGTAGAGTCAAATACTCTATATAGGCTTAGACTCTATCAAGCTAGATTCTGCCCTGCAAATCTACCGCCCGCATATCTCCCATACAATCTACCCCTCCGCCTTATCCCCTACCCTATCCACCTGCTCACCATCGATATAGAGCCGAAGCACCTTGCGCGCTAGCATGATGAAATGCACCGCTGGCTGACTAGAATCCGCAATCCCCTTGATAGCAAACACCGCCATATCTGCACTTCTGCCCTGCTCTAGAGAGCCATTTGCCAGCCCTAGCGCACCAGCATTGCCCCTGGTGGCTGCTAGCAGAAGTATGCGCGCAAGCCAATCTAGCGGATACTCCATGCCAAAGAGCCCCGCACGCAGCTCATCGAGCATATTTGTATTAGCATTTGAGCTCGCGCCATCGCTCCCTATACCAAGCCGCGTAGCAAGCCTAGAATCCAAGCGCTGCAGTTTCAGCATACTGCCCCCTAGCAGGCGGTTTGAGCGTGGGCAAGTGAGTAGATGCGCACCAGAATCTATAAGCGCGCGAGATTCCGCTGCACTCATCGCCACACCATGCACGAACGCCACGCGCTCACCCCAAAACTGCTGCATAAAGCTCTCAATCGTATAGTAGGGGCGCGGATTTTTCAGCCCCAGTGTTTTGGTGTAGAAATCATAAAACCAGCCACCAGATTCTTGACTAGATTCTGCACCACTCGCCCCCTCACTCTCCAGCCACACGCGTTCGGCGTTTGACTCTAGGAAATGCGCGCTAAAGCTGCATGAGCGCTCGCATGGGTTTATCACGCGTGCAGACGCGCGGGAATCTTGCTCCCGCTCCTGCACTATCCCTCTCTCCCTAAACATCTCTCTCCCAAAGGAAATGACATGTTTAGCCAGCACAGAATGCACCGAGTAGGGCGAGTGGATTGCGATAGCTGGGAAAAATCTAGGAGCGCGAGATCTAGGCAAGCTAGATTCTGGTGCTAGCCGCTCCCCCCTTTCAGCAGTGCCAGAATCTAGCGCGAGCTTACTAGCCAGGCTCATCGCGCGTGTGAAACGCTCCTTGAAATGCGAAAACAACATATCCACCGCCGCGGGATTTGAGCCAATCACCTCGCTAAAATACACCACTTTCAGCGGGCTATGAGCTAAAATCTCCATATCATCGCCATAGCTTGAAATCGCTCCCACGCTCCCCACACCAGAGTCTAGCTGCTCGTTGATACTAGATTCTATGCTTTCTTGCATGGAGCCTAGCACATCATCACGCCGCGCCATAACGCTTGCAAGCCAGCCCTCAAAGCTTCCGTATGTAAAGCTTGTGGAATTGCTGCTAAACTCAAAATGGATATGCGCGTTGATGAGTGCGGGCAGCAGCACGCAGTCCTCGAAAAACTCGCAAGTATCTCTACTAGATTCTGGCATGTATTTTTGCACCAGCGCTTCATACTCTCCGCTCTCGATAATGCAGCCATTTTCAAACACCACGCCACCATTTTTCACCACGCTAAATCGCTCATCACAAACAAACATCACGCTCGCGCCAATAATCCGCATAGCTCTCCCCTGATCTTAGGTAATTTTCAATAAAAACGCACTACAATTTTAGCCAAATTACATAGCCACTAGCCGGAGTCGCTCATGAATCTCCCCCAAGCTCCCCAAAGCCAAGCACAAAGCGCACCTGCCAAAATGCCTATTGAGCAGGTATGTGATTTTCTCTGCTCCTATGCTAGCACGCTACTGCAAAATGGTGCCTACACTGCTAGAATCATTAAATGCACCGATCGAATCGGGCGAAATTATGGCTATGAAGTGCATTTGAGCATATTTTTGCAATACATCACGCTAAATATCACTGATATCCATGACTACAACAATCGCCGCACGCAAGTCATCAAAAACACTCACCTAGGCATGAATCTCTCTCTCATCTCAAATCTAAGTGCGTTAAGCTGGCAAATCTATGATGAAAATATCTCACTTGAAGAAGCGCGCGAGCATTTTGCCTATATCTGCGAGCAAAAGCATCTCCCCATAGCCCTGGGTGCGCTTATCATTCCGCTTGGTAATGCTACATTTTGCAAGCTCTTTGATGGGGATTTTGGCGCGTTGGTATGTATATTTGTGGGGACACTTTGTGGATTTTTCATGCGGCAATATTTCAAAAAAATCCGCCTTGATAACCGCGCGCAAATGCTATTCTCGGCGTTTATCGTCTCATTTGTAGCATATATCGGCGTATGGCTTGGGCTTAGTCATACGCCAGATGTGGCAATTGGCGGGAGTATCATCTACCTAATCCCGGGCGCGCTGATTCTCAATGCTTTCGTGGATATTATCCATGAGCACACACTTATGGGGATAAATCGGCTTATCAACATGATGGTGCTTCTTATGTGTGCTGCGGCGGGTGTGTATCTCACGCTTGCGATTTCAAATGTGAGCATTCTTAATGGTTGATTTTACAATCGCTCCGCATATCCAGGAGATTCTGTATGCGAAATCTTGGCATAACTCCTTGCCCGTGGAAATGCTGCAGGATTTTGCATTTGCTTTCATTGCTGGGCTTGGATTTGCCTATGGGCTAAATCCGCTTAAACGCACGATTTTTTGGAGTGCGTTTTTTGCTGGGCTTGGCTACAATATCCGCTTTGGACTCATGCAGCTGCCGTTTTTTAGCTTCGTGGGAGCGAGCTTTTGTGCGAGTCTTTGTATCGGGCTTTTGGCTATTATCGCCGCTAAACGGATAAAAGCTCCCGTAGAAGTCATTGTTTTTCCATCGCTTTTGCCGATGTTCCCAGGAAGCTATGGATACAAAAGCATTCTCTCTATGCTCGCTTTCGTCCAGCAGCGCGATGACAAAACACGCCTAGACTACTTACTGCTATTTTTTGATAATTTTACGATTATGTTCTCTGTCTCACTTGCGCTTGTAGCAGGCGTGCTAATCGTGCTATCAATTTTCTATGAGCAAAGCTTCATGATGACACGCGGGATAAAAAAGCTCTCCATGCGCGAGCTTTAGTCGCTTGAAAATCGCACACAAAATCCAACTAAAGATTTCACCAGAATCTACCGCTACACTGCCAACTAAATGCGGCTAGACACCATAAAAGGCTTAAAGAAAATTATAAGCCACACAAAGTATAATTGCACAAAACACGATATAGAGATTTACATAATGCAGACCCAAACCCCAGAACAATCAAAAAATAGCGAGCAAACTTTCGGTGATCTAGGCTTGAAAAAGTCCGTCTTGCGCGGCATTGAGTTAGCAGGATTTACCACACCAAGCCCTATCCAAGCAGAAGCCATTCCAGCGATTTTGCAAGGTGGCGATCTCATGGCACAAGCGCAAACTGGCACAGGAAAAACGGCTGCCTTTGTCCTGCCAATCCTCCATGGCTTACGCAATAATGGCGAGGTAGAAGCCCTTGTCATCACACCTACACGCGAGCTGGCAATGCAAATTAGCGATGAGGCGTTTAAGCTTGGGAAATTCTCGCACACACGCACGATTTGTGTCTATGGTGGGCAGAATATCAAGCACCAAATCAGCTTCCTAGACAAAAACCCGCAAATCATGATTGCCACGCCCGGTAGGCTACTCGACCACCTACGCAATAACCGCCTGCGCAACTTCGCGCCGCGCATTGTCGTGCTTGATGAAAGCGATGAAATGCTTGATATGGGCTTTTTGGACGATATTGAAGAAATTTTTAGCTTTTTACCAAATGACATTCAAGTCCTGCTATTCTCCGCGACCATGCCAAAGCCTATCCAAGAGCTAGCAGACAAGATTCTACTTAATCCTACCAAAATCAAAATCACCCCCACAGAAGTAGCAAACACCGACATTACGCAACGCTACTATGTCATCAACGATAATGAGCGTAATGAAGCCATTATCCGCCTGCTCGATACCCAAGCCCCCACACGATCAATCATTTTCACCCGCACAAAAAAAGAAGCCGACACGCTTAATTCATTTCTCTGTGCGCAGGGCTACAGCTCTGTGGCACTACATGGGGATCTCGACCAGCGCGCCAGACGCAGTGCAATCGCCGAGTTTAAAAGCCACAATGTCCAGATTCTAGTTGCCACCGATGTGGCAAGTCGTGGGCTAGATATCAGCGATGTGAGCCATGTGTTTAACTACCATATCCCACTGAACCCAGAAAGCTATGTGCATCGCATAGGGCGCACCGGACGCGCGGGGAAAAAGGGTGTGGCAATCACACTTGTCTCGCCTTTAGAGTATAAGGAGCTACAAAGAATCCAAGAAGATGTCGGCAGCAAACTTGAGCTCTTTGAACTGCCTGTTAATATCACCAAAAAGCTTGATGACCTGCTAGCCACAGAAATCTCTCAAGACGCCATAGATACCTACAACCAGCTAAGCAGCCAAGCCGAGCCAGCCCAGCTGTGCCTAAAGCTACTTACCCACTATCTCACACATAAATCTGCTAGTTTTAGTGCGATGATAGAGCTGGATTCTAGGGCAAAAGAGACTAAACCTAGCAAGCCACAAAGGTCGCGTAAAAACCGCCCAAGGAGCTCACGATGAAAGAGTCAAGCTATATTTGGAAAAACGGCGAGCTTATCGCGTGGAAAGACGCTACTACCCATGTCCTAAGCCACACACTGCATTATGGAAACGCGGCATTTGAAGGCACAAGGGCATATATGACGCCAAAGGGCTTGGCGATCTTTCGCCTAAGGGAGCATTGCGCTAGGCTGCTAAGATCGTGCAAGATTTTGCGCCTAAACTGCCCCTATACGCTAGAAGAGCTAGAAGCCGCACACATTGAGCTGCTTAAAGCAAACCGCGCGGACTTTTCTGGCAATGTCTATATCCGCCCGCTTGTGTATCTAGGCTATGGTGTTATGGGCGTGGCGCATATCAACGCCCCTGTGGAGACGATTATCGCGGCGTGGGAGTGGGGCGCGTATCTTGGCGAAGATGGCATAAGCAATGGCATAAAGGTCAAAACTAGCTCCTTTGCGCGCAATCCTATCCGCTCCACTATGGGCAAGGCAAAAGCTGCGGCAAACTACCTAAACTCCCAAATGGCAAAATACGAAGCCCTAGCGTGTGGCTGTGATGAGGCACTGCTGCTTGATGAGCAGGGCTTTGTAGCAGAGGGCAGTGGGGAGTGTATTTTCATCGTGCGAGATGGCAAGCTTATCACTCCGCCGCACGACTATACGCTAGAGTCTATCACGCAGGCTACGACTATCGAGCTTGCTAAAGACTTGGGGCTAGAGGTGCTAGAGCGGCATATCACGCGCGATGAGCTTTATGTGGCTGATGAGGCGTTTTTCACCGGGACGGCTGCGGAGATCACGCCTATTAGAGAGGTGGATTTTTATCCAATCGGCTCTGGTGGGGCTGGGCAGATCACTAAAGCCCTGCAAGCAGAGTTCCACGCGCTAGTCAATGCCCAAAAAGAGCAGAATCCAAAATATGCCGGATTCTTAACATTTATCGATTAAGAAAGGATTGCTATGCCAATAGATTTAAACGAGCATTTACGCAAGAAAAACCAAACCCCACCTAAAAGTAGCGATAATGAGAGTGGGGATAATCGCAAGCAAGATAATGGCAGGAGAGATGAGAATAGAAGAGATGATAGAGGTGCGCCGCGCGATCCACAGGGCTTTAGTATCCCGCCAAATTTGGCTAGCAGCAGGCTTATCACCACACTTATTGTCGTGCTAGTGCTTGGGCTGCTCTTTTTTATGGCGCGTCCTTTTGTGATTGTCAATTCTGGGGAGACGGGGATTAAGGCTACCACAGGGCGTTATGACCCCAAGCCCCTAGAAGCTGGAATCCACTTTTTTATCCCCTTTGTGCAAAGTGTGATTATCGAAGATACAAAGGTGCGCGAGGTGAATTTCTCAAGGGCTGATGATATTTTGGTAGGCAAAAATCGCGGCATTTTCCGCAACAATGCCATTGACACAATGGATAGAGATGGCTTGCAGGTGCTTGTGGAGCTAACGGTCAAATATGTCCTAGATAGCACCAAAGCCCCAAAGACGATTGAGAAATGGGGGCTTTCTTGGCAGGAGAAAATCGTCTATCCAGCGATCCGCGATGTGGCATTGAGCGTGATTGGGAACTACCCTGCCCAAGAGCTGCCCGGCAAGCGCGGTGAGATCGCCCAGCTTATCAGCAGCGGCATTAAGGACAAAATCGAGCAGTATGAAGACCGCCCGGTTAATCTCGTCTCTGTGGAGCTGCGTGAAATCGTGCTGCCACCTAAGGTAAGAGAGCAAATCGAAGAAGTGCAAAACGCACGGCAAAAAGCTCAAAGACGCCAGCAAGAAGAAGAGGGCGAGGCTAGGGCAAATCGCATTAAAGCACAAGGTGTGGCAGATGCCAAGCTTATTGAAGCAAAGGCGGTGGCAGAGTCTAACCGCCTTGTAGGACAGAGCCTAAATAACCAGCTTATCCAGCTGCGCCAGATTGAAACACAGGGCAAGTTTAATGAAGCCTTGAAAGAGAATAAAGATACGCAGATTTTCTTGCTACCGGGTGGGGCTGTGCCAAATATTTGGGTCGATAGCAAAAACCCTAAGCAAAACTCCGCAGTCTCTAATAAGTAGCCAATGGGGAGCTAGGGGAATATGAGCGAGTATGCAGCGGTGATTGATGAGCTAGTAGCTAGGCTTGATTGGGATAAATCGCCGCTAATGCCTGCTATCGTGCAAGACTCTAGCACCAAAGAAGTGCTAATGCTAGCCTTTATGGATAAGCAGGCGTTAGGGCTTACGCTAGAGAGTGGCTATATGCACTACTTTTCTCGCTCTAAAAATCGCATTTGGAAAAAGGGCGAGCGCAGCGGACATACGCAAAGAGTAGAATCCATCGCGCTAGATTGCGATAATGACGCGCTGCTTTTTACCATCACGCAAGTGGGGGCAGCCTGCCACACAGGGCATAAAAGCTGCTTTTTTCATAAGCTAGATTCTAGCAGTGCCAAAGAGCTAGAATCCACTTTTTCAATGGATTCAGCTTGTGCGCTAGAATCTAAGACCCTAGAATCTAACGCGCTAGACTCTAGCCCTAAAGCCCACACTAGCGATCTCTCTCAAGTCTATGGCATTCAGGCTTATGACATTATGGATACGCTTTACCACACACTTTTAGAGCGCAAGAGCGCACCAGAATCTAGCTCTTACACTGCTAGCCTTTATGCAAAGGGCGTCAATGGCTTTGGCAAAAAGATTGTAGAAGAAGCGGGCGAGGTCGTGCTAGCGTTGAAAGATAGAGACTCTGCACAGATTGTCTATGAATGCGCGGACTTGCTCTACCATACACTTGTAGGGCTAGCCTACTACAATATCCACCCAGAGCAGGTGCTAGCCGAGCTGCAAAGACGCCTTGGACTTAGCGGGCTAGCGGAAAAAGCTGCACGCACCAAGGCATAGTATGTATGAGATTCTGGGGTTAAAGACACTTATCGCCACAGCTTCCCTACATATTCGACCACCAGAAATGGCGGTGTTCGGGCTGTTTTTTCTAATCTTTGTGTTGGTGTTTTTTTTCTCGGTGATTTTTTGGCGCTATCGGTTGATTTTCGCACTCTGTCTCGTAGTGGAGGGAGCGATCCTAGCATATTCACCATTTGGTGTGGCGTATGTCATGCGGCATTTTCTTTACCCGATCTCGGTGCATTATGCACATTTCTCACCCTTTGTCTATACGCATGGCTTTCTCTATGATATCGAGATAAAAAACAATGGCAAAATCCCTATCAAAGAATGTATGCTCACCATCACGCCCATGCGCGAGAATCCAAATGCAAGTAAGCTTATCGCGCTAAAAAACACTATCCTCCCTCAAGCTGGCTATACGCAAGTGCTTGCAAAAGAAATCGCCCCCAAGGAGAAAGTGCGCTTTAATGGGATAATCGATGACTACCACCACGATGAAAACTACCAATCAATCATTGACTGCCACTAGCAATCCATGAACCCGCTGCTTATATAGCAAATCAAGCCATGCGCGTGGTTTGCTATCGCCTATCATAGAGCAAATTTTCTCATCATCTCTCATTAACCTTGAAAATGACGATTTTCATAACAAAATTGCCCAGCAAAAGGGCTTAGATTCTAGCTCTGCAAAGGTGGATTCTACCTCGCCCCAGCCCCTAGAATCCACTTTCAAAGCCCCTGATGATTATAAGTTTCACTGCTTTAATGAGCAAATCTTTATCCAAGTTGATACAGAGCGATTTACCAGCCACACACGCACAATGTTTGACACAGAGTGGAATACTATGAATTTCAATATGCGTCTCTCATCCCCCAAAATAGCTTCACCAAGACCTAGTAATCTTGGGTTAATGATAAGCTCTGCGCAAATGCTTGCTAAACACTTTGATTATGTTCGTATAGATTTGTATAGCGTCAGCAATAAAATGATTGTTGGCGAGCTAACCTATACGCATGGAGGAGGTGCAAATGTATTTACTCCCAACGAATGGGATAAAAAGCTTGGTGATTTGTGGATTCTAGTTTAAGCCCATTTTTCTCCGTAGAATTTATCCCATTTTTGCGGATTAAATGAGCTTGTCCCGCCTGCTGGCGTGAAAGTAAGCTCGCCTACATAAATCGCATTATTACACTCATACAAATCTATTCGCACATAATTTATTGGTGCTGCCAAAGATTGCGCTATGCGTAACATCATTGCGAAAGTGGGTGGTTTTATCGGTGGTATGGTGGTTATAGGAAGGTTTTCTGCGCTAAATTGGAATGATAGAGGTTTAAAATTACTATCAAGCATAATTCTTGTGTGGTTTGCAAATCTATCACTATCTTTTTCTATAAATAGCGTTTGTGTGAAACATTGATTTATTTTATAATCATCAGGGGCTTTGTAGGCAAAAGTAGATTCTAGTGGCTGGGGCGAGGCAGAATCCACCTTTGCAGAGCTAGAATCTAGGGGCTGGGCTAAGGCAATTTTGTTATGAAAATCGTCATTTGCAAGGTGGGGGAAATCTCTTTAATCACTTATGGATTCTAGTGTATAATCCACCAAAACAAAGGAGCGACAATGACTATCATCGTAGAGAATGTCAAAGAAGAGTTTCTGCCAAGCGTGAGAGCATTTACAAAGGCGATCAACGCCAAGTGCAAGGTGGAGAAGCCTGCGTGCCACAAGCTTAGTGAGTCAAAGGCTATGCGACAGATTGCAAGCGACTTTGCCGCGATGCCTAAAGAGCAGCAAGATCGCTTGCGCGATGAGCTAGAAACTTTAGTAAATGGGCAGGGCTATGCAGATTCTGCTAACAAATAAAGTAGAAAAATACCTAGCTAAGCAGTATAAAGGCGATCCGCACGGGATACACTTGGTGCGGCTTTTCATCGATACGCATTTGCAAGAGTCCCCAAACCCAACGACCCTGCCCAACTGCGCGAAACTTCAAGGGCGGTATAAATCTATGGGAAATCTTTGGCGGTGGCGAGTGGGGAAATACCGCATAATAGGCGATGTCAAATCCCAGCAGTTCACACTTGAGATTATCGAAATCGCCACGAGAGAAAACGCGTATTAGCCCCTATAATTGCATGCTTTGGCTTGACAAACCACGCACCAATCCACTTGCGGTGATTCAATAGCGCAAAATGAATTCTAGTGTATAATCCACCAAAACAAAGGAGCGACAATGACTATCCACATCACCGCCAAAAATGCCAGCAAAGACTTCACCAACGCCCTAAAAAGCCTAGCCAAGCTAGCTGATGTCAAGCTCACCATACAAAAAGAGCCAAGCGAAGAGCTTTTGCGCAGTGTGGAGGCTGTGAAAAATGGCAGGGTAGAGAAGTTCAAAGACTTTGCAAGCTACAAAAAGGCTATGGATTCTTAGATGTTTGAAATCCACACTACTGCCAAATACAAAAAACAGCGCAAGAAACTAAGCCAAGATGATAGAGACTTGCTCGATAGTGTGATTTACACGCTTGCAAGTGGGGAGAACCTAGAGCCAAAGCACAGAGACCACAAACTCACAGGCGAGCTAAAGGGCTTCCGCGAGTGCCATATCAAGCCAGATTTGCTACTCATCTATGCCAAAAATCGCAATGCCCTTATACTCACTTGCGTAGAAGTAGGCTCGCATAGCGAGCTGTTTAAAGGCTAGATTCTAGCTTTGCCTTGCCTTACTCTGCTTTTGCCCCTTGCCTTTACTTATTGCCCTATCTCCACAAGTCGCCTAATTTTCTATCCCACTCATTTGGGGTGAATTTTTCTGTGCCGCCTGTGGGTGTGAAAGTCAGCTCGCCTACAATGATGCCGCTATTGATGAGATATAAATCCACACGCACATAAGAAAAAGGGCTGGCAAGGGTTTGGGCGATATTGATTATAAGCGTGAGAGTATGTGGCTTGGCTGGTGGGTTGCTTGCTTTCTTTTCAAAATCAAAAGGCATTTTTCGCCAATTTGTATCCATAGCAATTTCTGTTTGGTTGGTAAATTTATCCAAAATGGCAGTAATGTGGCTTATTTTATCCCCAAAAGTATGGCATTTATAGTCTGTTGGGGCTTTGTAGGCAAAAGTGGATTCTAGGGGCTGGGGCGAGGTAGAATCCACCTTTGCAGAGCTAGAATCTAAGCCCTTTTGCTGGGCAATTTTGTTATGAAAATCGTCATTTTCAAATGTTTTTGTGCTGGATTCCCTAGAATCCGCACCTAGAAGCTCCTCGATAAACACGCGCGGCTCGATGTCTTTATAATGCCACTCGCGGAAAAGGGTGTAGAAATTGGTGGCTAGGTGCTGCTGGATTTTGCGCCTAGCATCTTCAAATCGCGCTTGATCACTTAAAAACTCCTGCTTATTTGGCACAAGCACCACGCCACCGCAGTCGTGGTTGGTCTTTATCGCAAAGGCTTGGGGCAGGTGGGCGAAGTCTATCTCATCAAAGCTTTTGTAAATCCCATAGAGCTTAGGCAAATAGGGGCAGATATTGGTGGCAAGGAGAGTGGATCCTAGCGTATCGATGGGGGCAAAGAGTGGGGAGCTAGGATCTAGGAGATTGAGCTTGGCTAGGGCTTGTATGGTGGATAACTCTTGCGTGGAAATGGTGGGCTGCGCGCTAGAATCTAAGCTAGAATCTAGGCTTGCATTACACTCTGCCCCCCCCCCTTCGCGTTTTCATAGAGTGGGTAAAGTGTGGCAGCGATGTAGATCCTAGCCTTTAGCTTATCGGCTAGCGCGGTATAAACAGGGCTTCTGTCAAACAAAATGCGGTGAATAATCTTCTCATTAAAGGTCTTGGGATTGCGGAAGTCTGGGGTGTAGCCAAAGATTTTCTTATGTCGGCGGACAAAATACTGCTCATCTGTGAGCCTAGATTCTATGAGGGTATTTAGCTTCACGCGCAGCGGGCGGATATAGTTGGCATAGATGGGATTATGCTTGATGGCGGATTTGAGAGAGGATTTTAGACTCATGAGGCACCTACTTCACTTTCTCGACATATTCGCCAGTCTCGGTATTGACGCGGATAAGCTCGCCCTCTAGCACATGGAAAGGGATTTGCACCACTGCGCCTGTCTCCAAAGTCGCGGGCTTTTTGCCAGCAGAGGAAGTATCGCCCTTGAAGTTTGGGGGTGTTTCTATGATTTTTAGCTCGACGATTTGCGCCACACTCACAGAAATCGCCTTATCATTATGCAGCAGCACCTGCACACTAGAGCCATCAAGCAGCCACTTTTTGGCATCGCCGACTTGATCTTCGCTAAGCGCGATTTGCTCATAAGACTCTGTGTCCATAAATTGATAATACTCGCCATCGTGGTAGAGGTATTGCATAGGCTTTTCTACGATGTTTGGCTCCTCACATTTATCGCCCGCGTGGAAAGTCTTTTCGATCACTTTGCCATCGAGAAACGACTTGATTTTTGCACGCACAAACGCCGCGCCTTTGCCGGGCTTGACATGCTGATACTCTACGATTCTATATGGAATGCCATCAATCTCGATTTTTAAGCCTTTTTTGAGTTCGCTCATACCAATTGCCATGAAATATCCTTGAATGTGAAATTAGGCGCGATTATAGCAAAAGCAACTTATCGTTCTTTTAAGCCATTATCGCAGCAAATCTATCAAGGCGAGCCTAGAATCTAGCCTGCGTCAAACCTTGTCTCTAGTAGCGCGAAGTAAGCATTTTGTAGCGCAGAAGCATTTTATCTAGCGCTGTGGCGATGTGTGGCTTGCTATCGTCAAAAAACGCGCTAATGTCATTGCTTGGTAAGTGCAGCGCGGCGATCATGAGATTCTGGCAGATATGGGCAATCGTGCCCTCAAAGAGAATGCCCACATACGGCGAGCTGGCACTCTTTTTTGCACAGAGTGAAAACACCATATCCACCCACGAAAAAAGCCCCTGTTTATCGCGTATCGTCTGGCTAAGGGTGCTAGCGAGATTGTGTTTAAACTCCTGCACCTCTTCTAGATAAAAGTCCTTACGATAGTCGCTAAAAACCGCGTCTAAATTTTGCGTGAAATAGCTTTTGATGAGTTTTGTGTATTTGGATTTTTTGTTTTTCTGTAGGCTAAACTCGCTTGGGTGTGTCGGGCGCGCCCCCTCGATATATGCACCTAAGCCTAGATTGAGGGCGGTTTTGGGCTTAAAGGTTTTGAGTGCTTGGGCGATCATTTGATTGGAGAGTAGAAATATCGAGTCGCTATACACTGCATAGCCATCGGGCAGGGAATTAAACATGATAGGGTTATCATAATCAAAATTTGGGCGCACAGGCAGGGAGTTTGGCGGGAGATTTTCAAGCGTGATTGGCGCCTCCTCACCATAAGCAGACTCACTAGCGTGCTTACTTCTGCCTAGGATATATCCGCAATCTAGCCCGCACAGCAGCACTTCGCTCCCTAGCTGGCAAGCAAGCGTTACCCCAGCATTCCCCACAAATGGTGCGCAAAACTCCATGACATAGGGGCTTTTAAACATATATCCGCTTGCACTTCCTCCGCGCATGAAGATATAGCGCTCATTTGCTAGCTCTAGTGCGTTTGGGTTTATCATGTTGCCACAGAGCAAAGGCGTCTTGCCAAGGACTGGGCGTAGATAGTCAGCTAGATAGTCGATGCGCTCGATCTCAATTTGGAAATCTGGCTCAATGCCTGCGCGCTTAAGCGGTGTAATGGCTGTCCCGCAGCTAAAGATAATCATGCGATCTTGATTTGCCTTGATAAACTCTAGGCTAGAATCTAGGCTTGCACCATTGCCCACAACACAGATTGGCATATCGACGCGCTTGGGATTATGTAGGAAAAGATTTGGCGCGACTTTTTGGGGTTTCGCGCTAGATTTGGCGCGACTTTTTGGGAGATTTTCAAGTGTGTTTTGAATGCCTATCATCTCATCTTCGAAGCTCCCCCAGCCGCGTGCGTTGCTTAGATACTCCTCGTTGATGATTTGCATAGCAGAATCCATTTTGGGGCTTTCGTAGAGATTAAGCTCAAGGCGCAAAAAGTTGTTTGTAATCTTTTGGCGTGCGAAAAAATTGCGAATAAAAAAGCGATTAACCAAATCTTTGACAAACAAATAGCATGCACCATCACTCACACTGGCAAAAAGCTTAGGATAATCCACGAAATAACAGCTCACGCGAAACATGTCGAGATTTTCTTCAAAAATCAGCAATGAGTGGAAAAATACGCCCCGCTCGCGCAAAAACTCCAAAAACATTCCCCCAAGTAGCCCAAAAATCGTGGTGCTAGGCAAAAAATCCTTGCTTAGGAAGTATTCTTTCACGCCATTATGCTTAAAGAGTAAATCAATAAAACTATTGCATACCTCGCCTGTTATGGGGAATTTCTGCGTATCCATTTTATCTAGGAAAATACCATTGGAGTGGATTCTCCATTTGTCGTTTTTAAGCGGAGAGAGACTTAGGGACTCGTTTATTGCTATCATTTGTGAGAGATCATTCTCCAGCGGATAGACAGGCTCGTTTGTAGCAAGATTGATGATATTGATACCCTGGGAATTGATTGCGAGATTGTATTCTGTGGGCTGGGATTTTAGCGCGTCGAAAAGCTCTGGGGAAGTCTTGTGGAAATACTCCATATTCTGCACGAAGCGTTTGGAGATCTCTTGCTGAATGGCTTGCTGGTCGTTAGATTTGAGCAGGGAGAGTAGCATGGGAGACCTTAGAAATGATAAAAAGATATGGTGCTATTGTAGCATAGAATCTAGCATGCCAGCCTAGCTACACCCCCAGAATCTAAAGCCGACACCGCCCTGCTAAAGTAGCTTACACCAGCGGGCGATCCATTTCTTTAGGGATTGGCAGTCCCATAATCTTTAGCACACTTGGGGCGATGTTATTGAGCGCGCCAGAATCCACTTTTTCCACGCCATTAGCTAGCACGAAGCACCACACATCGCCTATGGTGTGGTTTGTCTTTATCTCTCCTTGCGCGCTTTTCATCTCTTCACAATTGCCGTGATCGCTTGTAAGCACGAGCGCGTAGCCTAGCTCACGCGCTTTTTTAACTATCCGCCCTAGCTCATAATCCACCGCTTCTACTGCCTTTAGCGCAGCTTCATAATTACCTGTATGCCCCACCATATCGCCATTGGCGAAATTTACCACGATGAAGTCATAAGCATTGCTATCGCTGCTTGAGTCTCCCATAGCCTTAAGCACTGCATCGCCCACTTCTGGCGCGCTCATTTGGGGCTGCAAGTCATAAGTGGCGACTTTGGGCGAGGGGATAAGCACGCGCGACTCCCCTATGAAAGGCTCCTCCACGCCGCCGTTGAAAAAGAATGTAACATGTGCGTATTTTTCTGTCTCTGCGATGTGGGCTTGGCTTTTGCCTGCATTTGCTAGCACTTCTGCAAGGGTATTTGTGGGCTTTTGCTTGGTGAAAAGCACAGGATAGGGGAAGCTCTCATCATACTCACACATTGTAAGGATATGGGCAAAATGCTTAGGGCGCGGGAAATGCGTAAAATGCTCCGCCCCAAGCGCGGTGATAATCTCTCTCGCGCGATCGGAGCGGAAATTACTCATAAGCAGTCCATCACCACTAGCAAAGCCGCCATTTTTAGCAAACTCGCCAAAGCACATAGGCTCTATAAATTCATCGGTAATGTTTCTGTCATAGCAGGCTTGTATATACTCTCTAGGGCTTTGCTGCGTGTGTGGCGTGGCGTGGGCTAGGGCGTTGTAGGCTAGCTCTATGCGCTCCCACCGCTTATCTCTATCCATCGCATAATATCGCCCGCTCACACTTGCTATGCTGATAGAATCCACTTTTGCACACATCGCCTCCACCTCTGCCAAAAATCCTAACGCGCTTTTAGGCAGCACATCGCGCCCATCGGTGATAAGGTGTAAAAATACGCGCTTTTTATGCGCGGCAAAAATCTCTGCTAGCCCTAGGAAATGCGATAAATGCGAATGCACTCCGCCATCGCTCATAAGCCCTAGCAAATGCACTGCTTGCGATTCTTGCATAAACTGCTGCAAAGCTGGATTCTGGGCCAGCTCCTTAGACTCTAGCGCGCGCGAGATCCGCACCAAATCTTGGTAAAGCACGCGCCCAGAGCCTATACTCATATGCCCCACTTCGGAGTTGCCCATCTGCCCTTCTGGTAGCCCCACACTCTCTCCATAGGTATGGATAAGGCTATAAGGCACATTTTTAAAGAGCCAATCATAAGTAGGCTTAGTAGCATTGGCAAAGGCATTGTAGGGAGAATCTGGCTTATAGCCGATCCCATCGGTGATCACAAGCACGCATTTTTGAGACATTGATAATCCTTTAGCGATAGATAGCGATACTCAAGCCTTTTATTAAAGCTAAAAACATTAAATAGCTAGCCAAGCACACCAGTGCCAGCAAGAATCTTAGATTCTAGCGTTTGAGAGAATTAACCGTTTGCAGCATTGCATCGGCTGTTTGGATTGTTTTGGAGTTTGCCTCATAGGCTCTTTGCCCAGTGATGAGATCTGTCATCTCCTCCACAAGCTTGACATTACTTAGCTCTAAAAAGCCCTGCCTAAGCGCGCCAAAGCCCTCTGTGCTAGCCACGCCTACAATCGCATCGCCTGAAGCATTGGTGTTTAAAAATAAATTATCCCCCAAAGAGTGCAGCCCTGCTGGGTTTATGAAGTTTGCTACTTCGATTTGCCCTATCACATTGCTTACGCCATTATTTGCCTGCACGACACTCACCGTGCCATCTGTGCCGATATTGATTTGCGTGGCATCTTGGGGGATAGTGATTTGGGGCTGGAGAAGATAGCCCTGGGCGGTTACGATATTGCCATTATCATCGAGCTTAAAGCCCCCATCTCTTGTGTAGGCGATCGTGCCATCGGGCAGCTGGATTTGGAAAAAGCCCTTGCCTTCAATGGCTACATCAAGGTTGTTTTCTGTCTCTTTGGGGCTACCTTGGGAAAACATCTTTTGCACCGCACCCGGGCGCACGCCAAGCCCCACTTCTATGCCTGTGGGGGAGAGTGTCGTCTCGCTTGTGGCAGTGCCGGCGTATTGCAGCGTTTGATAAAAGAGGTCATTAAACTCAGCTCGCTGCTTTTTGTAGCCAGTGGTATTGACATTGGCGATGTTGTTTGAAGTGGTATCAATTTGGAGCTGCTGTCCTAGCATCCCTGTGGTGGCGGTATAGAGTGAGCGCATCATAAGCAATCCTTTGGGCGCGAAATTGTAAATCCTACAACCCAAAGCAAAAGTAGTTCCCAAGACAGAATCTAAAGCGGGATTTTGTTTGATGAATTAAATTGTAAATTATCTTGTTTCTTGTATGACAGAATGAGTGATATGGTAAAAATGTGGATCTTTTGGTGGCTAGCCACCCTTTAGGCGTTTTTGACTACCACAAAGCCACCTAAAGGGTATTAAGATTCTAGGGGTGGGCTAGGCGACTACTCGTCTTTGCCGCCTAGAATCCCAAAAAGCTGCAATAAACTCACAAAGATATTGAGAAAATCAAGGTAGAGCGATACCGCTGCTTGCACAGGATCGGCATAGAGCCCTCGCACGATGTTTTGCGTATCATAGGCGACAAATAGGCTAAATAGCACTACCGCCGCACCAGCGATAAGCACTTGGAACATCGGCGAGCCTAGGAATAGATTCACCAATGAGCAGATGACGACAACGATAAGCGAGATGAGGAGCATTTTGCCCATGTTGGCTAAGTCAGCTTTGGTTTTAAGGGCAAAAATACTCATCACGCCAAAGACAATGGTGCTCATACCAAAGGCTTGTGCGATAGCACCTACACCTTGACGCGCCAGAACTAGCCCAAGTAGTGGCACAAGCGTAATGCCAGTAAGAAATGTAAAAATAAACAGCAACGCGACATTAAGTCCTGGGGACTTACGCAAGAATAGCAGCCCTAGAAATGCCACGATTTCAGCAACAATAAGCCCGATACGCACCGCCGGATCGGTAACAAGCGCGAAATTCATAAAGCCCACAATCGCGCCAATAGTGGCAAATAGCAGGCTTGCTGCGAAAAACTTATAGGTGGTTTTCACAAATCCTACAAGCGCATTATCATTTGCGAATGCTCCCTGCGCTAAGCCGATATTTTGGTTTTGTGTTTGATAGTTTCGATCATAGAGTCCCATAAATGCTCCTTACAAGTAAAATGCGCTCACACAATGCCCATGCTAACAAGGTTGCAAAGCTGGCGCACGGGCGCAATTATATAGCGTTTAGATAAATATTTAGATCTAGGGCGAGAATCTAGTATTCTAAACTGCTAGATTCTCGCCCACGAGCCAGATTTGGCAATTTAATGTGGGAAAACCTCGGCAAATACTTCATCTATTGTTTGCACAGGGATTATACGCATGCTATCAAGCACTTCTTTTGGGATTTCATTCAAGTCGCGCTCGTAGTTTTTCTTAGGGATTAGGGCGCGCTTGATTCCAGCTTTGTGCGCGGCGATGAGCTTTTCTTTGAGTCCGCCAATTTGGAGCACATCGCCCGTGAGCGTTAGCTCGCCTGTCATGGCAATCTCACCACTTATGGGCTTCTCACAAAGGATTGAGGCAATCACACATGCCATGGCAATCCCAGCACTTGGACCATCTTTTGGCGTGGCACCCTCTGGGAAGTGTAGGTGGATAGTGTATTGAGCGTAGAGGGGCTCTTTGGTCCTTTGCTTAGATTTAGATTCTGCACTTGATTTCGCACTGGATTTTAGCCTGCCATTCTCCAGTAGGACTTTCACCACAGAGTGCGCAATTTGTGCAGATTCTTTCATCACATCGCCTAGGCTTCCGGTGAGTTTTAGCTCACCTTTACCCTGGAGCTTTATTGCCTCAATTTTTAGCACATCGCCGCCAACACTTGTCCATGCCAAGCCATTTACCACACCTATGCGCGGCTTTTTGCTAGATTGCTCGATTTCGAAAACTACTTTATCTAAGTAATCTGGAATCTGCTTGGGCGTAAGCTTGATTGGCTTAAATTTTTCATCTTGTAAGATTTTGGTCGCAACTTTACGCATAATTGCAGCAAATGTGCGGCGCAAGTTTCGCACTCCAGCCTCTCTTGTATAGCGCTCAATCAGCACACGCACGCTCTCTTTGCTAAAGCGTAGCTGATCACTAGTGAGCCCATGCTTCTTTAGCTCTTGGGGGATTAAATATTTATGTGCGATTTGCTCCTTTTCCTGTGGAGTGTAGCTAGAGATAGCGATAAACTCCATACGATCGCGCAAGGGGGCTGGAATCTGGGAGATGTCATTTGCCGTGGCGATGAAAATCACTTGCGAGAGATCGATACTGAAATTTGTGTAGTAATCGCGGAACTCCACATTTTGCTCTGGATCTAGCACTTCAAGCAGCACACTTGTCGGGTCGCCGCGCACGCCGCGTGAGATTTTATCAATCTCATCAAGCACTACGACTGGGTTCATTTCTTTGGCTTCGATTAAGCCTTGCACGATTCTGCCAGGCATAGCGCCGATATAGGTGCGGCGGTGTCCGCGCAGCTCATTGACATCTTCTAAACCACCTAGCGCGATACGGACTAGCGGACGCGAAATCGCTGTGGCAATCGAGTTTGCCAAGCTTGTTTTCCCCACACCTGGAGGTCCGTAGAAACACAATATCGTCCCGCGCGCCTTAGTGGATTCTGTTTTTGCTTTCTCTTGTTTAATGCCCTCAGCTTGCGATTTGGCGGAGGTTTGCTCGTGTTTCTTGGGCTTTTTGGATTCTTTAGATTCTAGGGCTTTGGCATTTTTAGCAAGCAATTCACGCACTGCAAAATACTCGATAATACGCTCTTTGGGCTTGGTTAAAGAGTAGTGATCTAAATCAAGCTGTTTAGCGACATTTTTGATACATAGCTCACTTTTGGCGTATTTGCCAAATGGAATTTCCAACACCCACTCAACATAGTTTTGCAAGAGATTGGCGTCTGCGCTGTCTTGGTGCATTTTGGCAAGGCGATTGATTTGCTTTTTAATTTCTTTATACGCATCTTCGTTGAGAAATTCTTTGATAGATTCTAGCTTTTTGGTAAATTCATCAATCTCCTCATCGCGTTGCTTATCTACACCTAATTCTTTTTGGATTTGGCGCATTTGCTCTTTTAAGAAGTATTCTTTATTTGTTTGCTCAAGCTTATTATGCACGCGCGATTTGATTTCTTTTTGGAGTTTTTGAGCTTGGATTTCTTGGGAGAGAAAATCCATGAGCATCATCATGCGCGCTTCGACATTATCACTGGCAAGCAGCGCGTAGGCTTCACCCTTTTTCAAATGCAAGGTTGAAGCGATAAGGTCAATGATACGATTTGGATCGTTTGTTTCTTCGAGTGTTTTTAGCATTTCTGGGGGAAAATGGCTAATATTGGCGTAGTTTTGGACATTTTCTAGGAGGATTTTCATCATCGCTTCCACGCGCGCACTATCATACTCCTGATAACCGATAAGATCGACTTCTGCCTCGATAAGCTCGCTAGAGTCCGCATTCTCTCTGGGATTTTGGGGGGTGAGTAGCGCAGTGATTTTAGCGAGTGCCATGCCCTGCACCAGAATCTTCACTCGTCCATCTGGCAAAGAGACTTTGCGCAAAATCTTACACACCACGCCCACATCATAAAAAGGCATTTGCGCTAAGGAATTGCCCTGTGCGGTAGCTTGCGCATGATCTTGGGTTTCATGCTTTGATGCGCCAAAGTCCTCTGGCTTCTGGCAGCACACTATCAGCAAGTCGTTTCGATCGAGTGCGGCATTGGCGGCTTTGATATTGCGCTCGCCTTGGGTGAAGATAGGCGCAATCGCAAAAGGATAGATAAAATCCTCTTCTATAAGCACAGGAAGTGAGATGGGGAATTGCTGGGTGTTTGGCATAAAAGCTCCTTAGATTTTCTTGTCTATATTTTAAGATTTTGTGATTACCAGTTAAACATACGCACATACCATGGGATATGTGATGGCGTGGGCTTGGTGCTGGATTCTAGCTCATCATCAATTCTATCGAGATATTTTTGTGCGGCTTCTTGTTTGTGCTGCTTGGTATAGACATTGACGATGCCTTTATTAAGCTCGTTTTGCCCAAGCACAAAACGCACCTGCATGCTTTGCACAAATGGCACATAGCGACTTGTAGGAAATCTATCAAGAAAATTGTCAAATGCCCCCAAGCTATCTGAGAAAAATTCTTGATCTTTGCTGGAGTTTTTTATCCCATAATAGCGACTTTGGAGTTTGAGATAGGTAATGTAGTCTGCATTTTGTGCATTACCGAAGCGCTTGAGGTATTCATCGAAGTAGAACTCCGCAAGCAGATATTCTTCCTTTCTCATATGAGCTTGACCGAGAATTAGCATCGCATCGGGCAAGAGCGGGGAGTTAATATGCTCGCTCTGTAAAGAGGCGTAGAAATTATCCGCGCCTTCAAGATTTCCAAATTTTATTTCTTTGACAATGTTTTGATACCAATACGCCGCGGGCTTGTTGAATTCGTTTTTTTCTTTTTTATCGCATGCACTAAAGATTATCGCGCCAACAACCATTGGCAAAAGCCACTGACTAAATCGCATATACCACCTTGAGATGTCAAAATTTTCGTATTATATCCTAGAATCTCCAATACTAGATTCTAGGATTGCGGGCTACAAATGATGTGCAATGGAGTATATAGCCGGCATAAAACAATGAAAAATGTTTAATTTTTATACAATCAAGCCTAAAAATCGTGTGTTTATGCTCTTGGATTTTGTATCACTTAGCGAAATATGCTAAAGTGCTGGGACATTCTGTAAAATCATTCTAAAAGGAGTATAAATGGTCTGGAATCAAGTCTATGACCCGCTAGGGAATGCTTGGCTAAGTGCGCTTGTCGCGCTTATACCTATCGCTGTGTTTTTCATCTCACTGCTTGTGCTAAAGCTCAAAGGGCAGTGGGCTGGGCTTTTAACCGTGGCAAGTGCGATTATCATCGCGATTTTTGTCTATGGAATGCCTACGGACAAGGCTCTATGGAGCTTCGCTTATGGCGCGTTTTATGGGCTTTGGCCAATTGCTTGGATTATTATTGCGGCAATTTTTCTCTACAAGCTCACGGTCAAATCTGGGTATTTTGATATTTTGCGAGAGTCTATCATTGCCATCACGCCAGATCAACGAATCCAAGTGATTCTCATAGGATTCTGCTTTGGCGCGTTTTTGGAGGGCGCGATAGGCTTTGGCGGACCTGTGGCAATTACCGCTGCACTGCTCGTGGGGCTTGGGCTTCGCCCACTCTATGCTGCGGGACTTTGTCTAATCGCAAACACTGCGCCTGTGGCATTTGGCGCAGTAGGTGTGCCGATCACTGCGATGGCTGGGGCGGTCAATGTGCCTGCTATTGAGATTTCTGCGATGGCTGGGCATATGCTCCCACCACTCTCGCTTTTTGTGCCATTTTTCCTAGTATTTTTGATGAATGGATTTAAGGGCGTGAAAGAGACTTGGCCTGTGGCTCTAGTGGCTGGCGGAAGCTTTGCGATCGTGCAGTATTTGACAGCGGTGCATAGCGGACCAGAGTTGCCAGATATTGCTTCAGCAGTTGTGTCTATCATCTGCGTGGCGGTGTTTTTGCGATTTTGGCAGCCTAAAAACATCTTCAAATTTGATGAATCCGTAGGCAGTAGCTCCACACTGGAAGTCAAAAAGCACAGCACCAAAGACATCGTGCTAGCGTGGCTGCCATTTGTGCTACTTATTGGCGTGATTTTGATCTGGACAGCGGGGTGGTTTAAAGACCTATTTGTCGGTGCAGGAGTCAAGCTATCCACCGGTGAAATCGCACAAGAAGCTGGAGTCCTAGCTGCTAGCGTGCTGAAGTTTGACTTCGCAAGCTTAAAAGAAGTGATCCAAGTTGAGCCAGCTGTCAAAGAAGCAAAAGCGGTGAAATCGCTTTTTGAGCTTCCTATCATCAACGCCACTGGGACTTCGATTCTCATCGTAGCTCTTATCACTATCCCGCTTTTACGCATCAAACTTAGCACAGCGGTGGCGACCTTTGGTGAAACACTTAATGAAATGAAATGGGCGATTTTCACTATCGCTTTGGTCGTGGGCTTTGCGTTTGTGTCAAATTACAGCGGTATCTCTGCGACACTTGCCCTAGCTCTCTCACAAACAGGCAATGCCTTTGCGTTCTTCTCTCCAATTGTTGGCTGGATAGGAGTGTTCCTAACAGGAAGCGATACAAGCTCCAACCTACTCTTTGGCACATTGCAGCAGCTAACCGCCCAGCAGCTCGGTATTGATGAAGTGCTATTCCTAGCAGCAAACTCTGTGGGTGGTGTCGTAGGCAAGATGATAAGCCCGCAAAGTATTGCGATTGCTTGTGCGGCGGTGGGGCTAGCAGGACGAGAATCTGAGCTTTTCCGCTTCACGGTAAAATACTCGATTTTGTTTGTCATTGGCATTGGGCTTTTCACTTACGCTATTGCCTTTTATATGCAGTGGTTAATCCCATAAGGTGAGCTGTGCGTGGCGGTTGTAGGGAAAATTGGTGATATAGCTGGGTTTTTTGCAGCACCTGCGCTACAACCTGTCCTAAGCTATTTACAGGCAGTAAGCGCACCAAAAAGTCCAGAATCTACCCGTATTCTAGCCATGGAACAAAATACTGAGTATAAGTTTGGGCTAGAATCTTGTGGGGATTTTGGCAATCCAGATTCTAGAGTGTTTGCTATCGAGCAGTCTTATGGGCTTAAAAGCTCATCGCAGGCATTTTATGAAACACATAGAGCTTATGTTGATGTGCAAATTATCTTGCAAGGACAAGAACTATTTCACCTAGCGAGTGCGCGTGATTGTGAAATTCTTGTGCCCTATGATGAGTGCAGAGATCTAGTTATCTATCGCACACCAGAAAAGCATTCTGTGCTGCATTTGTATAGCAACATGGTGGCAGTGTTTTTTCCAGAAGATGTGCATGCTGGAGGGCTGGGGCTCGAGCAGCTAGAGAGTCAAATTGTTTATAAAAGCGTGGTGAAAGTGCCGCGCTTACTTTTTGGATTCTAGCTTACGCCAGAATCCACTCACGCTTTCTGTCTCTTTTGTTTTTGTATTTTTGTTACTTTGCTTCGCTGTGGTGCTATGGAGTGCTAGTGGGTTTTAGGGGTTTTGAGGTCTAGTCTAATGCGATTGTTTTTGCTTCTTTTTCTGCTTGTCTCATATACGTTAGCTAGAGAGTCATTTTACCGGTGTATAGAGTCTGCTTTGCCCTCGCAGTGTCTGGAAGGGTTTTATGAAGTGCCAGATTTTTTGATTTTTAAGGGTGGATATGTGTATGTGTTTGTCCATGAGGGTAGGGTTTTTGCTTATGGTGTGGGAAATCTAGATAAAAGCCCACCAGCCCCTGATCGCTATAACCCCAACAAGCTCCTGCGTGCGCGGCTCGATCGATGGGTGGTATTTTTGCGCGATCTTGTAATTGAAGAAAGCGGTGCAAATAGGGGGAAGCTGCATTCTGGACTCTCGTATAATTTTCAAAATGGCTCGACCTACTATACCAAAGGCAAGGTGCTAGAAAATGGGGATTTGGATTTAGGTTTTTCGCTCGATAGCTTTCATATACTGGAAAAAGGCTTTGTATGGCGACGCATGGAACCAGCTGAAATAGCCAAACTCAATCTTCAATCAATTCCGCTAGAATCTGCCTTAGCAACAATCCCAGATTCTAATCAAAATTCTAAAATCCCAAAAAGCAAATAGGTAATCAAGAGAAGCAAATCAAAAAAAATAATTGGGTTTAACACAGCAAGAATCTAAAAGCGCCAACAGAATCCCTGACTGCTACATTTGGTCAGGCTTATACCAGTCATAATGGCTGTAAAAACGCTTGCGACACCGAAGTAGTGCCAAAAGCCTCCTAGACTCCTAACTTTCTCGTTACATCTTCCTAGGATTGGCTTCATTGACACGGAGTTTGCGCCCGATGAATTCTGTGCCATCTAGCGCGGAAATCGCTTTGAGCGCTTCTTCATCTTCCATTTCGACAAAGCCAAAGCCTTTTGCCCTGCCGGTTTCTCTATCGTTGATGAGCTTAACAGAACTCACCGCACCAAATTGCCCAAACAACTCAATCATTTGCTCATTTGTCGTAGAGTAAGGGAGATTGCCCACATAAATACTCTTCATTGTAACTCCAGAAAAAAGATTCTCTAACTGCCTAGAGTTTCGCGCACAAAAGCACAAAATGGACAAATGCAGCAACAAACGCTCAAAGATAGGTTAGAAGTGCGTGTATCATAGGCTTTTTGTGCTTAAAGTTTATTGAAAACTGCATATTTAGACTTATTCATTTCTTAGCACATTGAGCGCATCGATTTGGGCTGCTTTTTTCGCTGGGTAATATGAGGAGAGGCATACGATACACACTGCGCCAATTATCGTAGCGCAAAAATCCAAAACCCCCACATCTAAAGGTAGCTTGCTTACACCATAGACATCTGCTGGCAGCGTGATAATGGGAAAAGTATCTAGCACAAAAAGCACCACGCCACTTAGCACCACGCCAAACACAATTCCACTAAGCCCGATTGTAAGCCCAAGCATAAAAAAGCTTTTGCGTATCTCACCAGCACTCGCTCCTAAACTTAGTAGCAGTGCAATTTCCTTGCGACGATTCATCACAACCATGAGTAAGGAGCTAATAATATTAAGGCTTGCCATGAGAATGATGAGCATAAGCACGATAAATAGCACACGCTTTTCTAAATCCATCGCGGCAAAAAGATTGCTATTGCGCTCCCACCAGCCCTCTATGCCGATATGCTGCAACCCCTTTTTATCCAAATACTCGCGCAGTTTTGGCTTATCTTGCATAGGGTTTGCCGAGTGGATATGCACGCCATCATACAAGCCTTGTGGGAGCTTTTTGATTGCCTGGAGTGCGTCGATAGTGCTATACATATAAGCAGAATCATAGCCACTAACCCCAGAACTAAAGCTGCCCATAAAGCTAAAACGCTTCATTGTGGGCGTGAGTGTCAGCCCTGCAGGCTCAAACTGCGTGAAAAATAGCGTGATCTTATCGCCAAACTCTAGGAAATGCATATCCGCCACACTTTTGCCCACGATGATGGAGAACTTATTGTTTTGGAATGCTTCTCTGGGTGGCTGTGTGGCTGGCATAGTTGGGGGGATTGGTGGCTTGTCGGCTGATGGGGCTAGATTCTGGGAGCCTTGCAGTGCTTTGGCAAATACAGGATTTATCGCAGCCTCCCTACTAGAATCCACGCCAAATAGCATGGCTGCTTCCATAGCACCATTGATTCTAGCCACTGCTTGCGTGTAAAGATATGGGCTGAAGCGGAGATTGGGAAAATGCTGCTCAAGCTCTTGCACGAGACTTTGGCTAATGCCTTGCTGCTTTAGTGAAAATATCGTAAGTGGATAGCTCATCACAAAAAGCCGCTTCTCAAACTCCTTGCTCATACCATTCATAATCGCCATCGCTACAATGAGCACCATAACCCCCACCCCAATGCCGAGAAATGCGAGAATTGCTGTGATAGAAATGAAAGGCTGGCTTTTATCAAAACGCAGGAACTTCCCATGCAGGAATTTTGCAATCGAAGTGTTTGTGGCTAGGGAGTGGGATTTTGCCATACTATTGAGCTAGCATGCCTTTTTTGGGTCCGCTTTTGCCGTGGCAGAGCTTGTATTTTTTCCCACTTCCACAGGGGCAAGGATCATTGCGCGCGATCTTTTTTCCTCCAACACCAAGATCATTTTGCGCAAGATTCTGCTCTATGGCTTGGCTATTGTAGTGCAGCTCATCACTTGTTTGGGCTAGATCGCTTAGGACTTCTTGTGTTTGAGCTTTGGTGGATTCTGGCTCTTTGATTTGGATAATGTGTAGAGTCTTTATCGCTTGGGTTTTTACCTGCTCGATAAGCTCCATAAAAAGACCATAGCTCTCCTTTTTATACTCCACAAGCGGATCTTTTTGATTGTATCCTCGTAGAGAGATCCCTGTCTTTAGCGTATCCATTGCATAGAGATGTTCGCGCCAAAGTGTATCGAGCGTTTGCAGATAGATAATGCGCTCAATCTCGTTGCGGCTCTCTCCTGCCGCTGCCATTTTCTCTTCATAGCTTTTTGCTAAAAGTGCGTTGGTTTGCTCAAGCAAGCTACTTTCATCAATGTCATTTGCAATATCATCTCCTAGCTTTTGGCATAGATTTTGGTAGCTAAATTCTTCTTGCAGGATTTTTTCTAACGCCTGCACACTTGCTTGCATATCGCCTTGGCTATGGCTTTGCGCTTGATCGAAACACTCTTGCAAGGCTGCTAGGCGGTTTTGCTCCACTCGCTCACGCATATCAAAGCTAGAATCCAGCAGCTCATCGCGGAATTTATAGACATTTTTGCGCTGCTCATTTGCTACATCGTCATATTCTAGTAAGTGCTTGCGGGATTCAAAATGCAGATTTTCGACCTTTTTTTGCGCATTTTGGACTGATCGTGTAACAAGAGTGGATTCTATATGCTCGCCTTCTTTTAGCCCAAGTCGCTCCATAATGCCTTTAAGCTTATCGCTGCCAAAAATCCTTAGCAAGCCATCTTCTAAGCTTAGGTAGAATTGACTCACACCCAGATCGCCCTGCCGCCCAGATCGCCCGCGCAGCTGATTGTCAATCCGCCTGCTCTCGTGCCGCTCTGTGCCGATGATGTAAAGCCCCCCAAGCTCACGCACCTCATCATCAATCTTAATATCCACGCCACGCCCCGCCATATTTGTCGCAATGGTAACAGAGCCTTTCAGCCCAGCGTCTTTGATGATTTCAGACTCCTTTGTGTGCTGCTTGGCATTAAGCACGGTGTGGGGGATTTTGGCTTGTTTTAGGAGATTGTGCAAAAGCTCGCTTTTTTCAATGCTTGCTGTGCCTACAAGCACAGGCTGCCCTTTGGCATAAAGCTCTGTGATTTTAGCAAGCACGGCATTAAATTTCTCGCGCTCGCTTTTGTAGATGAGATCATTCAAATCTTTGCGCTGCACAGGGAGATTTGTGGGGATTGAGACAACTTCTAAGTTATAAATTTGTAGAAATTCGCTCGCTTCTGTCTGGGCTGTGCCTGTCATACCAGAGAGCTTGCTATACAAGCGGAAGTAATTTTGGAAAGTAATATCCGCTAGCGTTTGGCTCTCTTCTTTGATGGCGACTTTTTCTTTCGCTTCTAGGGCTTGGTGCAGCCCCTCGCTAAATCGCCTGCCCTGCGATAATCTCCCGGTAAATTCATCGACAATCACCACTTCGCCTTCTTGGATCACATAGTCTTTATCTTTGAAAAAGAGAAAATTCGCCTTTAAAGCTTGATCGAGATGGTGAGAGAGTGCGGCATTTTCTATGCTATAAAGATTTTCTATTTTGAAGAGCTTTTCTGCCTTTTTTATGCCCTCTTCTGTGATTAAAATCACGCGATTTTTTTCATCGATTGTGAAGTCTTCTTCGGCTTTCATCTGCTTTGCCACAGAATCTGCTGTGGTGTAATGCTCCATTTTGCGATTAACCGGACCAGAGATGATAAGTGGTGTGCGTGCCTCATCGATTAAGATAGAATCCACCTCATCGACAATGGCATAAGAGTGGGATTTCTGCACCTTTTGGTTAAGGTCGTATTTCATATTATCGCGCAAATAGTCAAAGCCAAATTCATTATTTGTGCCATAGACTATATCGCAGCCATACATAGCCAGCCGCTCCTCTTCGCTAACACCAGCGGTAATGACCCCCACACTATAGCCCAAAAACTCATACAACGGACGCATTTCATTCGCATCGCGATTGGCTAGATAGTCATTAACTGTTACGATATGCACGCTCTCACCCACTAAAGCATTAAGCGTGCTTGCAAGCGTGGCGACAAGAGTTTTGCCCTCGCCTGTTTTCATCTCGGCAATGCGTCCATCATTCAACGCCATAGCACCGATTAGCTGCACATCAAAATGCCGCATATTAAGCGTGCGCTTGGCTGCTTCCCTAGTGATAGCAAAGCTCTCATTTAGCACGGATTCTAAGCTCTCCCCATCATCTTGCACGCGCGTTTTTAACGCATTAAATCGCTCTTGTAGCTCACTATCGCTTAGTGTTTCAAAAGTGGATTCTAGTGTATTTATCGCATTTACGCGCTTTTGGTAGGAGCGGATAAGCTTGTCATTACGAGTGCCAAAAATCAAGCCAAAAATACTTCCAAACATGCAAAACCTTCAACGCTAAATTTGCAAATTATAATGCACATAATGTAAAAATGTCTTTAAAAGCACTAGCAGCGCGCAATACACAAACGAGAGCTTGGAGAGATAGATTCTAGCCTATGCTTTGAAAAGCGATTCTAGCGCGTCGATGCCCACCTTGGTTTCTTTTGTATTTTCGCTGTTTTCTTGGTTGTCTTCCTCGGCTGGCTTTTCTTTGATGATTTCTACAAGCTCGATTTCAAATCCTGTGAGCATACACGCTAGGCGGATATTTACACCATTTTTGCCAATTGCCTTGCTTTTTTGATCGCTCATTATGCTTACTTGCGCCTTTTTCTCCTCCTCGGTGTTGGAGAGAATCTTTACTGCGATGATTTGCGCTGGGGCTAGAGCTTTAGAGATGAAAATCTCTGGAATCGCAGAATACTCGATACAATCGATATTTTCGCCATTAAGCCTGCGGCTTACAGCGTTGATTCTAACGCCCTTTGTCCCCACGCTTGATCCTATGGGGTCGATTCTTGGACTTGTGGAATACAAAGCGACTTTGGCACGATCGCCCGGGATTCTGGCGCATTTTTGCACGATGACTTCGCCATCTTTGATCTCTGGGACTTCTTGCTCCAGCAGAGCTTCAAGCATTTTAGGCGTGGTGCGAGATAGCTCGACATAGATTCCGTCTCTATGGAAACGCACATGCTTGACGATACAGCTTATGGTGTCATTGACTTTAAATTTCTCGCCTTTAATGCGGTTTTTAAGTGGAAGCACAGCGCGAATATCTTGAATCTCCACATAGGTATTCTCTTGCTCATCAATGGCAATCACTTGCCCGCTCACAAGCTTGCCAAGCATTTCTTTAAACTGCGCAAAAAGCTGATTCTCAATCGTGCGCTGGATATGGAACTCCAAATCTAAAAACAGCATATTTACCGCGTTGCGACTCATGTTTTCTAAGCTTATTTCATGGTGGATTTCATCGCCGATATTGACATCATTTGAAGCTTCCTTGGCATGAGAGAGTGTGATGAAATTTTGCGGCTCATTTGTGGCGCGCTCATCATCATCTCCACACACAATGACAGAGTGGATAAGTTTAAATGTGCGGTTTTTCTCATCTTCCTCAACGATGTAGTTTAGCTCCTCGCCAAATTGCTTTTTGGCAACTTTGATAATCGTGTCTTTGACTACTTGTGAGACGACTTGTGGCTCTAGTCCTTTTTCACAAGCGATAAGCTCGATTATATCCACGATTTTTTCCATTTGCTTCCTTTCTGGTTAGTATCAAAATCTTACATGGGGGAGATTCTGTGGGGTTCTTAAGAAGTGGGGCGCATTATAGCAGATTTTTAAGCCAAATCCAGCTACAATGTCCCAAAACTTACTTTAAGGAGCTACTTCACCATGGAAGCCAAAGCAGAATCTAAATCCACCAAAAAATCCGCCCAAACAGACACCAACACCCTCTTGCTCGCACCTATGGATTTGGGGCAGACAAGCAGGGAAAGTGTTGCTATGGAGAGTCTGCTAGAACCAACCCAGAGCCTGCAGATAATTTATCTCGATCGCCAAAACAGCCAGAAAACCCTCCAAAAAGCCAAAAAACTCCTAGAATCTAAAGGTAAGGTCGTCTATATGGGCGAAGTGCATTATGGACTTGATGCCAAAGACTTTATCTATGAATTCCGTATCCTCTAATACCCCACTGCCAGCATGAAAGTATTTATCCAAACCCTTGGCTGCGCGATGAATGAGCGCGACAGCGAGCACATGCTTGCCGAGCTAGAGTCTAAAGAGGGTTATGAGCTTACTGCAGATTCTAGCGAGGCAGATTTGATTCTCATCAATACCTGTTCAGTGCGCGAGAAGCCAGAGCGCAGGCTTTTCTCAGAAATCGGTCAATACGCGCAGGCTAAAAAACAAGGGGCAAAAATTGGCGTTTGTGGCTGCACAGCAAGCCATATGGGCGGCGAGATCTTGCGCAAAAGTCCGCATGTAGATTTTGTGCTAGGAGCGCGCAATATCTCTAAAATCACACAGATAATCCACAAGCCAAAGGCAGTAGAAGTAGATCTTGACTATGATGATAGCCTCTATGCCTTTGAGGGCGTGCGATCTAGCGGGGTCAAAGCCCTGCTTAATATCTCCATAGGCTGTGATAAATCCTGTGCCTACTGCATTGTCCCACACACAAGGGGCAAGGAAATCTCTATCCCGCTTGATTTAATCCTTGCTGAAGCACGCAAACTCGCGCAAAATGGCATAAAAGAGCTACTGCTGCTAGGGCAGAATGTCAATAACTATGGTGTGCGATTCTCCACCGAGCATGCGCCCATTGATTTTACTGGACTTTTGCGCGAGCTAGAGAGAGTAGAGGGGATTAGGCGTATCCGCTTCACATCGCCCCACCCACTGCATATGGACGATGAATTTCTACACGAGTTTGCGCGCAATACAAAAGTTTGCAAAAGTATCCATATCCCCTTGCAAAGCGGCTCAAGCAAGATTCTAAAATCTATGCGACGCGGCTATAGCAAAGAATGGTTTCTCAATCGCGTGGAGAAACTAAAATCACTCGTGCCAGATGTGGGAATCAGCACGGATATTATCGTAGGATTCTGCGGGGAGAGCGATGAAGATTTCGCCCACACGCTTGATGTGCTAGAGCAAGTACGCTTTGATACACTTTATAGCTTTATCTACTCACCGCGCCCACATACGCGCGCATTTGACTTTGACAAGAGCCTTTCTGTGCCAAAAGACATTGCCCAAAAGCGCTTGAGCCAGCTGCAAGAGCGGCATAGAGAGATTCTGCGCGAGAAAGCACAAGCCGATATTGGCAAAGAATATGAAGTCTTGGTGGAAAATGTCTTTAGCGATGAGCGAGGTTGCTTTAGCGAAGGGCGCAGTGATAACAACCGCTTAATCCACATTGATGGGCGCAAGCTTGATCTTGGCGAATTTGCGCGCGTGAGAGTTATGCGTAATGAGGGGGGATCGCTCTTTGGCGAAGTGGTGGGCTAGGGTTATATTGGTCTTTTAGCTTCAGCAGTTTATAGCAATGGCTATACATCATTAGTCTTGGCACCCAGAATCTTAAAGCATGCAGAATCTAGCTGACGCAACTTGTGAAGTTTTGTGGGTTTGGGCAGATTTCGCGCTATTGGCAGGGTGGTTGTAGATAGGCTATTTTTGGGTGTTTTGGGGTGTAGGGGAAGTTGTGGGCGGTGAATATTTAGGCAGCGAGGAGATGTAGCGCGCCAGATCAAGAATCTCTTTATCGCTTAGATTCTGGGCTTGGATATACATAATGCTTTTTGCCCCGCCATTATCAGTAAATCGCGCTCGATAGCCTTTGAGATCGGCGATGATCTTTTCTTCGCGTAGCCCAGCAATCCTTGTCTCTCCTCGCGTGCCAGGGGCGATTGTCTGTCCATCTGCTCCGTGGCATGCTACACATTTGGCAAAGATTCTAGGTGCGGATTGCGGGATCTCTATAGAAGATTCTAGGCGTGCTTGTGCGACTAGAATCTGGGCGAAAAGCGCGAGAATAAATAAGGTAAGTGCAGGTGATTTCATCTGCTATACTCCCTGTATTTTTGCAGTATATTCATCATTTGCCTTAAAATCTACCAAGCAAATCTACCTTGCCGACTCTTTTGGTTGGTTGTCTTGCTTTTCTTGATTGCGGTAGAGATAGATGGCAATTTTGGTATTTTCTAGGATAAGTTTGTCTTTTTTCTGCACAACCCTAAATGCCCCTTCTAAATCACGGATAAAGCGGAATTCAAATCGTGAAACCTCACTGGGCGAGCAAAGCTTGCGTGTAGAGCTGCCGGCGGTTATATTGATATGATTTCTATCACTCCATACATAGCTTGCGAAATACGAACCACAGCCACTTTGTCCAGAAATTCTACCCTGTGTCGTGTCAAAATTCAGCGTGGCGGTTTCGTCGATTTGTGCAATTTCGTCAATGCGGGATTTATCATACGAAGCTTGGACAATCTTGAGCTCTGCTGGATCAAAATGTATTGCTCTATTTGCCTCTAGCTTGGCGTTTGGCTTATCCTTTTGGTCTTGCGCACTAGCGGCAAGCACTTGTGGTGCATAGAATATATTGTCATCGATGACAATTTTCTCCACATACCAATCCTCACCCACAAGATTCCCTTGTGTCGCTTTGCGCTGAACATATTCAAATAGTGAGCACCCACTAATCCCTAGCACAACTGCTCCAAGCAACCCATAAACCAGGACTAAACGCCATAACGATGAACCCTCTCGCAGAACCATTCCCATACCACTCCCTGTTTCGATGTAGATTATTGCAAATACCAAGCAAAAAACAATCCAAAATCTAAGCCCTCAAGCAACCACTAGAATCTTGAATTATTCTGTAGATTCTAACCCTACATACGATAGCTGGGCGGTAAATTAGGCGTATTTGTCTAGTTTTGCTAGGATTTTACCACCTTAATCCTGTGTGTCAGCATGTTGGCGCGCAGAAATATCGCAAGGAGAGTTAAGTATGAAATTTAGTGGCAAAAATGTCTTAATCACAGGATCATCACGCGGGATTGGTGCGGAAATCGCAAAAGTGCTAGCAGGCTATGGGCTAAAGGTATGGATCAATTATCGCTCCAAGCCAGAGCTTGCCGATGCGCTTAAAGCAGAGATAGAATCTAGTGGCGGTAAGGCGGCGGTTGTAGAGTTTGATGTAACAGATGAGGGAGCGTTCGTGCGTGGGCTTCAGGCAATCGTGCAAAGTGATGGCGAGCTAAGCTATATCGTCAATAATGCTGGCATCACAAACGATAAGCTAGCACTCCGCATGAAGCTAGAAGACTTCACAAAAGTCATCGACGCGAATCTCACTTCAAGCTTTATTGGTTGCAAAGAAGCGCTTAAGATCATGAGTAAGCAGCGCTTTGGAGCGGTTGTCAATATCGCCTCTATCATCGGTGAGCGTGGCAATATGGGGCAGACAAACTATGCTGCAAGCAAGGGAGGCATGATTGCTATGAGCAAAAGTTTCGCCTACGAGGGCGCGAGCAGAAATGTGCGATTTAACTGCATTACACCTGGGTTTATCCAAACCGAGATGACAGAAGCACTCAGCGATGAGGTCAAAGAGCAGTATCAAAAAAGTATCCCACTGGGGCGACTTGGTGAGAGCCGGGAGGTCGCAGAGGCAGTGGCATTTCTCCTAAGTGATAGCGCTAGCTACATCACAGGTGAAGTGCTCAAGGTCAATGGTGGCATGTATATGTAGCGCGCGTATATCTCATAAGTAGATGTTGTGCGCATGCTATGTATATGTAATTTTAAGGTGATTTCTAAAAAAAATTTGTTAGAATCCCACATTACCAAAACTTGAAGGAGTATTTCATGGCATTGTTTGACGAGATTAAAGAAGTGATCGTAAAAGAGCTTAGCGTAGAAGCTGACAAAGTAACACCTGAAGCGGAATTTGTAAAGGATCTAAACGCGGATTCTCTAGATGTTGTCGAGCTTATTATGGCACTTGAAGAGAAGTTTGGTGTAGAGATTCCAGATGAAGAAGCAAACAAAATCCAAAAAGTCGGTGATGTTGTAGCCTTTATCGAAGCAAACAAATAGCCCAAATCTCCGTAAATCATCAATCATACTAAGCTATGTTTAGGCAATTTGCGTTGTTCATGCCTTGTCTTAGGATTCTTAGTTTGCTTGCCAGCTCTTTGTAGAGAGTTTGGTATTGCAGTGATTGCGCGATGATTTGGAGAGATTTGGATCCCAATTTATGCTAGCACAGCCCGCTTTTTAGAGTCTAGAGAATCATATCTGGGTTTGTGGTGCAAATTTATGTAAGGAGTGATATGCGCAGGGTAGTTGTTACGGGTATTGGTATGATCAATGCAGTTGGACTCAATAGAGAGGATTCTTTCGCAGCGATTGTGGAAGGAAAATGCGGAATAAAGAGAATAGCTTCTTTTGATGCCAACGAATTTCCCGTGCGCATAGCAGGTGAGATAGATGGGTTTAACCCAGAAGATGTCCTAAACCCCAAAGATGTAAAAAAGGCTGATCGCTTTATTCAGCTAGGGCTTAAAGCTAGCAAGGAAGCGATGAGTGATAGTGGTCTGCTAGGAAGCGACGGGCGCTGTGCAGAAGAACTTGGCGACCGCTTTGGGGTAAGCTCTGGAGCAGGGATTGGTGGGCTTGGCAATATTGAGAAGAACTCCATCACTTGCTTTGACAAGGGTCCTAAGCGTATTACGCCGTTTTTTATCCCCTCTGCGCTCGTAAATATGCTGGGCGGTTTTACATCTATAGAGTTTGGCATAAAAGGTCCAAATCTTGCAAGTGTTACAGCCTGTGCGGCGGGGACACATGCGATCAATGAGGCAGCAAAAACAATCATGCTAAATGGCGCAGATGCAATGCTGGTCATCGGTGCAGAATCCACCATTTGTCCTGTGGGGATTGGGGGCTTTGCCGCGATGAAAGCGCTCTCTGAGCGTAATGATGAGCCAGAAAAAGCTTCTCGTCCATTTGATAAAGATCGCAGTGGATTTGTCATGGGTGAGGGCGCTGGAGCGCTTGTGCTAGAGGAATACGAACATGCTAAAGCACGCGGGGCTAGAATCTATGCGGAGGTGGCTGGGTTTGGTGAAAGTGGCGACGCCAATCATATCACAACCCCTGCTCCAGAGGGCGAGGGTGCGGCGCGTGCGATGAAAGCTGCACTTTCTATGGCAAATGTGCAAATCGACTATATCAACGCTCATGGCACTAGCACTGCGTATAATGACCTTTTTGAAACAATGGCGTTGAAAAAGGTTTTTGGCGGAAAGGATAATGTCCCGCCTGTGAGCTCGACAAAGGGACAGATTGGACATTGCTTGGGTGCTGCTGGGGCGATTGAAGCGGTTATTTCTATAATGGCTATGCAAGCTGGCATTCTCCCTCCTACAATCAATCAAGAGCATAGCGATCCAGAATGTGATCTTGACTATATTCCAAATGTCGCACGACAAGCCAAAATCAACGCAGTAATGAGCAATTCCTTTGGTTTTGGTGGGACAAATGGTGTCATAATCTTTAAGAAAATATAGATTCTACTATATCGTAGCAGCGGAGTAGTCATGGCGACTTATTTGGATTTTGAGCGACAAATTAAGAGCATTCAAGATGATATTGATATGGCTTCCATGCGCGGAGATACCGCTGCTAAAGAAATTCTACAAAAAGACTTAGAAAAAGAGCTCAAAAAAGTCTATGGTAACATGAGTGATTACCAAAAGCTCCAGCTCGCTCGCCACCCAGATAGACCTTATGCGCTTGATTACATCGAGCTACTTTTAAAAGATGCTTATGAGATTTGTGGGGATCGACATTTTCGTGATGACAAAGCAATCGTGTGTATGATAGGCAGGATTGATGAACAGCCTGTGCTGGTTATTGGCGAGGAGAAGGGTAGAGGCACAAAAAACAAAATCACAAGAAATTTTGGTATGCCAAATCCTGAAGGCTACCGCAAAGCCCTTAAAGCTGCCAAGCTCGCGGAAAAGTTTAAGCTCCCTATCCTTATGCTTGTCGATACTGCTGGGGCGTATCCGGGGATTGGCGCAGAGGAGCGCGGGCAGAGTGAGGCTATCGCTAAGAATCTCCAAGAGTTCGCCGCTCTGCGCACGCCTACGATTTCTGTCGTCATTGGAGAGGGGGGCAGTGGTGGCGCGCTTGCTATCGCTGTGGCTGATAGGCTTGCCATGATGCAGTATTCTATCTTTAGCGTGATTTCTCCAGAGGGTTGTGCGGCTATTTTGTGGAATGACCCTGCCAAGATAGAGTCCGCGACAAAGGCGATGAAAATCACTCCTGATGAGCTCAAAAAAGCCCAGCTAATCGATGATATTATCCCAGAGCCCCTAAGTGGTGCGCATAGAAACAGAGAGGGTGCTGCACAGGCGATTAAGCAGTATTTCTTGAGTAGCTTAGAATCTATCCAAGGTGATAAAGATTATCTGCAAAAGCGTTATGAAAAAATCATGCGCTATGGAGCATTCAGTGAAAGTGGCATACGCTAGCTCGATTTCATGATAACTTTTACATTTAGCCTTATTTGAAAATGACGATTTTCATAACAAAATTGCCCAAGACCTAGAATCCTACAAAGCCCCAACAGACTATAAATGCCATATGTTTAATGGCACATTGAGTCATATAGAAGTGATTAGGGGGCGATTTGTCCATCAAGAAGAAATCGCCCTAGATGACCAGTGGCAAAAGCTCCCATTTGACTATGAAAAAAGAGCTGCCACACTCCCACCACCGCCAAAAGATTTGCCCACTATGAAGCAAATTGCTTCGCTATTATCGCAGCCTTTTGCGTATGTGCGTGTGGATTTGTATGAGATAGATTCTGCGGTATTTTTTGGAGAGATGACATTTACTCCTGCTTGTGGGACAGATAAGTTTAGCCCACAAGAGTGGGATCATATCCTTGGCGACCGCTGGAAAATGCGCGCGTGATTAGACCCACAAATCCCCCAAATTCCTATCCCACTGCACAGGAGAGAATCTATCCGTGCCACCTGTGGGCGTGAAAGTCAGTTCGCCTGTGATAATTTGCTTATCAATTTCGTATAAATCAATCCGCACATAAGAAAACTTGCCAGCGAGTGCTGTGGCGATTTTTTGCATTAAGGCTAAATTATGTGGCTTTGGTGGGATATGCGTGGCTTTTTTATCGTAGTCAAAGGGCATTTTCTCCCAAGTGGGAGTCATAGCGATTTCAGTTTGCTTAGTGAATTTATCAATAATTATGTCTATATGACTCAATGTGCCATTAAACATATGGCATTTATAGTCTGTTGGGGCTTTGTAGGATTCTAGGTCTTGGGCAATTTTGTTATGAAAATCGTCATTTGCAAGGTGGGGGAATATACTATCCTTTGTTGCCAAAGCGCCAGAGACGCTGGCTATTTAGCACGACACAAATACTACTCGCGCTCATGGCAAACGCGGCAATCATAGGGTTTAGCAAAATCCCAGCAGGATAATACGCCACCCCACACGCCAGCGGGATACAAATCACATTATAAACAAATGCAAAAAATAGATTCTCCTTAATATTACGCGTGATGTCGCCAGAGAGGCGTAGTAGTGTGTCAAGTCGAGCGATATCGTCATGATATACAATAATATCTGCGGCATTCTTGCTCACATCACTAGCATGGCTGAAGCTTAGCGAGATATCCGCCGCCATGAGCGCACCCACATCATTGACCCCATCGCCCACCATCATCACCACCTCGCCGCGCTGCTGCAGAGCATGGATATAGGCGAGCTTGTCCTGGGGGCTAGCGTGGGATTTGTAGCGGGCTATGCCTAGGGTATTGGCGACTTGAGCGGTGTTTGACTCCCCATCACCGCTTAGGATATGAGGCGTGATTCCGCGCACTTTTAGCGCATTTATCGTAGCTTGGGCGTGGGGTCTTAGCGAGTCAGCTAGGAAAATCACCCCCAGAATCTCATAGCTTGATTTTGCATAGGGGTCTTGGGAGCTATCGCCAGACTTCCTGCTAGATTCTCGCCCAAGATACACGCAGATATGCTGCTCATGCCCCGGAGTCTGCCAAAAGTCTTGGAGTGCTTTATGCTGCACCTGTGTGTCATTTTGGAATATTTCCTTGCTGCCGATACGATACTCCCTAGAATCCTGCTTCAAGCTCGCTCGCATACCCACACCCGCTAGCGCATCAAATCCACCAAACTCTGGTAGATTCTCTCCAGGCAATGTCTCTTGCGCTTTTTGTAGTATGGCTTTAGCAATGATGTGCTCGCTACCCTTTTCTAGCCCAGCAGCAAGGGCTAGAATCTCATTCTCACTCATTGCGCCTTTATCATAGCTCTGCACCCCTACGACTTCTAGCGTGCTTTGGGTAAGCGTGCCTGTTTTATCAAAAACGACATGCGAGAGCTTACGCAGACTCTCAAAGCTCTGTGCCTGGCGCACAAATATCCCATGTTTATTTGCTAATGCTGTGCCTATCATCACTGCCATGGGCGTCGCAAGCCCAAGCGCACAAGGGCAGGAGATGACAAGCACGCTGATAAAGATTGAAAATCCAAACGCCACGCCCTCTAGCCAAGCCCACAGCCCAAATGCCACAAGCGCAATGAGAATCACTGCTGGCACAAAAACTGCTGCAATCTTATCGGCTAGGCGTGCAAGAGAGGGTTTGGAGCTCATGGCTTCTAGCGCTAGAGCTTGAAGCGCACCTAGGGTGCTTTGAGCGCTGGTGCTTGTGGCACGCATAATGAGTGCGCGATTGGTATTTAGACTCCCGGCACAGAGCCTATCGCCTGCGCACTTATACACTGGCAGGCTCTCGCCTGTGAGCATGGACTCATCGACATCGCCCTCACCCTCCTCTACCACGCCATCAGCTGGGATCATCTGCCCAGGTAGAATCCTAAGCCTATCACCTATGGCAATATCCTGGCTAGAGATAGTGGATTCTACTGGCTGGGCGCTGGATTGTGGCGAGCGAGAATCTAAGCGTAGCACCTGGGGGAGATTGCACTGGAGGAGGGCGTTTATCACTGCTGTGGTTTTGTCTTTGGCGCTGGATTCTAGGGATTTGCCCAGCAGGATAAACAATATAATCACACACACACTCTCAAAATACCAATGCCCACCATCATCACCATGCCCTAGCCAAAACACATACACGCTATACACAAACGCCGCACTCGTGCTTATGGCAATGAGTGAGTCCATCGTTGGCGTCTTGGCAAATAGCGCGGCAAAGCCCTTGAAATAATACTCCCTAGCCACATGCATGCTTATAAGCGAGCAAAGCAGCTGGGCTGAAAAATTCACACGCATATCATCAAATGGCGCCACAAGAATAGAGTCAAAAAACATCGGTAGCATAGAGAGATAGAGCACCACGCCAGCGCACAACGCACTAAGCCCAAGACGCACAGGCGTGGTAAGCAGTCTATCATTTAGCTCGTTGAGCTTATCAATAGCGCGTGCTAGGGGGTGCTTGGATTCTGGGGAGGGCTGGATAGTGTGCAAGAGAGCATGCGGGGCAGAATCCAGCAGATTAGATTCTGGGGTGGCTGGCTCACCTAGGGATACAAATTTCGCAGGGCTTGTGGGGGTCTGTGCTGGTTGTTGTGTTAATTTTGCTGGGCTTAGGCTATGTATTTTCGCGGGACTTGCACCCAGAGAGAAGCCAGAGACTTGTGAGGGATTTTTGATCTGTGGAGCAAAAGAAGCTTGCTGATTGTGGGGATTGTGGGGATTGTGGGGATTGTGGAGAGCTGGCTTATAGCCTAGCTTTTTGATAGCTTCTATAATCTTATCGGCTTGGATTTGTTCTTCTTGGATTTTGCCTCCTTGCGTGGTGGCACTCTCTTGTGATTTTACTTGTGGATTCTGCTGCGCTGGTGTGATGAGGGCGGTTTTGGTGATGAGGTTTATTTGTATATCCTCGATGAGGTGCTGTTTTTTGAGAGATTTTTCGATGTTTTGCACGCATGCCGCGCAAGACATACCATGGATTGTGAGCAGAAGTTTTTGCATAATTGTCTCCATGATTCTAGGCTAAACTGCGCAATATACCCTATTTTGTCTGCATTTGCGCTTGGAGCGTGCGCACAAGATCTGCCTGGGGCTGCCAATACGCGGTCTAAATCCAATCTAGCAAGATATTAGTCGCGCCATGCTTGGTGATTTTCTCGCGCAAACGCGCGATTCTAGCCTTGCCATCATGGAAAAATCGCTCATGCGTCTCGCACGCGATATAGTCGATTTTCTCATAAAGCTTCATATCCAAAAGCCTGTCCATAATATCAAACTCTGCGCCCTCGATGTCAAGCTTCACAAAATACAGCCGCTCATGCTCTTGGAGAAGTGTTTGGATATATGCGCATAAGTCAATCGCAGGGACTTTGTATTGTTTAGCGGCACTTTGGGTGTGGGAAGGGTCGCTCGCACCCTGTATGCGATTACCCTGTGAGATATCATCATAGACATAGAAGCGCACTTCTCCCGTCTCGTGCGAGAGAGCAGCATGATGCAAGATGACATTTGGGTTGGCATGGTATTTGGACTCTAGGATTGTATGGAGCAAGGCATTTGGCTCAAAACTATGCACCACCCCACCACAATAAAGAATAATATCGCTCACAAGCCCAGCATGCGCACCGCCATCGATACAAATGGGCGTAGATTCTAGCGACTTTTGCTTTTCACTACTGCGCTTGGATTCTAAGATTGTGGAGGTAGAATCGTGGCTTTGCTGAAAAATGGATTCTACTTGAAGTCGCTCGCGGAAAGATTTTTGGGCTAAAAATGGTGCTTTGCTTTGGCGTTCAAGGGAGCTACCTTGAGTGGTAGTGAGCGCAGAATCGCCGCTGCAATCGCTATTTTTAGCCAAAAAGCTAACGCGTTCTAGTTCGCCCCCCCCCCGTAGAGCGCGCACACCTTGCGCAAACATCGTGTAGAAAATACCATAGTATTTTTCTGGGACGCCGGCATTATGTAGTCGCAATTGCAAGCCACCAAGCCCGTTTGGATCGGCTAGTGCACCTTGAATATAGGGCAATCTATCAAGATTGCTCATAAGCTTATATCGTCGTCTTATTGTGTGGAGAGTGTGCATAAATCCGCCCATAAAAGTCCTTTGCAGAGTAAAATTTGAAGCCAAATCATACAATAATCCGCATGAAATCCCTACAAACCTGCCAGCTTCCATGCAGCTTCTATACAACTTGGAGCGCAAAATGCTTACAAATGCTTGAAAACCAAATAATGCAGAATATCCAAGCAGGAGTAAATGCGTGCATACAGCCATAGCTAGAATCCCAAAACACCTTTATAGATGTCTTTCCAAGTGCATTTTCGCAGTCGTTTTCATCTGCGGTGCAGGAGCAAGTCTGGCTGTGGGCTCAGAATCTGATCTCGATGATCCCCTAGAGCTTCTCCCTCAAAATCCACCACAACATACAGAATCTAATCACGCTCCTAAGGATAAGCAAAGTGATAAATCAAGTAGCGCCAATACACAAGCAGCGCAAGTGCATAAACCAGATTCTAGCACAGATACAGCGCGTGGGGATCTCGGTGGGGATTCTAATGCTAGCGAAGCAGCCACAGATACCAAAAACACATCTCAAGAGAAAACCACACAGGAGACTGAAAATTTTCTCGCGGTGCAAAAGCAGTTCCCATGGATTAAGTCCGTGGGGCTTGTCATGGTGTCTTTTGATGATGGAAGCTTCCGCAGTGGATTTGGGCTACTGCTACCAGAGCAGATTTTTCTCACATCTGCCCAGCTTGCCCACAGCGCGCAAGCTTACCCGAAAAACATCTTGCTAAAAATGCGCGATGAAAGTGCTGGGAATCTCATCTGTGTCGCAGAGCTGCGGCTAAAGGCGGTGGATAAGATTCTAGGGCTCGCGCTCTTTGAAGTCTCTGCCTACACAGATGACCACTGCAATCTACGCTCGCAGAGCTACTATCACAGCAAAATTCTCTCCCAAGCCTATGACATTACCAAGCACAAAGGCACACCAAAATCCACCAAAGATCACAACTACTACTCAGTAACCACGACATTTGATAACCCAAATATCAGCGTGCTTACCATAGACAGCGCCAATAACACCAGCAAGACCCCACAAAATCGCACGAAAGCCCAGCCACAAAAGCTCCCGATAGAAGATGAGCAGCCAATCATTTTCGGGCGCCCGTTTTTCGCCAAATCTGGCAGCCTGCTAGGAATCGCCACTATGCCAAACAATGCTATATCGCCTGTGATTGTGGGAGATGGAGAGATTAAGAAATTTTTGTGCGAGATTGATAGAAGTGGGTTTATCGTGGCGAGCTTTGTAGCAGAAATTTGCAAGTAGATTTGTATAGAATCTAACTTCGCTATGGGATTTGCTTTGCACCAGAATCTAGCAGGAAGTTCTCCTGCACCTGCTAGATTCTAGGAGATTCTGCGCTAGAATCTCATCTATGCAAACTTTCCTAGCACTTTGCAGAGCTGCTCCTTACTAACATCACTCCGCAACTCAAACCCCCCAATTCCGCGAGCAAGCACGAAGCACAGGGTGTTGTTGGTGGATTTTTTATCAAGGAAAAAGCACTTGTAGAATTCCTCCACATCACGCACGCTATAGCGCTGCTGCAAGCCAAGCCTATCTAGCAGAGAATCAATCCGCCTAGATTCTCTCTCACTCATGATTCCAAGCTCCTGGGATAGCGCGTTTGCCATGCGTATGCCAATCCCCACTGCCTCGCCGTGTAAAAACTCCCTATAATTAGTGAGATTTTCAATCACATGTGCAAATGTGTGTCCGTAGTTTAGTGCGGCGCGAATCCCGCTCTCGCGCTCATCTTGCTCCACGACTTGGGCTTTTATCTCAATTGCTCGCTGGATAAAAGGCACTAGCCCACTAGCCCTAGAATCTAGCCCAAGATCACATGCACTAGATTCTGCCTCTAGTCTCTCAAATGCCCCAGAATCAAAGCAAGCAAACACTTTCACCACCTCCGCAAGCCCAGCGCGTAGCTCACGCGGCGGAAGTGTGGAGAGAAAATCCACATCGATATACACAGCTTTTGGCTGGTGAAAAAGCCCGATGAGATTTTTGCCATAGGCATTATTGACACCACATTTTCCGCCCACAGAGGCATCGACTTGCGCCAAAAGCGTGGTGGGGATAGAAATATACTCAATCCCACGCTCATAAATCCCGCTCGCAAAGCCCACCATATCGCTAATCACGCCCCCACCAAGCGCTATCATGAGCGATTTTCGATCAAGCTTGTGGGCAAAAGCACACTCCAGAATCTGCTCAATCGTGCGCATGGTTTTGTGCACCTCGCCATCTGGCACGATACAGACAAACACTTCACTTGCACGGATTTTGGGCAGGATTTTATGCAAGTAGAGCCCAGCGATTTTGGGGTTGCTTACAAGCAGGACTTTGCCAGGGTGCTGGATTTGTGCGCGCTCATCATGCAAAAGCCGGTCGATGATGACAGGATAGGTAGCGGAGGGGGTTTGTATGTGTAGGGTTGGCATGCGTGTCCTTGGTGTGGGTATCTTGGTATTGTAGCGCAATGTGGCAGATTTGTCAGTGCTAGCGAGATAATCGCTGTGGTGGTCAAAATGTATGGGCGAGATAGCAAGAGATCTGGCGGAGTTCTGTGTGGATTTGCGCTGGTTTAGTATAAGCCGAGTTCTGTCGAGGGCGGCTATTTATCTAGGATATATTTCACAATATATCTCAAGCAAAGAGCAAATTTAAGACATTTACCACGCTCTTCTTGCTACGGATTGGGTTTGCATTGACATTGTGCATTGCTGCAAAATCGGTAGGCTCTTACCCCACCTTTTCACCCTTACCAAGCTAGATTCTAGTCTAGAATCTAGCTTTGGCGGTTCTTTTCTGTTGCACTTTCCCTTAGGTCGCCCTAGCCATTTGTTAAATGGAATCCTGTCTTTGTAGCTCGGACTTTCCTCTCTTTATAGCGCATAAAGAGCAGCCGCCACTAAACCAGCGTGCGGATTATAGCACACGCAACGCCCCAAAAAAATTTAACAGATAGAAGTCATTTATGACAAGCTCCATAGTTTATTGGCATTTATCATTGATGAGATACATCAAACATATTCTATATGTGGTATAAACATCATTGACCTAACCATAGACACAGGTGAAATTGGCGATAGCCCATTACTCCAAGCTTTGAATCCTAGAATCCACCTTGTAGCCGCGCTGGTCGCACCTTGTAAGCGCGCCACTCAGGAAGAGCGAGATGATAGCCCCAAAGAGTCTCTCTCGTGGCGTCTGGATACTGAAGGTTAGCACACGCTTGAGAGTGTGGCAAGCCCGCCAAGTGATGTCTCGCGGTATTTGGCATTCATGTCTTTACCGGTTTGATACATGGTCACTATGACTTCATCGAGACTGACTTTAGGTGTGCTTTTGCGCGTCATCGCCATGCGTGCAGCCGAGATAGCCTTAATCGCACCAAAGGCATTGCGCTCGATACATGGGATTTGCACCAACCCCATGACAGGATCACAAGTCAGCCCTAAGTGGTGTTCCATAGCCATTTCAGCAGCGTTGCAGGACTTTTTCGCATCAGCACCAAGCGCAGTGGCAAACGCTGCAGCAGCCATGGAGCTAGCCGAGCCAATCTCTGCTTGACAGCCTGCTTCTGCACCGCTTATGCTGGCGTTTTTCTTGATAAGTGCGCCTACTAGCATAGCAGTGAGAAGAAAATCTACGGCTTTATCGTCATTAAAGCCTATGGTGTGGTTTTTGAGATAGAGCATGACAGCTGGGATCACCGCACATGCGCCATTTGTGGGCGCAGTTACCACGCGTGCGCCACTAGCATTCTCTTCGGCAATCGCAATGGCATAGAGCGAGATGAAATCAATAATCCCTAGCGGATCGCTGGTGATTTGCAAGCGTTCATAGAGTCCATTTGCCCTGCGTTTTAGATGTAAATTGCCCGGGAGATAGGACTCGGTGGGGTGTGTGCCTTGCGCATAGACTTCTTGCATGGTCTGCCAGATCTCTAGGCAGTAGTCACGGATAGTGGATTGCGGCGCGAACTGCTTCTCATACTCTAAGGAGAGCTTGGCGAGATTCCAGCCATGCTCATCGCAGAGATAGAGCGCGGTTGTGGCAGAATCTATGGCAAACATTCCCTCTCCTAGCTCATCTGTCTCACCTCCTCCATTGCGTTCATCTTCGAGCTCTTGTTGGGATTTTACAAAGCCACCGCCTACGGAATAGTAGGTAATGGATTCTATAATCTTACTGGAATCTGTGCTAGATTCTCTAGTATCTGCACCAGAGCTGCCAAAGGCTTGGATTGTGAGCGCATTTTCATGTAGCGGAAGAAACTCCTGGCTAAAGATAATATCGCGCTCTGGGTCAAACTCTACAAGCTTGCGCCCACAGAGATTAAGCCTATGCTCCTTATCTGCGCGCGCTATGGTGGCAGCTTGAAGCTCTTTGGTAAGCGTTTTGGCTTGTAGATTCTCCAGCCCCCAGAGAATCGCCCTATGGGTCAAATGCCCCTTGCCTGTGAGGGAGAGCGAGCCATACAGCGTAATGCGAACACGCTCAATCAAATCAAGGTTAGATTCTATGCGCTTACAGAATCTATTCCCTGCGATGAGTGGTCCCAGCGTGTGCGAAGAGGAGGGACCTACGCCGATTTTGCAGATGCTAAGGTTGCTCCAGGGGCTAAGACTACTCATAGGAGCTTATACACTACGGTGAAAATCGTTAAAAGCCCTGTGATGAAGACAAATGCGTCAAGTGCTGGATTTTTAAAGCGCTTCATTTTTGACACACTATAAATAGCGATGATTGGCATAAGAAAAAGAATTGCCGCAATGATTGGTCCGCCTAGATCTTCAATAAAGCCCAGCACACTTGGGTTGATATACGCGACAATGAGCATGATGATATACATCACACTTGTGCTGGCGATAGCGATGATTTTTAGATTTGGATTCTCATTGCCTGCGAGCTTGCAACATTTACGCACGATCCCATACGCGCCCTCTCTAGCTCCAAAATAATGCCCAAAAAATGAGCTTGTAATAGCAAGAAACGCAATTAGTGGTCCGCCATAGGAGATAAAAGGATTATCAAGCTTATTAGCAAAGTAGGAAAGCACAGGGATATTTTGTGCCCTGGCATCGGCTAGCTCGGCAGGATTAAGCGAGAGGACACAGGAAAACACAAAAAACATCACAAACAGCAGCAGCATAGCAGAAGTGCGCAGGAGAATCTGGTTTGCCTTAGCGACAGAGTGCTCGCCATACTCACGCTTGACACTAAGCGAAAATGTCGAAATCGCAGGAGAGTGATTGAAGCTAAAGACTAGCACAGGGAGTGTGAGCCACACGATTGTGAGAAATTCTTTTGTCGCTGGGATATAGGAGAAGCTCTCCATATTCCAGTGCGGGATAAGATAGAGCGAGAATATAAACAAAATCGCGCACAGCGGATAGACGAGCCATTCACAAGCTTTGGTGATAAACTCCTCACTAAAGAGCATAACAAGCATAAAGCTACTCACGCCCAAAAGCACCAAAATCGCACGCCATAATGGGAGTAAATGCGCAACTTGCGTGCCTTTGTCATTAAGCTCGAGCGTATAAATAGAGCTGACAAAAGCAGCCAAGCTCCCATTAGAATCTAGCAGCGGCAAAAGCTGGTTATAAATAAAGCTCTCAAATGTGTTAGTGATCCCTACACAATACGCCAGACAAATAGGGAAAATCGCAAAAAAGTAGAGAATAGAGATAAACACGCTCACCCAGCGCCCGAAATACTCTTCTGCTGCATGGGTGATGTCTCTGTCATTCCCGCTAGCTTGACACACAAAGCGACTAAGAGCGCGGTGGCTAAGATAGACCATAGGGAAAATGATAAAACACATCACCACCACAGGCCAGAATCCACCAAGCCCAGCCTTGATAGGCAGATAGAGAATCCCTGCCCCCACAGCCGTGCCAAAGAGTGAAAGCATCCAGCGTGTGTCAAATGAATTCCACTTAGGCATATTGGGCAAGTGCTGATTTGGACTCATCGTGCCTGCGCTACATGTGGGCGAAGCATTAGGAGAGGAGGTTGAGCTGTGGGCTTGGTCTTGCATGGAGACTCCTTTATTGGGATTGGAGGATATTATACATATTTCTAGGCAAAATCTAGCGTGAAAGTAGTCGCAGCGCTTCTTTTATCGCGCTCTGGGTGTCGGTGGCTTGGATTTGAGGGAGGATACGCTTAATCTCGGTGGTCTTGTAGCCTAGGGATTCTAGCGCACTTGTGATTTCATGGCTGCTTGGCACATTTGGCACACTTACAGGGCTTGTAGGACTTGCACTAGATTCTAGCACTTCTTTACAGAATCCCGCCAGATCTAGGAGAATCTTGCCCGCACTCTTTGCGCCAACGCCCGGGACTTTTTGCAGGAGCTTGATGTCCTTGCTTGCGATGATTTCAAGAAACTGCTTAGCACTAAAGGTGCTTAAGATTGTCAGTGCGACTTTGGTGCCTACGCCATTGATTTTGAGCAGTCGCTCAAATGTGCTACGCTCCAAGGGATCAAGGAAGCCAAAGAGTAGCTGCGCGTCCTCGCGAATGATATGCGTGATGAGCAGCTCGATTTTGCCAGAATCTACTTGCGTGGATTGCGAGATTGATGCTGCGCTGGATTCTAGTAGGGCGCGGAGCCTGGAGCTTGTTTGGACACTAATGTGGATTTCATAGATTGTGTCTTGGACATTAAACTCTACTGCCATGGTGTCTAGTTTGTGGATTTTACCAATAAGTGCGCGAATCATTCTACTGCCTTTATGTGGAGTTTGGGGGTGTGCTGGCTCGCATTAGAATCTGCGCTAGATTCTGGTGCGTGGGCTATGGATTCTATGATGATATGCGCACTTTTGCCAACTTGTAGCAGTAATTGCTCTTCATGGCTCATCGCATGTGCGCGCACTTGTTCTGGGTCTGCCGGTGCGCTTGGCGTGAGCGAGCAGGAGTGCAGCAGCGCATAGTTTTCAAACCCCCCAACATGCCCGATATGTATTGTAGCGTGCGCGAGATGAGATTGGAGGTGGCGCGCGGAGTGCTCTAGCTTCTCTAGAGCTTGCGTAAGGCTTGATTCTCGCAAAAGCAGGGTTTTATAGAGCTTATAAGTGGCGCGCGACTGGGTGAAAAGCAGCTTGAAGCTTGGCTCTTTTAGCGCGATTTCTCTCTGGGGCTTGGTGAAGCCTTGCATTTTGTATAAAAACCGCTGGGCTTGCTCAAATCTTGGAGCGAGCAGCTTGCACCATGCGCGCGTCTGCTCTAGGGTGTGGAGCTTTTTGGCGTGGTAGATTCTAGCTTGTGCTAGATAGTCGCGATATGCGCTATTAGCGCAGATGTCAAAGACTAGCATATTATCATCGCCGCGCTTTTGGGGGATCTCATCGATGTGGAGCTGATGAGAGAAGTGGCAAGCATTGGCATTGCGCGCGCGCTGGAGAGAGATAGATTTTGCATATATTGTGCTGGCGTTGGCTTCTTGGATTCTCGCGCTATCGGCATAGATGAAGCCAGAATCCAGATTTTTTACCACACATTCTTGGGCGATGAGCAAGCCTTTGTGCGTTAGGATTTTGGCGCTTTGAGCGAGAATCTGGGAGCTTTTGTGGCTAGCACCATTGAGGACAAGGTGTTTTGCTTTAATTGTCGTCTCACTTCCTAGATTTCCGCTTATTTCAAGGCTGTGGGCTTCGATATACACACCATCGCCTAGCACATCTACGCTACTATCGCTAGATTCCACGCTAAGTGCGATATGTGCCTCCACGCCACCAAGCAGCGGAGGTGTGTTGGTGGATTTGAGTGCGCCAGAAGGCGGAGTGAAAAAGCAAAAAAGATCCGCTCCATCAAAGCTTTTATCATAGTCTTTTGCATGGTTTTTTCCATGATTTTCTAGCATAGCATGGGCAGGCGCGGCAGTGTCAGGCTGATCGCTCCCTGCATTTTCCCCGCTAAAATACGGCGCACAAAGCGCAGCAAATGGCGCGGTGTGCTGGTTATTTAGCGCGATGAAGCCTTGTATCTGGCTAAAATACTCAATCCTATCTTCATAGGCTTTGAAGCTAATGTTTGGCTGATTTGTAGGAATGATTTTCTCTCTAGGCTTTTCTTGTGCGCAGATGTATTCCCCAAGCAGATTTCGCCCAGCCACCCCGCAATCCCCAAACTCATATACCCCTACTAGCTCGCCCTTTTTTACCCCATAGAATGCCTCCTCCACACGCCCACACTGGCGCAATCGCTCATTAGCATAAAGTGTTTTTGGCTTATTAGCATGTGTTTGCTCATAGCAAACCTTTGGCATGAAAACAAAGCGCATGGGCTTTGGCGGGGTGAAATGCGTGCTTTCTAGGATACAGATAGGCTTAGCTTTGGCTTTAGGCGTAGTGCGAATATGGGCGATAATTTGCTGCAATCGCGCACGAAGCGCGTCCAAATCGCGCAAGATCACCCCAAGCAGTGCAAGCTTGGCAAACACAAGCGCGCAAAATTCCTCCGCCCCATCTTCTAGCGCGATAAAGCTATCATCGCAGTGTAAAAACGCCCTATCTCGCTCATCGCTAAGGGAGATTTGGAAGCTCTCAATACTTTCACGCGGTTTTACCAATAGCTCGCAGATTTGCTGGATTGTATAGCCGCTGGTGTTGAAGTAGCGCTCATCAAGCAATGCAGATTCTGCACTGGACTCTGGCGCGTGAGGGGGTGGATTCTGGTGGAGGGTGGATTCTGGGGCTTTAGGCTCTATGGGGGTGGATTCTTTGATGATAGCAAGCGTGCGCGATTGGAGGGAGATTTGCAAATCTGCTTCGCAGAGATTGCGTTTGTGGCACTCGCTTTGTAGCATAGCATGCAAATCAAGCGCACCGCGAACGATAAATGGCGAAAACTCCACGGCTCTCCCTTGAGACTAGTTTAGGTGGTTTGCTTGGTTTAGTGATTGCATGCCTAGCACATGGCAATATTATTACACTACAACCCTTGCGCAAGCCCCACAAGTGTAGCCAAACCCAGCTAAAACAATCCACAATCCCCCCCAATCCCAAAAGCTAGATTCTAAAACACATACCTCACACCAAGATTTGCTGTGAGGTTTAAGTCTTTGTAGCTAAGTCCTGCTTTGC
>NZ_CALERY010000024.1 GCF_937906905.1 uncultured Helicobacter sp. | reverse complement strand
TTTTTAATACCTATGGTCCTAGAATGCACCCAAATGATGGGCGAGTGGTGAGTAATTTTATCATTCAAGCGTTGCGTGGGGAGGACATCACCATTTATGGCGATGGGAGTCAAACGCGAAGCTTTTGCTATGTAAATGATTTGATTGATGGAATGGTGGCTCTTATGGATAGCAAAGATGGATTCTACGGACCGGTAAATATTGGCAATCCACACGAATTTAGTATGCTAGAGCTTGCCAAAAATGTGCTTGAGCTTACAGAATCTAAATCAAAGATTGTCTTTCTCCCGCTACCCCAAGATGACCCAAAGCAACGCCAACCAGATATAACCCTAGCCAAAAAAGAGCTAGATTTTAGCCCAAAAGTGCAGCTAAGAGAGGGGCTAAAAAAGACTATTGCGTATTTTAGAGGGATTGTGTAGTGCAGCAATTTATCCGCAATTTTTCTATCATAGCCCACATCGATCACGGCAAATCCACCCTTGCCGATAGGCTTATCCAAGAGTGTGGGGCGGTGAGCGAGCGTGAAATGACCGCGCAAATTATGGATACTATGGATATAGAAAAGGAGCGCGGCATTACCATCAAAGCCCAATCCGTGCGCCTGCGCTATGTCTATCAAGGGCAAGAATATATCCTAAATCTCATCGACACGCCCGGGCATGTGGATTTTAGCTACGAAGTCTCGCGCTCTCTTAGCTCCTGTGAGGGTGCGCTGCTTGTCGTTGATGCCACGCAAGGCGTAGAAGCCCAAACAATCGCCAATGTCTATATCGCCCTTGATAATAACCTAGAAATTCTCCCAGTGGTCAATAAAATCGACCTCCCAGCAGCCGATGTGCCAAAGGTGTGCAGCGAGATTGAAGAAAGCATAGGGCTTGACTGCTCTAATGCCCTAAGCGTGAGTGCCAAAAGCGGCGTAGGCATAGCCGAGCTACTAGAATCCATTGTGCGCAAAATCCCCGCCCCAAGTGGCGAGCCAAACGCGCCTACAAAGGCTCTCATCTATGATAGCTGGTTTGACAACTACTTAGGCGCGCTAGCTCTCGTGCGGCTTAAAGATGGCAGCCTAGCAAAGGGGCAGAGCGTACTTGTGATGAGTAGTCAAAAAACCTATGAGATTCTAGGGCTTTACTACCCACACCCTGTGCAGAAAATCCCCACCGATAGGATTGAATGCGGTGAAATAGGGATCATCTCTCTTGGGGTAAAGTCTTTGACAGATTTAGCCGTAGGCGACACGATCACCGATGCGCAAACCCCCATACAAACGCCAATAGAAGGCTTCAAGCCTGCCAAGCCCTTTGTCTTTGCTGGAATCTACCCCATTGAGACAGATAAGTTTGAAGAGCTGCGCGAAGCGTTGAAAAAGCTCAAGCTCAATGACTCCGCCCTAAGCTTTGAGCCAGAGACTTCTGTCGCGCTAGGGTATGGATTCCGCGTGGGGTTTTTGGGGCTTTTGCATATGGAGGTTGTCAAAGAGCGGCTGGAGAGGGAGTTTGGGCTAAGTCTCATCGCCACGGCACCCACGGTGGTGTATGAAGTCTATCTCACCGATGGCTCTATGATAGAAGTGCAAAATCCAAGCGAGCTGCCCGAAGTGCAGAAAATTGATCACATCAAAGAGCCCTATGTCCGCGCTAGTATCATCACGCCAAGCGAATTTGTGGGCAATATCATCACACTTCTAGCAAATCGCCGCGGCGTGCAGGAGAAAATGGACTACATCACGCAAGATCGCGTGCTGCTAGAATACGCGCTGCCTAGCAATGAAATTGTAATGGACTTTTATGACAAGCTCAAATCCTGCACCAAGGGCTATGCGAGCTTTGATTATGAGCCTATCGAGTATCGAAGTGGGGATTTGGTGCGGCTTGATATACGCGTAGCAGGCGAGATAGTCGATGCGCTCTCCATCATCGTGGAAAAATCCAAAGCCTATGAAAAGGGGCGCGCGCTTGTGGAGTCGATGAAAGATCTTATCCCGCGCCAGCTCTTTGAAGTCGCCATTCAAGCGAGCATTGGCTCAAAGATTATCGCGCGAGAGAGCGTGCGCTCTGTGGGCAAAAATGTAACCGCTAAATGCTATGGTGGCGACATCACAAGAAAGCGCAAACTCCTAGAGAAACAAAAAGAGGGCAAAAAACGACTAAAATCTATCGGCAAAGTTGATCTACCACAAGAAGCATTTCTCGCAGTGTTAAAGATTGATTAGACTCTGGAGATTTAGCCCCTGTAACAATCCTAGAATCTAGCAGAATACAGAAGTAAATCAAAGGGATTCTATAAGCGAGACTCATTCTCCAGCTGCAGCAAAGCATGCTTGATAGATTCTCCTGCTACATATCCACCTAGCGCGCCATTGGCACAAATTATGCGATGACAGGGGACAATAAGCACCATTGGATTGCGCTTTAGTGCTCCACCCACTGCCTGTGCGCACGCATTCATGCCCATGCGGCTCGCCACTTGCGCAGCAAGCTCCCCATAGCTTCGCACTTCACCATACCCGATACCTCGCACTATCTCCCAGACACACTGCTGAAATGCACTTCCCCTCAATGCAATAGGCGGAGAAAAACGCGGAATCTCCCCAGAGAAATACACATCAAGCCAGCGCATTGTCTGTGTGATGATAGGATCTTTTGTGGGATTATTGAGAGTTGGAGAATTTGCTAAAAATGTGGAGTTTGTGAGTGGGACTTGTGCGCACGGCTGTTGATAGTGCCACCGAAAGCCAAGCCACACAAGCGCCCCTTGGCTAGACTCTAGGATCATCTCCCCTAGTGGGGAGCGATAGCTTGCGCGCACTAAGAAGCGTGTATGAATTTACACAACCCCTTGATCGATCATCGCATCTGCTACCTTGCGGAAGCCAGCGATATTTGCACCCATTACAAGGTTGGTAGGATCGCCAAATTCTTGTGCAGTTTGCGCGGCATTTTGGTAAATACTGCGCATAATCTCGTGCAAGCGTGTATCGACTACTTCAAAGCTCCACGGATTCATACTTGCATTTTGCGCCATTTCTAGCCCACTCACTGCCACGCCGCCAGCGTTTGCAGCCTTGCCCGGTCCATAGCAGATTTTCGCTTGTAAAAATAGCTCAATCGCTTCATTGGTTGAAGGCATATTCGCCCCCTCGCTTATGCACTTACAGCCATTTTGGAGCAAGATTTTGGCATCTTTTTCACTTAGCTCATTTTGCGTAGCACTTGGGAATGCGGCAAAGCAAGGGATAGCCCACACGCCATTGCAGCCTTTTTCATACGCGCTTACAGGTGTGTATTGCGCGCTTTTTTTGACTTTGGCGTAGGATTCTAGCGACTCTCGCTTGACTTCTTTGATCTCTTTGAGCAATGCCACATCAATGCCATCTTTATCATAAATCATACCTTTAGAGTCGCTTGCTGTTACAGGAAGTGCGCCAACTTGATAGAGCTTTTCTATCGTGTAGATAGCCACATTGCCAGCCCCAGAAATCGTGCAGACTTTACCCTCTAAGCTCTCACCTCGCTCTTGTAGCATTTCTTGGGCGAAATACACACAGCCATAGCCAGTGGCTTCAGGGCGCACAAGTGAGCCACCCCAATTAAGCCCCTTACCTGTTAGCACGCCATCAAAGCGATTTGTGAGCTTTTTATACTGCCCAAAGAGATAGCCAATCTCGCGTCCGCCCACGCCAATATCCCCAGCAGGGACATCTGTGTGCGCACCGATATGGCGGTAAAGCTCACTCATAAAGCTTTGGCAGAAGCGCATTACTTCATTATCGCTCTTACCCTTTGGATCAAAATCGCTCCCGCCTTTACCGCCGCCCATAGCAAGCGTGGTAAGAGAGTTTTTCAAAATCTGCTCAAAGCCTAGGAATTTGATCACACCAAGATTGACACTAGGGTGGAATCTAAGCCCACCTTTGTATGGTCCAATGGCGGTGTTAAACTGCACGCGGTAGCCGTAATTCACGCGGATTTTGCCACTATCATCAACCCAAGGCACACGGAAGATAATTTGTCTCTCTGGGATAACAAAACGCTCGAGAATGGCGTATTTTTCATACTTCTTCTCTCTGTCAAACAGCGGGGAGAGCGTAGTAAGCACCTCTTCCACAGCTTGCTGAAACTCACTTTGAGATGGATTTTTCTCTTTTAAAGCAGCTAAGACTTGTGCAGAATACGACATGACAAACTCCTTTTAAGAATAATTTAAGAAGACTCTAGGACTATATCTTTTTATAACTTTTATACGACTTAAAACTGCTTGCAAAACCTGCCCAAACGCCAGAATCTACCCACAATCCACACGCAGATTCTAGTAGATTCTCATACCTCTAAAATTCTAGCTATATAGTTTCTAGCGTGCTAAGCAATGCCAGAAACTCCTCTGGGATTTGCGCTGGGCTTTGACTCACGACATCTACATAGCCTAGCCGCACAATCGCTTCAAAAATACACATCTCGCTCGGTGTAATAGAGTCTGGGCTGGAGTCCAAGGTAGAGTCTGGAAGCTTGTAGATTCTCTGGCGCAAAATTACTTGCACTTTGCCAAGCTTTTGCACCTGCGTGCGCACCTCTAGCACATCTCCAAGCCTAGCAAAGCCCAAAAACTTCGCCTCTATCGTGCTCACGACAAAGCCACAAGTCCCGCTTGATGGCAGCGCTCCAGCACGGAAAAACACCTCACTCCTTGCGCGTTCGCAGTATTTGATGTAGTTTGTGTGATAGACAATCCCCCCGCAATCCGTATCTTCATAATACACGCGGACTCTCATGCAAGCTCCTTATGATTTATCTCTGCGTTAGAAGCAGAGCCTTGCAAGGTATCAAGCCCATCTCGTGCCTTTTTTATGCGTATGCGCAAGATTACAACACTAGCCACAAAGCAAAATCCAAATAACACCAAAAGCATAGTAAAATGCTCACGCACATCTGCGAAACTCGCACCCATTTGATTAAGGCTAATAAGCCCACGCACCCCATGAAATGCTGGGATCATATACCCAAGCCCTTGCAAAAATCTCGGCAGCAATTCACTGGGCCAAATGAAGCCTAGAATAAACACTAATGGCATGGAAGAGATAAAAATCACCTGCGTAGGCAAGCTCTCATCTTCTAGCACACTCCCTAGTAGCACCCCACTTGCTACACAGCAGGCAATAAACATCAGCGAAAAGCACCAAAAATCGCTCGCATTTGCGATATGACTCACACCAAAAAGCGGGAAAAACACCCCAAAATATAGCGCAAAAAGCGCGACATAAATCGAGCTAAAAGCTAGGATTCTCGCACTAACAATACTCAACGCGCTTGCGACATTGCTGTAATGCCCTAATGCAGCGAGATCGCGCGATTGTATAGCGCGCTTGCGGATTGCGTTTTGATAAGCACTTAGGATTCCAGCCCCTGCAATTGCTGTTTGGTGCAGGATAAACACAAGCACCGCAGCAAGAGCGTAGTTGATATAGCCTAGACTTGGGTTATAGAGTGGGATAGATTCTAAATGCACAAGCTCGGTAGAGAGTAAATCTGGATTGCGCTGCTTGCGCAAGCGCTGACTTAGCTCCTCGATGGCATTATGCACGCCTTCAGCAATCGCCCCATAGACAAGAAAATACGAGGCATTCCCCATGTAGGAGAGAATAGTGCCCACACCCTTTTTGGCATTAGCTTCAAAGCCTTCTGGAATCAGCAGTGCGCCATCAGCCTGAAAGCTCTCAATAAGTGCTTGGGCAGATTCTAGTGAAGGCACACTCTCTAGTAGCGCGATTTCCGGTGTGGCACTGATGAGAAAAATAAGCTGCTTAGAAAGTGCAGAGCTATCTTCATCGATGATGACAAGTCGCTGCTTTGTAACGATGTCATTTTGATAAGGCATAGGATACAGCAGACCATACACTAGCGAGCCAATGATTACAACCATGACCACAAGCTTATTAGTAAATATTGCCTTATACTCTGCCAACAAAACAGCAAGGAGACTATATCGCTTTGGCTTCATTGTGCCACCTCTGCCGACATGGCTTTGGATTGTAGCGGGGCTTTAGATTCTGGTGTGGAGAGCGCATGAGAATCTAAGGATTCTCGTATAGAATCTGTTGTGCTTGATTTATTAAACACACGCAGATGATAGAGCATGCCTCCAAGCGCTAGAAATAGCAAAAACCACAGCATTTCTCCCATAATCGCCAGCGCACCAGCGATTGTGCCACCATAGTTTGCTTGCTGGATATAGAGCTGCATGTAGTAGGAGATCGGCAGGAATTTACTCCAAAAAAGTGCGAGTGCATTCATTGAAGCCTGCGGATAGGTAACACCCGCAAATGCTAATGATGGTGCCGTATAAATCGCTAGAAAGCCAATAGCCTTTTTCATATCAAGCAGCACACTTTGCACAAACACCACCACCGCATTCACACATGCCAGGAGCAGTAGCACACCGACACAAAGTAGCCCAAAGCTCCCGCGCACCTCATAGCCCAAATCACGCAGCAGCACAAGCATACATAACCCCCAGAATCCAAACACTAGCGTTACAAACAAATACCGCGCAAGCAGGCTCACAGCGTTTGTAGGCGGGGATTTTAGCAAGTGGATCATGCCAAGCGCGCTTAGAATCTGGAGCATACAGGGCAGTAGCAGTGTTAGCATAAACTGCGTGTAATTGTTGCTGGAGTTATACAGCGGGATAATCTGCGAGAATATCGGCAGGGACTTGCTGATGGCTAGGGTTAGATTCTCATCATGCACGAGATTTTTTGCACTCCATTGCTTGGCATTAAGCGTGCCGACCACTTGAGTCATGGCACTTGCGATTGCCTTGCCTATAAGCACAAACTGCGCGTTGTAGTAGAGTGTGAGTTTCGCTTCAATGCCGCGCTTCAAATGTGCCTCATAGGATTCTGGGATAATAAGTAGCGCATAGATTCTCGTCATGGCAAGATCGGATTTCGCCTCGCTGATACTACTATACTCACGCATGATCTGCACCGCTGGCGCAGAATCCACCATAAAAAGCGCTTGTTTGCTTGAAGGTGTTTTGTCAAAATCCACCACGCCAATGGGCAGCTCTCTAGGCAAGGAAGCATAGAATACTGCATAGATAAACCACGCCAGCAGCAATGGCAATGCGAAAAATATCAGCACCAGCACCTTGTGTCGCCAGAGATAGCGCCACAGCTGGCGGAGTTTTTTAGCTACTTTGGCTAGGAACGCGTTTGCGAGAATCATGGAGAGTAAAATCCTAGAATCTAGCGTGCGGGTGCGGAATTTTTAGCAAGGCTTTCAATCTCTACAATCGCGCTAAAGCCTACACGAAGCTCATCAAGAGCATCAAGGGGCTGGGCTTCTATCTCAAAGCTTCGCAAATCATATCCCTTTGAGCTTGAAGTCGCCCTCCAAGTAGCAAAATCCCCCATAGCTGAAACATAGCGCACTTTAAATCGCACATGTTTGCGCAAGGCTGGGAGATAGGCGCTAAACTCACTGCCAAGCTTGAAATATGGTAGATATTCCTCACTCACGCTAAGATTGAGCCATGCTTGGCGATTATCCACAAGCATAACCACAGGGAATCCACTAGGACTTAGCTCGCCCTCTTGGATCAGGATATTGCTCACTTCTGCGGTGGCTGGGGCATAGGCTTGCATATCATGGATATAGGCTTCCACTTCGCTTACCTGCCCTGCTGCGGCGATTTCTTTTTGCTTGGCGGCGATTTTGGTCTCTTTGCTCGCACCATCTAGGGCAATTTTATACTGCTGGAGAGCGGTATTTTCGGAGTATTTGGCATTCTCAAATGCAGTAAATGCTTCATCGCGTCGCTGCAAACTCACCACACCATTATCATAGAGCTCTTGGGTGCGTTTGTAAGTTTTTTCTGTCAGCTCGCGCATGGCTTTGGCACTTTGATAAATATCGCGCGCAGAGATGATTGTTTCCGCCCTGGCACCCTTATGCGCCTCCTCTGATAGGGCTTTTGCCGCTTCATAGCCAGCTTGCGCTTGCTGGAGCTTGGCTTCCACCTCTGGAGAATTGATTGTGAAGATGAGATCGCCCTTTTTTACCATATCACCGCGCTTAACTAGGATACTCCCCACACGCCCAGCGAGCTTGGAGCTCACGCTATATTGTTTAGCTTGGATTTGTCCCTGAAGCATTTGGGGGGCTGGACGATACGCTTTATAAAAGCTCACCCCCAGCCAAATCCCTAGCACCACCACGAGTGCAGCGATAAAGCCAATCTCCACATAGCGTTTCATAGTAGTCTCCTTTTGTAGTTTTTACCAGAATCTAAAAGCTTTTTTGTCTCTTTATTCATTACAACTACTGGATTCTAGCCCAAAGCTAAATCCACCCCACACCTATCGCACCAGCCCATAAAACTCCTCCACACTATCACTTAGCGCATACAGCCTCGCTAGTGCAATAATGGCTTTAAACGCATTTGTCTGCTGCTGGACTTGCGCGCTTTGTAGGGCATTTTGTGCATCAAGCACTTGCACACTGGTAGCAAGCCCCTGCCTAAAAGCATGCTGCTGGAGCTTGAGATTCTCGCTTGCTAGATCAATGGAGTGGCGAGCGCTTTGGTATTCTTCTTGCGCACTTACAGCCTGTCTATAAGTTTTCCGCACAAGCAAGCTCATATCCTCGCGTGCCTGCGCAGCGAGACTCTGGGCTTCTAGCTGGGTGAGCTTGGCAGCCTGGTATTTCTGCACGCGCGCATGAGGAGAGATAAGCGAGAGATTTGCCGCAAGCCCTAGATTCCAGGTAGGGATAGCACGCATGATGAGTGCATGATTGGCATTATTTGCATACGCACCGCCAAATGCCACTATCTGCGGGAGAAATGGCGCAAGAGCCAAGGTTTTAGCACTTTTAGCGCTTGCGATCTTTAGCTCAAGCGAGCGCAGAGCAGGATAACTTGCGAGTGTTTTTTCCACGAAATGCTCTTCTGGGGGCAGTGGTTTTAGGCTAAGCTCAAGAGATGGGATAGGCGTGATCTCACCTTTAAGCGCAGAATCTAGCGTAAGCTGGGCGATAGCAGAGGTGTCATGGGCTTGCTTCAAGGCGTTATTGGCTTTATCTAAGCCTACAAGAGCAGAGAGCACTTCTAGGTGTGCGATCTGCGCAGCTTTCTCGAGAGCTAGAGCATTTTGGTAGTGCGTGTTTGCCGAGTGCTGGCTGGATTCTAGCACATGCTCAATATTGCGTGCAAGCACTGCACCATAATACACATTTGCCAGCTCCTCAAAGCTTGCAAGCTTCTTTAGCCGCAGGGCTTCTTGGGCATCTTTGTGCGCGATTGTAGCGAGCTTTATCCCTTGCACTCTCGCTCCTCCAGTATAAAGTGGATAGATAAGTGTAATTGCGCCGATGATGATATTTTGATCAAGCAGCACAATTGGCTGGCTAAGCGGAGTAAGCATAGGCGCGAGATTTGGCGGGATTGCACTAGAATCTATGGGAAGTTTTTCTTGGATTGGCTTATCGACATGTAGATACAGCGCACTGGCACTAATCTCTGGCAAAAAGCTAAGCTTCGCACCCAGTGCTAGTGTCTTGGCGCGATCAAGCGCGTAGCTTTGAGCCTTTATCGCTTCGCTTTGCTCCAAAAGTAGAGCATAAGCCTCTTGGAATCGCATAATTTGCGCAGAATCTTTGGTGGGGCTCGAAGCGCTAGATTCTGTCGCCGCCACTCTTGGAAGACTGCCTCCATGTCTCTCTAAAGGCGCATCATCTGGCAGTAATGCTGCATGCAGAGATAGTGCAAACCAAAACACCACACCCACTATAAACCGCTTCATCAACCAACCACTCCTATAAAATAAGCGTATCTTAGCATATCTTTAGATTCTAGCTCGAATAGTGCTTAAAATCGCTAGTAGCCCAGCCTAATGAGCAACCCTACTCAATCGCAGGGTCGATAAGCTCACTCACTTGCAGGTAGAATTTCCCCACTCGTCCAACATGTGGAGGCAAAAAGCGCAAATCCTCCTGGTAAAGCGCATCATCAACAAAACAGGATTTCGCTTCAAGAAATATTGTGCTTTCTCCGCTGCCGCCCATACCACCCAAGGCACTCTCATCGCCATTCTCTCTCACACCAAAGCTCCTACACTCAAGCAGCTCGCAGAAATACGCCACTTTCACACCCTGCACGATAGGCGGATAGTCTCTATGCACGCTAAGTAGCGGGATAGAAAACGCGCTCGCTTCGCTGCTATCATAAGGCAGCTCGCTAGCAGTTCGCTCAAGCAGTGGCAGAAAATCCACCATGACAAAGCTAATCGTCGCCTTGCAAGTGGAGAGAAGATTGGTAAGCGTGTCTTTGGGGCTACCATCACTTTTAGTGCCTATACACAGCGAGAAAACTACAGGGTTTGAACTCACCACACCAAAAAAGCTAAAAGGTGCAAGATTGCTTGTGCCGCGCTCACTTATAGTGCTAATCCACGCGATTGGGCGCGGGGTAATTGTGTTGCTAAGGAGGCGATATTTGCTAAGTGCGCCTTGCGTAGAGAAATCAAGTAGCATGTATGGCTCCTTTAGGACAAGATTGAAGCGATGAGAGTGGGGGAAATGCGGCTTGGTGTGCTGGCATAGATGAAAAGTCGCGCAGCAAGGATTCTAGTGCATCTAGCACAATTTCTGGTGTGAGATCACGCATACAGCGGTGGTGGTCTGGGTTGTTTGCAGGAATAGGGCAAGTGCGCTTTTTGCATGGGGCGCATGGGGCGTAAATGCTTAGGATTCTAGCATTTGGGGCTTTCCAGGGCGATGTCTCACTGCTATTTGTGGGACCAAAAAGCGCAAGTGTAGGCACGCCAAGCGCGGCGGCAATGTGCATGGAGCCGCTATCATTTGTGATAAATGCTGAAAGCTCGCTCATTTGGCTCATGAGTGATTGAATGCTTGTTTTCCCACAAGCGTTGATGAAGCGCTCGCTTGGTGGATTCTCCTTGTGTGTCTGCGTATAAAGCGCTTTAGCTTGGTTGATAATCTCCTCTGCAAGCTCACTATCGCCAGCCACACCATAGAGCACGACTTGCTTACCCTGCCCTGCCAAATGCGCAGCAAGCCTGGCAAAATAGCGAGGCTCCCAGCATTTCGCGCTTCCATACGCAGCGCCCGGGTTTAGCCCTATACGAGATAAATCCCTAGAATCCACATTAGATTCTGGCGTATGAGAATCTAAGCATTGGGCATGTAGGCATAACGGCGGAATCGCATGAGAATCTAGTGATAACCCCGATGAAATAATGGGCGAGAGCAGATTTGCATAGCTTGCGACCTGATGTATCCCTTTAGGACGAGGGAGCGGGTGGGTGAGTAGTGCCTTACCTAGAGTTTTGCCTATACCTTTTGTGTAGCCTATACACATACGCGCACCACTTGCATAGAGCAAAAGCGCGGAGAAAAACCGATTTGTCAGTGTAATGGCAATATCAATCTCGCGCCCTTGCTCTGCATGCTTGATTGCGGTGCGTATCTCACGCCCAAATGCGCAAGTCGCGCCAAATCGCCCTAGAATTCTCACACCGCCTCCAGAGCGCTTACTCTCATCGATAAATACCCCTGCAATCCGCCTATCGTTAGCAAAAAGCTCCAGCACTGCACGCGGAGCAGCGAGATAGATTCTAGCCTGCGGAAAATGCGAGAATAGCAGCTCTAGGCATGGCGTGCTCATCACCCCATCACCCAGCCAGTTTGGCAAGCGTAGCAGGATTATAGGTGCTTGTGGGAGGCTTGATGTGCTTACAATGGATTCTGGGCTCTCTGGGGACTGCATGAGAGAATACTCCTAGACTTGGGATATAAGGCAATGTAGCAGAATCTATGACGCAAGGCTTAAATGATAATTTTAGCAACTTTGTTGTAATATCGCGCCATTTTAGATTCTGGAGAGAGAAATGGCAGACCTCATCACCCCGCGCACACTAAGTGGATTTCGCGATAGACTCCCTAGAGAAGCCATGGCTAAAGAAAAGCTCCTGCAACGCCTTTCAGGCGTATTTGAGAGCTTTGGCTTCGCGCCCATTGAGACCCCTCACCTAGAATACGCCGATATCCTCATCAAGCACGGCAGCGATGAAATCCAAAAAGAGCTTTATCGCTTCAAAGATCATGGAGGGCGCGATGTGGTGCTGCGATTTGACCAGACCGTCCCACTTGCACGCTTCATCTCCCAATATCGCAACGAGCTTGATCTGCCATTTAAACGCTTTGCGATTGGGAATGTATTCCGCGGAGAGAGGGCGCAGCGTGGGCGGTATCGGGAATTTACTCAGTGTGATTTTGATTTTATTGGGAGTGATTCTATCGCATGTGATGCGGAGATTATCCAAGTCATCTATGCTTCGCTTGCAGCGCTTGAAATCCACGAATTCACCATCTGGGTCAATCACCGAAGTATCTTAAATGGGATTTGCGAGCATTTTGGGATTACAGAGGTGGAGAGCTTCTTGCGCGCTATCGATAAGCTTGATAAAATCGGCACAGAAGGTGTGGCACAGGAGCTAGCCTCACTCATGCCAGCAGAAAAAATCGATGAAGTGCTCCATATCATCACCATGCGTCAAGTGGTGAGTATCGAGGAGTTTTTGGACTCTGTGGCGTATATGAAAGACTGGAATGCCCAGCTGAAAAAAGGTTTAGAAGAGCTTGAAGCGATGTTTGAGATTCTCAAGCATTTGGAAATGGATTCTAGTAAGGTGCGTATCGATTTAGCTATCGCGCGCGGGCTTGGCTACTATACAGGGATTGTGTATGAAACCACACTTGATCGGCTCAAAAACATCGGTAGCGTCTGCTCTGGTGGGCGCTACGATAATCTCACAAAATCATTTTCCAAAGAGCCTCTAAGTGGTGTGGGCGCGAGTATCGGGCTTGATAGACTGCTAGCAGCACTTGAAGAGCTAGGACTCACACTTGGAGCTAGCACAAGCGCGCGGGTGCTGATTGCCTGCATGGACAAAGGCTACTTCGGCTTTGCACATAAAGTCGCAGAATCGCTCCGCCGCAGCGGAATCTACACAGAAGTCTATCCTGAAGCCCAAAAGCTTAAAAAGCAACTCTCCTATGCCAACAACAAGGGTCATGAATACTGCCTCATCATCGGGGAGAGTGAGTTTAATAGCCATACATTCACGCTAAAAAACATGACCACAGGCATGCAGCTAGAGAGTTTAAGCTTCCTAAGAGCTTTAGAGATTATGCGTGATTAGAGCCAGGAATTTAGCTTTTTGCGAAAAATCGCTAATGTCTTTGACTCACTTATGTGATAGGTGTCTTAGGTTTATCTCCACGCTTACCTTTGACAAGCAGCCATTTTTCATCAAAAATCCCAGAATCCAGCGACTTAGCACAAGACAATCCCCGCCTCTAGCGCACAAATCCTGCCACAAGCAGGCTTTGTGCAAGGATAATGTTTTGCGCTGGATTCTAGGCATACTCTTTATAGTCTGCCACTTGCATGCCAGCGATACTATTCTCCTCCTTACTGACTACCACAAGTCCCCACCCCCTGATTTGCAGGGATTTCTCGTAAGCGAGAAGCTCGATGGCGTGCGTGGAATCTGGAATGGCAAAACACTAAAAACGCGTGGTGGTAAGATTCTCACTCCGCCTGCATGCTTCATTAAGGATTTTCCGCCATTTGCGCTAGATGGGGAGCTATGGATTGAGCGCGGAAGCTTCGAGGAAGTCGCGAGTATCACAAGCACATTATGCAAGGATTGCGCTTGTGATTCAACCCACACCCAAAGCAAAACCAACAATCTAGCACCATGGCAACAAAGCGCTTGGGGCAAGGTGCGCTACTATGTTTTTGATGTGCCAGATTCCGGGGGACAATTAGGGGTAAGCACAGAATCTAGCCAGCCCAAACACTTTCGCACACTCACCCAGCGCCTAAGCGTGCTAGAATCCTACCTTAAGCAACACCCCAACACGCCTATCCTTATCATCAAGCAAACACCAATCAACAGCCAAAAAGAGCTTTTCGCCCTGCTTGATGCACTCACCAAACAAGGTGCTGAAGGCTTGGTCCTACGCAAAGACGCTGCGCCCTACGAGAGAGGTCGCACAAGCAATGCCCTAAAGCTCAAGCGCTACGATGATGCTGAATGCAAAATCATCGCGCATAACCCCGGCAAAGGAAAATACCGCGGTATGCTAGGCTCAATCACCTGCGAGCAAGAGTTTGCGCCTGCACAATCCCAGCAAGACAAAGCCAACAAAAGCACCACAGCACCAAAAAGCGTGAAGAAAGTCCTGCATTTTAAAATCGGCAGTGGCTTTAGCGATGAGCAGCGGCAAAATCCCCCGCCACTTGGCACAATCATTACCTACAAACACTATGGCTTTACAAGAAATGGGGTTCCGCGCTTTGCGATTTTTCACAGAATCTACACACCATAAGCTTGACAGAGGGAAGCGCATGCAAGAAATCGTGCTAGTAAATTCCACACCTTTTGGCGATATCCCTACCCTGCGTGTGAGTGAGATCACCTATCTCCCACTACTCCCAGCCCTGCATAATGCCTTGCTAGATTCTGGTAGCGTGCGAGAATCCAAATCCAGCATGCCAAGCGACTCTTCGCCAAGCCCACAGGCTCTGCCACCCCGCCAAGCAGATTCTGCGCAAAGTGCGCTTGGGGCGGCTATTGATAATGCTATTGATGTAATGATTATGACTTCAAAACACGCAGTCTATGCCCTAGAGCAATCCATGAACTCCCATAATGAGCTTAAAGCACTATGGGAGAAAAGGGCGTTTGCCATAGGCTCTGGCACGGCAAATGCCCTTGAACAAGCAGGGATTGGTGTAGAGTTTGTAAGCCCTAGCGGACATGGAGCAAGCTTCTGTCAGGAGCTTATCACTAGGCTGCAAGGGCGGCGCGCACTTTATTTGCGCGCAAAGCATATTATCTCTGGGCTTGATAGCATGCTATCCCAAGCGCAAATCCCCCTTATACAAATCATCGCCTACACCAACACTCCCCTGCACCTGCCCAAATCCGCTAAACCACCGCGCGACTCGATTGTGATTTTTACCGCGCCTAGCAACTATCGCGCATTCATAGAAAATTTTGGCTGGGATAGCAGCTACACTGCGATTGCGATTGGGGAGAGCACATTTGCCGCATTTAGTCAAGACTCCCGCGCTAGAAGCTATATCAGCCCCAAGCAGACACTAGAATCCTGCGTAGCACTAGCCAAATCACTACGCAATACAACCAAGAGATAGATAAGGAGCTGCAAGTGAAGCAGGATTTTGCAAGGGCTTTGGGACATGGGATTTGCGCATGCTTAATCATCGCATTAGGAGGAGAGATTTTATATGCAGAGTCTCGCACGCGTGCGCTGCTTTGGCTAGATTATGAAAATGATGCAAATTTCAATAGTCGCGTGGATAAATACTACACTGCTGGGGTGAGCTTAGGGTTTGTCTCTAAGGAGTTTGTATCCCCTAGCGCCTGTGCGCCAAGCACATCAAATACACCAGAATCCACAAGCCGCACCGCTAGATTCTTGCGCGTATTTTCCGCCCAAGGGCTTATCGCGCTTGCCAAATCGCGCAAAACTAGCGCCCAGCAAAGCACCAATACCCCCACAAATGCTCGTGGCAAAACAGACGCACCAGATTCTAGCCAAGCCCCCACACTCTGCTCTTCACCTGCGCTTTTTAGCGCATTTGGCATGGCTATCACACAAGAAATGTATGCGCCAAAAGATAGATTCTCTCCTATCCCAAAAGCCCATGATCACCCCTATGGTGGTGCGCTGTATGCGAGATTTTTTGCGTTTAATCGTAGTGCGTATGTGTTTGAGAGTTTGGGGATTGATTTAGGGCTTGTGGGGAAGGCGGCACTTGCCAAGCAAACGCAAGATTTTATCCACGATCTCACCAATAACGCACGGCTTGCTGGCTGGGATACGCAGCTACGCAATGAATTTATCGCCAATCTCTCCTATGGCATAAGTGCAAGTATCCCGCAGGCGCTTAGATATAGCGCGCACTGGCTTGATCTCATGCCGCAATTCTCCCTAGCACTAGGCAATGCCAGAATCCATGCCCAAACAAGCTTACTGCTGCGGCTTGGCTATCATCTCTATGCCAATAACGCACCCTATCTCATAAACTCTGGCTTCATCACCCCGCCTAGCACAAATTCAAGTAGCTTTAGTTTCTATGGATTTGCTGGAGTGGGAGTGCGTGTAGTGGGGAGAAATATCTTCTTGCAGGGCAACACCTTTGCCCCACATTTTGCCACGCCACACAGCATCGATGTGCTGCCTGTTGTGGGGGAGTTTGTCTGGGGATTGGCACTGGAGTATAGGCGGTTTTTCTGCTCCTACGCAGTGGTGCATAGGAGCAAAGAGTTTGCCACACAAGATGGCTTTGTAAGCTTTGCTGGGATCACACTAGGGAGCAAAATCTAGCCCATAGATCTTAATGACATGCAGACTAAAATAACACAAACTAGGAGATTCTAGTAGCATACGCCAGAATCTACCAAGCCTTAAAACACATACGCATAGCTCACGCTTACAATAAGATTGCGACTTTTGTATTCCATATTAGTCGCCTGAGCGCCGACATTATCCTTGAAGCTTGCTGCAAGTGTGGGGATTTTGAAATTCAGCCCTGCGCGGTGGTGCTTGCCTATGCCAAGCTCTAGTCCTAGATTTACCGGTAGCACGAAGCCAGAGCCCATGTTTGTATCTGTGGTAGTCGTCGCTGCGCCCTCTGTGCTTGTGCTTGACTCCGTATGTGCAGCATACCCTGCCCCAATCCCTGCATACACCCCAAGGCTAGTGCCAGAGATTTGCACAAAATCCCAGACTACATCGATATTGGCACTGACCTGGTGGAGCGAAGTGAGGGCATTGGTTTTATTTGTCGTGGTGGTAGCACCACCTTGCTGACCACCGCCCTCTATCGTGGTTTCTGTAGAGTTTGAGCCATTAAAGCCATAGTTATAGGCTCCGTAGGCGCGAAGCCCAAAAGCATTATTGAAATAATATGTGTAGCCCGCCTTTAGCCCGATTGCGCCAAATGGATAGGTGGTGGTTTTTCTTGTTATATTTTCAGCCTGATTGCCAGCTTGAGGTAATGACTGCGTGGCAGCGAAATTTGTGATCATACCCACTTCCGCGCCTACAAACGCTCCGCTTTTGCTCTCATCTGCAAGCGCTTGGCTTGCGCTAAGTGCGAAAGCTAGTGCGCCAGATACTACAAGAGATTTTGTTTGTGTGAAGATTTGCATGAGTGTCCTTTGTGATTGTTAGATTTGAAGCGGTATAAGTTTAGAAAAAAAGGTAAATAATTTTTAAACAATCCAAAAACCCAAAATCGCCAAAAATCATGCCTTTCATGGCGATTTCATGCTACAATACGCGCTTTTACAAGGTTCAACCCCCTAGATCCAAGAGTAATCTAGCACTATCATTAAGGATTTTTATGCACGAGATTCAAGATCGATTCACACGCTCGCGACTACTCTTTGGCGAGGGATTCTCGCACATTGCAACAAAGCGCGCAATCATCTTTGGTGTGGGAGGCGTAGGGGGATTTGCGCTTGATGGGCTTTATCGCGCTGGATGCAGAAATATCACCATCGTCGATAAAGATTGCTTTGACATCACAAATCAAAACCGACAAATCGGTGCAGAATCCATAGGCAAAGTCAAAGTCAAAGTCCTAGAGCAGCTTTATCCAGGGGTAGTGGGGATTGAGGCACAGCTAGATTCTGCGTGGCTAGAGGGGTTTATGGCAGAATCTATGCAAAAATGTGCAGAAGCAGACACAGAAAAAAATAGCGCGGATTCTCACGCAAGCTCGTCCAGCGATAGCGCAAAGCAATTTTGCGGGTTTGACTATGTTATCGATGCTATCGATGACATACCTGCTAAAATCCTGCTCGCTAAGGCATGCGCGCACATGCCCTATGGGCGCTTCATCTGCTCCACAGGCAGTGCCAAAAAGCTAAACCCACTTGAAATAAAAGTCGCTAGCATTTGGAAAAGCTATGGCGATAAATTTGCCAGAAAGCTACGCGATGGGCTGAAAAAACAGGGCTTCAAAGGCGATTATAAAACAATCTTTAGCCCAGAGCCGCCCAAATGCAAAGGGCTTGGGAGCTTTAGCGCGGTTACGGCGAGCTTTGGGCTACAAATTGCTAGCGAAGTGATACGCGATATCCTTGCTAGCCACGCAATAAATCTAACTAAGGAGTAAATCATGCAAGCTTTGGAAGTGCTAGATAAACCAGAATCCACCCAATATGCGCCACTGCTCATGGGCAGCTGGGAAGATGATGATGGGGATTTGGATTGGGAAGATGATGAAGAGAGTTTTGATGAGTTTGATGATGAAGATGACTGGGGTGATCATAGTCAATATGATAGCGATGATTATGAAAATCCAGATTCCGAATACCAAGAATAAATCACAATAGCTCCATACCAACACGAAGGCACAACATGGCAAGCATCCCCAACACCCTAAAAATCGCCGCACTCCAGCATAGATTCTATGGCAATGCAGATGAGACATTTGCCTATATCCGCAAGGAGGTTTTACGCGCCAAACAGGAGAGTCAAGTCGAGCTTGTCGCACTCCAGGAGCTCCACCAGAGCGCGTATTTCTGCCAGCATGAAAATGTGGGGTTGTTTGACTTGGCAGAGAATTTTGAGCAAGAGATCACACGCTTTAGCGCCCTAGCCAAAGAAGCCCAGGTCGTGCTAGTAAGCTCGCTATTTGAAAAGCGCGCAAAGGGCTTGTATCACAATACTGCAGTCGTGTTTGAAAAAGACGGCTCTATTGCTGGGAAATATCGCAAAATGCATATCCCTGATGACCCAAGTTTCTATGAGAAATTCTACTTTACGCCCGGGGATTTGGGATTCTCGCCTATTGATACAAGTGTGGGGCGGCTTGGCGTGCTGGTATGCTGGGATCAGTGGTATCCAGAAGCTGCCAGAATCATGGCGCTAAAGGGTGCAGATATACTAATCTATCCTACTGCCATAGGCTTCACGCCAAGCGATAGATCCGATGAGAAATCCCGCCAACTAGACTCGTGGCAGATTATCCAGCGAAGCCACAGCGTGGCAAATGCCCTGCCGCTTATCGCCATAAATCGCGTGGGATTTGAGCCAGATTCTAGTAATGTAGGCGAGGGGATAGAGTTTTTTGGTCATAGTTTTGTAAGCGGCGCGCAGGGAGAGATACTCTGCAAAGCAGAATCCAACGAGCATACACTCATCTGTGAGATTGATCTCTCTCGCACACAAGATGTGCGCAGGATCTGGCCATTTCTGCGCGATCGCAGGATTGATGCCTATGGTGAGATTTTGCAGCGCTATTGCAGAGAATCTAGCTTGCTAGATTCTAGTGGTAATCCTCACAACTCCCGTTAAAAGGCGTGTATGTGAAAGATCTCCTCCTTCTTCTAACTAACCCAGCACTCATCAGTGTGCTTGCTATGTGCCTACTCTGCCTTGCGCGCTGCAATGTCCTGCTCGCACTCTTTGCTTCTGCACTCCTTGCTGGCGTGCTTAGTGGTAGTGGGCTGCAAGAAAGTTTGCAAGTTTTTATCAAAGGCATGAGCTCAAATCTCGAAATCGCCCTTAGCTACATTCTGCTAGGCTTCCTTGCTTCTGCCATTGCCAAAAGCAATATCATCGCAATCGCTATCTACAAGCTCACAGAGCTTTTTAGCAAAGGTGCAAAAGCTGGAGGCTCGGTAAAAACTAGTATCTTTATCTGTCTAGCCATCGCAGCCATCGCCTCCCTCTCGCAAAATCTAATCCCCGTGCATATCGCCTTTATCCCTATTCTTATTCCCCCATTGCTTGGCGTGTTTAATATGCTAAAAATCGATCGGCGTGCAGTGGCTTGCGCGCTAACATTTGGTCTGCAAGCTCCCTATATCACACTGCCTATTGGCTATGGATTACTATTTCATCAAACCTTAATCCGCGAGATGAATAAGCATGGCTTCTCTATCACGCTTGATGACACTGCAGGTGTGCTATGGATTGGTGGGCTGGCTATGCTGCTAGGGCTATTTATCGCGGTAGGGGTTTTCTACGCACGCCCTAGAATCTACCAAGAATGCGCGATTGAGAGCCACACCAAGCACATCAAAAGCGCACAAATCACCATGGCAGATGTGAGTATCATCATCGGCGCGGTAGTGGCATTTCTCGTGCAGCTCTATACCAACTCCATGCCTCTTGGCGCATTTAGTGGCGTAGTCATCATGCTGCTAGGAGGCGGAATCGCGTGGAGAAGCATGGATAATCTCGTGGATAGTGGGATCAAGCTCATGGGCTTTATTGCCTTTGTCATGCTGCTAGCAGCTGGATTTGGCGAGGTGCTGCGAAGCAGTGCTGCAGTAGATGGGCTTATTGAAATTGGTGCGGGGCTTGTTGGCGGGAAGCTTGGCGGGGCGTTGCTCATGATAGTGCTAGGGCTGTTTATCACTATGGGCATTGGCTCATCATTTGGCACAATCCCCATCATCGCGACATTCTTTTGCCCACTATGTGTGCAGCTGGGCTTTAGCACAGAGGCGACGATTCTGCTTATTGGCATTGCCGCAGCCATAGGCGATGCAGGCTCGCCAGCGAGTGATAGTACCATAGGACCGACCTCTGGGCTCAATGCTGATTCCAAACACGATCACATCTGGGATACTTGCGTGCCGACATTTATCGCTTTCAACATTCCATTGCTGCTTGCTGGTGTGATTGGCGCGCTTATCCTTGGATAAGCGCATTTGGGTTAATCAGCAGTAGCAAATTACCATGAAACCACATATCGCCATACTTGCGGATTTTGATACGACCAAACGCCCGCGCCCACATCGCATGATAGAGAGCCTAAAATCTATGGCTCATTTGTATGTCATCGCACGAGAGACCAGCCCAGAATCTGGTGCGCGCTGCTTTAGCTTCCCTGCCCCTACACACAACGCCCAAACCCGCACCAAAGAGCAAAATGAAAAAATCCGCTCCCTATGTGAGCAGGGCGATTTTGCCCCACTTATCTACACTAAAGAGCGTGAATGTATCCCCACAATCCTACGCTCACTGCCAAAACTTCATCTCATCATCGTCGAAGACATCGTGCTGCTGCCATTTGCCTGCGACTATAAGCGAGAATCTAGCGGTGGCAAGTGTAGAAAAGATGAAAATCATAATAGCTGCAAAATTTTGGTAGATCTGCGCGAATTTTATCCGCTTGAGTATGAAGACCCAGCATGGCTTAGCGGACTTGGGAAGCTTTTCTCTCACCTATGCACGCACTATCTCCCCCAAGCAGACGCCTGTCTCTGCGTGAGCGAGCCAATCGCTGCACGCTATGAGAGAGAGTTTGGTGTCAAAAGCACACTCTACTACTCATTACCGCCATTTTATAATCTCTCACCAAGCCCGATTGAGAGCTCCACTACGCCAGCTTCTCCCCTGCGACTTATCTATCATGGGCTTATTAGCGCAGAGCGAGGCTCTACAAATCTCCTAGAACTAGCGCGGCTGCTAGGCAGCGGCTATGAGCTCTCCTGCATGGTGCTAAGCAACAATACTGATTATCTTGCGCATTTTATACGCCAAGCGGAATCTATCCCCAATCTCACTATTCTCCCGCCCGTATGCCTTGAAGAAATCGTGCCTCGTTGCAATGAATTTGACATCGGCGTGATAAGCCTGCAAGACTCTAGCTTCAACAACAAAAATGCCATGCCAAATAAGCTTTTTGAATATATCCAAAGCAGGCTTTGTGTCATCTCCACGCCGCTAGATTCTCTGCGGACATTTTTCGCGCGCTATCCTGTGGGGCGCGTGGCGCAAGGGTATGGCGCACCAGAGCTTGCTCGCGCTATCACATCGCTCTCCTGCGAAGAGATTTTGGAGTATAAGCGCGCCTCGCACACATGCGCCAGAGAGCTAAGCCTAGAGACAAACGCGCAAAAAGCCCGTGATCTCGTGCGCGCACTGCTTGACTAGCTAGAATCCAATAGCAAGATTTGCTATAATGCGCGCTTGCTTACAGCGTGCGTTTTGCACACCAGGGACATACAAAAGCCAAGATAACAGCCAAAGGAGAGAGCATGCGAGTTACGATTATTGGGAGTGGATATGTGGGGCTAGTGGCAGGAGCATGCTTCGCACAAATGGGCAATGATGTCATTTGCCTAGACATTGATAAAGACAAAATTGCCAAACTACAAAAGGGCATAGTGCCTATTTATGAGCCGGGTTTGAGTGAGATGATTGTTGAGAATCAGTCTAAAGGCACCTTGCATTTTACGGATTCAAAACATGAAGCCATCAATGGAGCAGAGGCGATTTTCATCGCAGTTGGCACGCCTATGGGCGATGATGGAAGCGCAGATTTGCGTTTCGTGCATGCAGTAGCAAAAGATATCGGCGCACACTTACATAGCTATGCTGTGATCGTAGATAAATCCACCGTCCCCGTAGGCACTGCCAAAGCAGTGCGCAAAATCGTGCAAGAGCAGCTAGAATCCAGGGGCGTGGAAGTCGAGTTTGATGTCGTGAGCAACCCAGAATTTCTCAAAGAAGGTGTGGCGATAAAAGACTTCATGAGTCCAGATCGTGTGGTGATTGGCACGGATTCAAGCAGAGCACTTGAAGTGATGAAAGCCCTCTATGCGCCATTCCTATTAAAAAGCGATCGCCTTATCGCCATGGGGATAGAATCCGCCGAGATGACAAAATACGCCGCAAATGCCATGCTGGCAACAAAAATTAGCTTCATCAACGAGATGAGCCAAATCTGTGAGCGCGTTGGCGCAAATATCAATGATGTGCGCCATGGGATTGGATCGGATTCTCGTATTGGATATAGCTTTATTTATCCGGGCTGTGGGTATGGCGGGAGCTGCTTCCCTAAAGATGTAAAGGCGTTGGAAAAAACCGCGCTCGATCATGGCTACACGCCCAAAATTTTGCAAGCCATCGATGAAGTCAATGCCAAACAAAAATTCCTGCTTGTGGAGAAAATCACTACATACTTTGGGGAAAATCTCACAGGCAAGGTTATTGGCGTGTGGGGATTGGCGTTTAAACCAGAAACAGATGATATGCGAGAAGCCAGCTCGCTGGTGCTTATTAGCGAGCTAGTAAAGCGAGGGGCGAGAATCCAAGCCTACGACCCCAAAGCCACCGAGCAGGCGCGCTTTTATCTGCGGGAAAATTTAGATTCTATTAGCTTTGCTACAAGCAAATATGACGCGCTAAAAAATGCCGATATACTCGTGCTTGTAACAGAGTGGCGCGAGTTCCGCAGTCCAGATTTCGATGAAATCAAAAAACTCCTAAAAGCCCCTATAATCTTTGATGGGCGCAATATTTATCATCATCTAAGCCTAGAATCTAAAGGCTTCACATACTACCAAATCGGCGTGTCAAACACAACAATCTAAACTAGATTCTGGTGTGTCATAGATTCTCGCACACCAAGTCCATTCCTAAGGAAATCCATGCAAAACCCCACAAATACCAGCCAGCACCCAGCCTCGCAAACTGCCATTCAAAGCAGCACACCAAGTCTTGAAGAAAAGCTTACCCTGCGCCTAGAATCTTTGCGTGCGCACAAATCCAAAACCACCGCGCTAAACGATGAGCGCTCGCGCGCGTGGATTAGCAAAAATCTCTCGCTCATAGGAATCCCCACAAAGCTTGTGGATATATGTGTGGAAATTTTAGAGTATATGGGCGATACGCGACTTGTTTGGCTACATTTACAAGAATGCACAGGCTGCAGTGAGAGCTTACTACGCACGGAGGAGCCGGGATTTGATGTGCTGATATTTGATATATTTAAGCTGCATTATCACGATCTCGTGCTCGCTGCTAGCGGGCACAATGCCCATGAAATCCTGCACACCATAGAATCCACTCCCTATGTGCTGCTCGTAGAAGGCAGTGTGAGCATGGGCGAGCAGGAGGAGTATATCACGCTTGGCGGGAAAAGCGGCTACACAGAAGCAGCACATCTCATCGATCATGCTCAAGCGGTCTTTGCTGTGGGGACTTGCTCAAGCTATGGCGGAATCCAAACCGCTCACCCAAACCCAACCAACGGGCACGGGCTAAAGGAAGTATTTGACGCCAATATTGTGCATATCCCAGGCTGCCCACCGAGCGATAAAAATATCATCGGGAATCTGTTGTATTTCTACCTACTAGGCGAAACTCCACCGCTCGATGAGCTAGGACGCCCGCTATTTGCCTACGCCAAAAGCGTGCATGATCTGTGTGAGCGGAGGAATTTTTTTCTCTCTGGGGATTTTGTGCAGAGCTTTGATGACCCTGCTATGGCGCAGGGCTACTGCCTCTATAAAGTCGGCTGCAAAGGTCCCTATACCTTTAATAACTGCCCCAAAGTCAAGTTCAACGCAAAAACCAGCTGGCCCGTGCAAGCAGGACATGGCTGTATTGGGTGTAGCGAGCCAAATTTCTGGGATAATTTTGGGCTCATCGAAAAGCCAATTAGCAATGATTCAATCGCTGGATTTACACCTAGATTCTCCCAGCAAAGCGCCATGGACGCGGCGCTAGACTTGAGGATCACACAATGCGCAAAAGCAAAAGACATGGCAGAGTGCGGCATTGATCAAGGCGTATTTGTCAATTTGGACTCTAGCGAGATCTGCTTGGTGGATACACAAACCAATAAACGCTATCGTATCAATGTAGGCGAGACACGCCCAGCACAGATTTTAGAAGCCCTAGAATCTAAGAGCAAGCAGACAAAGCGCCTGTGCGAAAACTACCAAGCAAACTTCCCAACCCTCTATAACGCACTTAAAGCCATGGATACAAATCAAACCCCAAGTGAGCCTTGTGCTGATTTTTGCGCGCTGCTTGGGGGGTATTATGCGCTCTTAAAAGGAGAGACACTGCAATCTACTCATGCCACAGACTCTCTCATCAAAGAAGCGCAAAGCTTCGCCTATCCGCATGTAAGCCCATTGGGCTTCAAATGGAAAGAGCGAGCGAGCGAAGAAAGCGAGTCGGGCGGATATAATGGCGTGCTTGAGCTAGATTCTAGCAAAGCACTTAGCAATCTGCTTGCCTACTATATCGGCGGGCTTGATGTCGCAGGAGTAAGCTTTAGTATTGTAAGCGATTTGGGAATGGCATTTGGCGAGCTGCTACGCAAATGGAATGTGCAGGGGCAAATCATACTACAAGGAAGATTGTGCGCTTCTAGGGCATTTGTGCGCTCGGTAGTTAGGGCGCTACCAAGAGAGTGTGCGATTTCAATAGCATACTAGAATCTAGCGCATTGGTTTTGCGCGCTTTTAGAGTTTGTGCTTGGTGTCTATTGCTTCTCATAGCTTAGAAGCTTCGCCCAAGCCCACCCTACCCAGAGGCAGGGTAGAGAAAATTTGAAGCTAGATTCTAGTGATTAAAATGATGGCTTTGGTGTAGCTGCGGTGCTTGCGGGGAGAATAGGATAGGTGATGACTGGATATTTGCCAGTAAGCGCTTGGAAAAACTCCTCAATCTCTTTAGCCTCATCATCACTAACATCAATCCCTAGCTGAATCGCGCCCATTTCTTTAATCGCATCTTTAATGTCCCAATATTGACCATTATGGAAATACGGCGCTGTCTCCATAACATTGCGAAGAGACGGGGCTTTGACCATGCCATTTGCATCGCCCTTAAATCCACCCACTTTAGCAAATTTATAGGGCTTAACCACAGAAAATGCCTGCATAGAGCCGCCTAGGTTAATGTCTGTGTGGCAGGCGGTGCAGCCCTTATCGATAAAGGTATTAAGCCCTACAAGCTCACCTTTACTAAGAGCCTTTAGATTCCCATTTAGGAAGTCATCATAGCGGCTAGGCGTAACAAGCGTCATCTCAAACAATGCAATTGTATCAGCAATGAGCTTGAAGTCGATTTTGACATTATTGCCATAAGCAGCCTTAAACTCCTCGACATAGGCAGGGATAGAGTTGATACGATTAAGAATCTCTTTGGCAGTTGCAGCCATTTCGACAGGATTCTCAATAGGACCTTGGGCTTGATGACCAAGATCGCCAGCGCGTCCGTCCCAGAACTGCACGCTATTAAACACCGAATTATACACACTTGGTGAATTTAAGTGGCTTGGGTTTGATTGCCATTTATGCCCAATCGCCGTTGGCACCATATCTGCACCAGCTAGCCCTAGATTATGGCAGGTGTTGCAAGAGATGAGATTGGATTTTGAAAGTCTAGGGTCGAAATAAAGCTTTTTCCCTAGCTCTATTTGGGCTTGTGTGAGTTTAGGTTTATAGGCTTCAGCAAGCTTGTGCTGCTTGATTTGTGCTTGCTGATAGGCTGCGAGATCTTTGCCCTGTGGGATAGGCTTCAGCCCTGCGCCGCGCGCTTTCTCTAGCAGCTGCTTTGGCTCGATGGCTTGTTTCTCCCCAGTAGCTGCGCCCAGTGTGCTAGCGCCTAGCATACCAGCAATAGCGAAAGCTCGTATAGTCATGTTACGCATGGTGCTCCTTTGCGAAGTGATAGGCGCAAGTATAACGCAATTATTTTGATATTTTTTATCGTTTAGAAAAATCTATACCCAAAAATATTCCCCCAAATCTAAACAAATGCTAATAGCAAAAAAGCTAGAATCCACTCCCACAAGTGCAAAGATTCTAAGGAGAAAATATGGGCTACACGCATTTACATTTACACACAGAATATTCTATGCTTGATGGTGCTAATAAGCTAGAAGTGCTTGCTAAAAGGCTTAAAAGTCTTGGTATGACAAGTGTTGCCATGACAGATCACGGCAATATGTTTGGCGCGATAGACTTTTATACAAAAATGAAAAAGCAGGGCATCACGCCAATCATCGGTATCGAAGCTTATCTTCACAATGCTCCAGAGCTTGGCGATAAAAGCAAAAAGACCCGCCACCATCTCTGTCTCTATGCCAAAAATGAGCAAGGCTATAAAAATCTCATGTATCTAAGCTCACAAGCCTATATCCATGGCTTCTACTACTATCCTCGTATCAATAAAGACATCTTACGAAGCCATAGCGAGGGGCTGATTTGCTCATCTGCCTGTCTAGCAGGAGAAGTAAATTTCCACCTAAACCTAAGCGAGCGTAATGTCAAATACGGTGCAGGTGGCTATGAAGCGGCGAAAAAGGTGGCGCTCGAGTATAAAGAAATCTTTGGCGATGACTTTTATCTCGAGCTTATGCGGCATGGAATCCCAGAGCAAGAAGCCATCGATGAGCAGATTATTCGCCTCTCTCGAGAATGCAATATCAAGCTAATCGCTACCAATGACGCGCATTATGCGACAAAAGATGACGCAGAGTTCCAGGAGGTCGCGCAGTGTATAGGCATGGGCAAAACGCTCAATGACCAGAATCGCATGCGCCATAGCGTAACGGAGTTTTATGTCAAATCCCAAGAAGAAATGCTTAGAATCTTTGCTGATGTGCCCCAGGCGCTTGCCAATACCCAAGAAATCGCGGAAAAATGTGCTGGATTCTCACTTGACCTTAAAGACGAAAAAACCAACCCCCCTACCCCGCCAACATTTAAATTTACCAAAGAATACGCCACGGCTGAAGGGCTGGAGTTTGGGAGCGATGAAGAGTATTTCATCTACAAATCTAGACAGGGCTTAGAGCAGCGCTTGCAAAATATCCCAGAATCTAAACACCAAGAATACCGCGATAGGCTTGAATATGAAATAGAAGTCATCACAAAAATGAAATTCCCAGGCTATATGCTCATTGTATGGGATTTCATCAATCAAGCTAAAAAGATGGGCATACCCGTGGGTCCTGGGCGTGGGAGTGCGGCGGGGAGTCTTGTGGCATTTTGTCTAGAAATCACCAATATTGATCCTATGCGTTATGATTTGCTCTTTGAGCGATTCTTAAATCCAGAGCGCGTGAGTATGCCCGATATCGATACGGATTTCTGCCAGCGTAGGCGTGGTGAGATCATTAGCTATATGATTGAAAAATATGGCAAATATAATGTCGCTCAAGTCATCACCTTTGGCAAAATGCTTGCAAAGGGTGTGATACGCGATGTCGCTCGCGTGCTAGATATGCCTATAAAAGATGCCGATAGCTTTGCAAAATTGATCCCAGAAAAGCTGGGAATCACGCTAAAAGGCTATGAAAAAGATGGCAAATTTATCGAGGGCGCATGGGAGCTAGAGCCAAAGATACAAGAGCTAGTCGCAAGCGATCCGCTAGCGGCGAAAGTGTGGGAGTTTGCCCTAAAGCTAGAGGGCTTTAATCGCAATGCCGGCAAGCACGCAGCAGCTCTTGTGCTAGATAGTGAGCGAGAGCTCTGGCACAAAACCCCGCTTTATGTGAGCGAGAAAACCGATGGCGCGATCATCACGCAATACTCCATGAAATATCTCGAGGCAGTAGATCTCATCAAGTTTGACTTCTTGGGGCTAAAGACACTCACGGTGATTGATGATGCGTTAAAAATCATTGCCAGCCGCTATGACAAGCAAATAGACTTCCTGCAAGTTGATGTCAATGACGCAAAAGTCTATGAGATCCTCCAAAGTGGCGATACAATGGGGATCTTCCAAGTGGAATCTGGTATGTTCCAAGGGCTCAATCGCAGACTAAAGCCCACCAACTTTGAAGACATCATCGCCATCATCGCGCTTGGTCGTCCTGGACCTATGGATTCTGGTATGGTCGATGATTTTATCAATCGCAAACACGGCTTAGAGCCTATTGCTTATATGTTCCCAGAGCTTGAGCCAATCCTCAAACACACTTATGGGACAATCGTCTATCAAGAGCAGATTATGCAAATTGTGCAAGTGATTGCTGGATTCTCGCTAGGGGAGGCTGACCTTATCCGCCGCGCTATGGGGAAAAAAGATGAGCAAATCATGGCGGACAACAAACAGAAATTTACCCTTGGTGCGGAAAATAATGGGTTTGACAAACAAAAAGCAGCTGAATTATGGGAGCTAATCGTGCAGTTCGCAGGCTATGGATTCAACAAATCTCACTCCGCAGCCTACGCGATGATCACCTTTGAAACGGCGTATCTTAAGACTTACTATGAGCATGAGTTTATGGCAGCTCTGCTCACAAGCGAGTCAAACAAAATCGATAAAGTCGCAGAGTATGTCGAGGAAGCCAAACGGCGCGGTATGGAGACACTGTCACCGCATGTCAATCTCTCCGAGCTATTTTTCAGCGTTGTAGATTCTGGCGCGAAGCAAGCGGATTCTAGTCAAGCAGACTCTAGCGCGAAAAATCATGAGAAAAAGATTGTCTTCGGGCTTTGTGCGATTAAGGGTGCGGGCGAAGAAGTCATGGAAAATATCATCGAGTGTCGCAAAAAAGATGGCGAATTTAAGAGTTTAGAAGACTTTGTCGCGCGGGTAGATTTCTCCAAAATCTCTAAGCGCGTCATGGAGCCACTTATCAAATCTGGCAGTCTTGACAATCTAGGCTATACGCGCGCCACCATGCTCCAATATGTCGATGAGATTTGCGAGGCAGGGCGCAGTAAGCAGAAGTTTGATATAGAAAATTCGCTTTTCAGCGGATCAAAAGAGGAATTTGAGCATGTGCGTTTTAATTTCAGCGACAGAGAAGAGTTTGACCAAAAAAGCATTCTGGATTATGAATATGAATGTTTGGGGCTTTTTATCTCTGGGCACCCGCTAGATGAATACCGCAAAACTATCAACAAGATTAAAGGCATAGGGCGCTTAAATGCACTAGGTGAGCTAGAAGATGGCTCGAGTATCATGCTTGCGCTCAAAGTCAAAAGCATAGAGAAAAAAGTCTCAAAAAAGGGCAATATCTATGGTGTGCTAAATGCGATTGACCTCTCTGGAAATGCGAATATCACGATATTTGAAAGTATCATTGCTAAGCTTGAAAACATGGATCTCGAACAGCCCGTCGTGCTCAAGGGCAAGGTAGATTCTCGCGATGAGCGCAAGGAGTTTCGAGCGCTTGATGTGCTAAGCCTAGAGGAAGCCAAAGGCGAGAAAGTGCGCCTAAAATACAGCAAAAAGGAGGAGGACTCTAGTGCAGAGGAAGTGATCCCACTAGATATGAAACCCCAAGATATCACAGACGCGAGCTGCGCGCTGGGGATTGTGCTAGATAAAAATATCGACCCCTTTGACCTAGAATATGTCTCGCAATGCGCTAAGCGATACAGGGGCAACCAAGAGCTACATATCATCATTAAAGAAGCTGGTAAAAATTATGTATTTGTCAGTGATTTGAAAGTAAGTAGTGCGATACGAGATGAGCTTAGTCAATACGCGTGGGAAGAACGCAAACTAATCACACAAAGCTAAAGCTTGGGGCTAAACCAAGATACAGAGCAAATCACAAAACCAAAGTAAAGGAGCAATTATGGCGTGTGTTTTACAAATTGGAGCTGGTGGAGTTGGGGGCGTAGTAGCGCATAAAATGGCGATGAATAGGGAGAGCTTTACTCGCATTATCTTAGCTTCTCGCACACTAGATAAATGCAGAGCAATAGCGGATTCTATTAGAGAAAAGGGCTTAGGTGAGATTGAGATAGATTCTGTCGATGCCGATAGCGTAGAATCTGTGGTGGCTTTGATTGAAAAATATCGCCCAAAGCTTGTGGTAAATGTCGCATTGCCTTATCAAGATCTAGCAATTATGGAAGCGTGTTTGCGCACAAAAACGCATTATTTAGACACGGCAAACTATGAGCATCCAGACTCCGCACATTTTGAGTATAAAGAGCAGTGGGCGTATGATACGCGTTATAAACAAGCAG
>NZ_CALERY010000023.1 GCF_937906905.1 uncultured Helicobacter sp. | reverse complement strand
AAAGAAAATGGCAAAGAATGACTTAATCGGTGGTGCGTTATGGGACGCATATTCAAACAAAGTAAGCGAGAGAATGGATAATCCCACACATTTAGGCGTTTTGACACAAAAAGACGCTGATGAAAAGGGAGCAAAGCTCATCGTGGCAGACTATGGCGCAGAGTCGTGTGGCGATGCGGTGCGGCTGTATTGGCTTGTGGATAGCAATGACACAATCATTGATGCGAAGTTTAAAAGCTTTGGCTGTGGGACGGCGATTGCAAGTAGTGATATGATGGTGGAACTCTGCCTTGGCAAAAAAGTGCAAGACGCGGTAAAAATCACCAACCTTGATGTAGAGCACGCCTTGCGTGATGACCCAGACACCCCGGCAGTCCCCGGGCAGAAAATGCACTGCTCTGTTATGGCTTATGATGTGATTAAAAAGGCGGCGGGGATTTATCTAGGTAAGGACGCAGCGGACTTTGAGAGTGAAATCATCGTGTGTGAGTGCGCACGCGTTAGCCTATCTACGATTAAAGAAGTCATCAAATTAAATGACCTAAAAAGTGTAGAAGAAATCACAAACTACACAAAAGCAGGGGCATTTTGTAAAAGCTGTATTAAGCCCGGCGGACACGAGGAGAGGGAGTATTATTTGGTAGATATACTCGCACAAGTAAGGGCGGAGATGGATAAAGAATCTGTGAAAAAGGTAGCGGATAAAGGCGGAGACATCGCATTTGCTGAAATGACCATAGCCCAAAAGGTGCGTGCTATTGATAAAGTCATTGATGAGCATATCCGCCCAATGCTTATGATGGATGGCGGCGATATGGAGATTTTAGACATTAAGGATACAAGCGATGGGTTTATCGATGTGTATATCCGCTATCTTGGGGCGTGTAGCGGCTGTGCGAGTGGGGCAACTGGCACACTCTATGCCATAGAATCCATTTTGCAAGAAAACTTACACCCCAAAATCCGCGTGCTGCCCATCTAGGCTAGAATCTAGCTAGATTCCAGTGCTAATCCTATGCTTGGTGTCAGGGCGATGAGAGCAGAATCTTTGCGCTAGTGGTGAGCATATAGCTTTGCCCTAGCTCTTTATAGCCATGTAGCCTAGCTGCTTGTCCAAACCACGCTCTGCCAAAAAGTTTTCCAGCTCCCCAAAAAACTAGATTTTCCTTTCCCACGCAATAATAGCGACACAACCATACAAGCCTTTTGCCAATGTCAAAATCAGCAAGCATGTAAGCCATAGGCACTCTGGCACATGCGATTTAGCCAAGAATCTATAATTGCCCAAACCACAAAAATGCGTAAGTCTCTAGCTGAAAATTCGCTCACACTAACAATTTACAAAAACCCGCTACAATTCCCGGCATTGCATAGCAAAATCTACACACTGGAGCCAGAAATGAAAAGTCCCTACACTATAATGAAAGCCAGCTTACTCTCCATGATTGCTGCGTGCGCGCTAGGTGCCACCACGCTTGGAGCCAAAGTCCTAGCCACCGTCGATGGCGAGCAAATCACAGAAGAAGTCTTTGATGAGATCCGCGCACAAAATCCTGGATTTGATTTCGCTAAGCTCACCAAAGAGCAGCAAAAAGAGCTACTCGATCAAGCTATAAACAATGTCCTTATCGCCAAAGAAGCTAAGCGTGCCAAACTCGACACCACGCCAGAATTTACCAAAGCCTTTGAGAAAATTACACAAAACATCAAAGATCGTCTCCTTGTCCAAGCATGGGCGCAAAAGCAATTCCAAGAAATCGCAAGCAAGGGTGGAGCGAGTGAGCAAGATGCACGCGCCTACTATGACTCACATAAAGCTGACTTCAGCAAGCCAAATGTCCATGCGCGCCACATTGTAGTAAAAACCGAAGCCGAAGCGAAAAAGATTATCGACGAGCTTAATAAAACGCCCAAAAACAAGGCAGAATCTAAATTTATCGAGCTTGCCAACAAACAGACAGTCGATCCAGGCAATAAGCAAGCCCAAAATGGCGGTGATCTAGGGGTATTCTCGCGCGAGCAAATGGTCAAGCCATTTTCTGATGCAGCATTTAGCATGAGTGAGGGGACATACTCTAAAGCTCCTGTGAAAACAGAGTTTGGCTACCATGTAATCTATGTCATCTCTAAAGCAGATAAACTTGAATTTGACGCGATTAAACAGCCAATTATCGGTATGCTAAATGAGCAAAGAGTCGCTGAAGCAATGAAGCGCAAAGTCGATGATCTCCGCGCAAAAGCCAAGGTCCAAATCACCAACTAGCTCTGCCTTATCTATCCAGCTCGCCCTACTTTTAGTCATGGTGCCAAGCCCAGGCTCCCAGAAGTGGCGCGAGGTGCTTAAATATTGAAATCCCAGAATCCCACTAATCCCAACACCCACTTAAGGAGATCTAATGCTAGTAAGCGGAAATGAAATCTTGCAAAAAGCCCACAAAGAAGGCTATGGCGTAGGCGCATTTAACTTCGTGAATTTTGAAATGCTACATGCGATTTTCATGGCAGCAGATGAAGCTAAATCGCCTATCATTATCCAAGCCAGCGAGGGCGCTATCAAATATCTCGGTATCGATATGGTCGTAGGTATGGCACAGGTCATGGCTAAGCGCTATGCACATATCCCTGTCGCCCTGCACCTAGATCATGGCACGAGCTTCGAGTCCTGCCAGAGAGCCATAGATTCTGGTTTCACTTCTGTGATGATTGATGCCTCACACCACCCATTTGCCGAAAATCTCGAGCTCACCTCCAAAGTCGTAGCATACGCCCATAGCAAAGGTGTGAGCGTAGAAGCGGAGCTTGGACGACTCATGGGGATTGAAGATAATATCTCTGTCGATGAAAAAGACGCGGTGCTTATCAACCCTGATGAAGCAGAGGAATTTGTCGCAAAAAGCAAGGTCGATTTCCTCGCCCCTGCCATTGGCACAAGCCACGGCGCATTTAAGTTTAAAGGCGAGCCCAAGCTTGATTTCGCGCGTCTCCAGGAAGTCAAAGCCCGCACAAATATCCCGCTTGTTTTACACGGCGCAAGCGCTATCCCAGAGTATGTGCGCGAGTCTTTTCTCTCCACCGGTGGTGATCTCAAAGGCAGCAAAGGCGTGCCGTTTGCATTCCTCCAAGAAGCAGTCAAAGGCGGGATAAACAAGGTCAATACAGACACAGATTTACGCATAGCTTTCATGGCACAGGTGCGCAAGGTAGCAAATGACGATCCCACGCAGTTTGACTTGCGTAAATTTTTTACCCCTGCGATGGAAGCGATGAGGCATGTTATCAGCGAGCGCATGCGGGTTCTAGGGAGTGCTGGGAAGATATAGAATCTCTAATTTCCTAGTCTCTTTAAACTCCTTGGGCTTTCTTTGAATCCTGCTTGGTCTCTTTTAAAGCTTTTGGGTAAGCAAAAGGAGTCGCCTTCCACAAAGCGGCTCCATATCTCTCTTGCTTCAGGCACAAATTTTAAGCTTTAAAGCCTATAATTACGCCACAAATCCGCTACAAATCTCACCAGAATCTCAAAATCACAATAGAGCAAGGATACACGATGCAGCAGCTTATCACTACCCCTATTTACTATGTCAATGACATTCCACATATCGGTCATGCCTACACAACAATCATCGCTGATATGCTAAAAAAACACCGCTACCTCCAGGGCGATGAAGTGTTTTTTCTCACAGGCACCGATGAGCATGGACAGAAAATCGAGCAATCCGCCAAAGCCAAAGGTAAATCCCCGCAGAGCTATACTGATGAGATCAGTGCAGTTTTCCGCAGCTTGTGGGATTTCATGGGGATTAGATATGATCATTTTATCCGCACCACTGATGACTACCACCTAGAATCTATCGCATGTGTGTTTGAGCAGCTTTGTGCGCGTGGCGATGTCTATCTAGGCGAATATGAGGGGGATTACTGCGTGAGCTGTGAGAGCTTTTTTCTCAATATAGATTCTGGAATCTGTCCAGACTGCGCCGGAGAAAAAAAGCTTACTAAGATTAAAGAGGAGAGCTACTTTTTCGCGCTTAGCAGATACCAAGAAAGGCTCCTAGAGTGGTATGCTAGTAGCGAAGATGTCATTTTGCCAAAATACCGCAAAAATGAGGTCATACGCTTTGTCGAGAGCGGACTACAAGATCTCTCAATCTCGCGCACGAGCTTTTCCTGGGGCGTGCAGCTCCCAGCAATCACGACAAAATCCATAAACGGAGAATCCAAAACCCCTAGCAAGCAGCACATCGCTTATGTGTGGCTTGATGCGCTGTTTAACTATGTAAGCGCACTAGGGTTTTATAACCATGGAGCGTGTATCAGCCCAGCCCCAGAATCCAAAGCCTCCCACACACAAGATAATCTCAAAGGATTCTGGCAGCATGCCACACATATCGTGGGCAAAGATATTTTGCGCTTCCATGCAGTGTATTGGCCCGCATTTTTGATGAGTCTAGGGCTAGAGCTACCTAAGCATATCTACGCACATGGCTGGTGGATGCGCGATGGACAGAAAATGAGCAAATCACTTGGCAATGTCATCGACCCGCGTGCATTTGCGCAGAGCTATGGCGTGGAAAATCTCCGCTACTACCTGCTACGAGAAACGCCATTTGGGCAAGATGGGGATTTTAGCCAGCGCGGACTTATTGAGCGTATCAATGGTGAGCTAGCAAATGATCTTGGCAATCTGCTAAATCGCGTGCTAGGCATTAGCGAGAAATACACCGCACTTGTCATCGACGCACCGCATTTTGCTAGAGCACATTTCGCGCAAGAATGCGAGCAGATTGCAGAGATTCTCACTGGGCTTGGTGAAAATATGCGCACCATGCAGACTAAAACATATATCGAGTCAGTCTGGAAGCTCCTGCATATCGGCAATACAGCAATCGCCAAATACGAGCCCTGGAATCTTTTCAAGCAAGGCGAGCTAGCAAAGCTACAGAGCCTCCTTTGTCTCCTGGCAAATCTCTTGCTAAAAGTCGCACATGCACTCTATCCCATCATGCCAGAGACGAGCCAGAAAATCACAAGCGCATTCACGCGCCAAATCGCTCCAGAATCCTATGCGCATTTCATCACCCAAAACGCCTATGATACGCATTTTACCCTCCATAAAGTCGCGCCACTTTTCCAAAAAATCGACTCCTTGCTAATCCCAGAATCTAGCGTGGAATCAACCCCAAAATCCACCACACCAGATTCTAGCACAAAGGATTCTGGTGCAAAATCCACTTCCACAGCCCCTGCGATAGCAGGCATAGCAAGCATTGGTGAAGAGATTGGTATTAGCGATTTTGCAAAGCTTGATATCCGTGTGGGCGAGGTGCTATCCGCAGAGCCTGTGCCAAAATCCACCAAACTCCTGCGCTTGCAAATTGACATCGGGGAGCAGCAGCCTAGAATCGTGCTAAGCGGGATTGCAGAGTATTACACACCAGAGCAGCTCATCGGCACACAGGTGTGTATGATTGCCAATCTCAAGCCTGCCAAAATCATGGGGCAATACAGCTATGGAATGATACTTGCTAGCAAAGATACAGAATCCCTCTCACTCGTGCGCATTGATGGGAGGAGAAAAAACGGGAGCAAGGTAAGCTAGTGCAAGTCATCACACAAAAAGTGCAAGAAATCGTAGAAATCATCAATGGCAAGCTCATCAATGCTCCTGCTATTGGTGGATTCTGTGGATATTGCACGCGGCTGGAGGACATCAAACGAGGCTCGCTGTTTTTTGCTACAAACCCAAGCGACATAGACGCAGCACTCGTGCGTGGGGCGTTTGGAATCGTGTTTGATAAATTTTTACAAACCCAGATACACGATGAAGAAATTGCATGGATTCGTGTAGAATCTATGCAAGATGCCATTATCCGCCTAACGCGCTATGAGCTTCTAGCGCGCGGGATCAAAATGCTTGCCTTAAACCCCACTCAATACCTCATCGCCAAATCCCTAATCCGCGCCAAATCGGTGCTATTTTTTGATGATAGTCCTATGGAGCTTTTAGACGCGCTGGAGGAGACTCACCCAGAAGTCATTATCACCAAATCCCCCCAAGTTCTCGAGCTCGCACTAGAATCCACACCCTGCACCACACCAGAGATTCTGCCCTTTACGCTTGCAGAGTCTTCTATGTTTGAGATTAAATTCTACTACAAGCTCCATGCGTTTCATATCCCGCTACCAAGCGTGTTTGTCCCCGAGCTTGCTGCGGTGGTAGCGCTGTGTATCTGCGAGGGGATTGTGTGTGATTTTTCGCATTTTGAGCCAATCCCTGCCCTCATGCCAATCTCGCTCACCCAAGATGCGAGAATCCTTTCATTTGGCTCGAGTGCGCGCGTGATTATCCCCACCAACGACACAGAGATTTTTCTGCGCTACGCAAACTTCTTGCACGATGAAGTAAAATGGGCGAAAATCGTGGTGTTTATGCCCCGTCTTCTCGATGAGCAACCCCAGCAGATGATCTCCCAAGTGCTGGAAAATAGCGCACTAGAGCCTCTCTACTATGACTCATCAAACGAGCTACCAGCTCTGCTCAAAAAGACGGATTATAATTTCGGGCTGGTGTTTGGGATCAGCACACAGGGGCTGGTGTTTGTGCTCTCTCAAATGCCCCAAGAGCATGTTCCTACGCTATTTTAGCCATAGATGAATCCACTAGAATCTAAACACATCGCCCCACTGCATAAGGCTTTGGGTGAGCTTGGGCAGATTTTGTCCCAGAATCTATGCGCAAGCCCAAGAGACTCCAAAGACTCTGGGATCTCACAGGGTTTATGCAAGTCTTTTTCAGCGCTTAATGCGCAGGTGTGCTATGATGAAACATTGGGCGTGGAGATTGCAAGTGTGGCGTTTGATTGGGAGCTGGACTCTGCTGCGCTAGCACTCTATACGCAGCTTATCACCTCATTTGCCTCTACACCAGATTCTGCCTTACAACAATCCAGCATAAGAGCTGAACTAGATGCTGTGATTGTGCCACGAGATTCTAGCGCGCAATCCCCCTCCCTAAAATCCCCTTGCCCAGAATCTAGTCTATCAAACTCATTACCACAATCTACCCCCCAATCCGCTCCGCGCCTGCTTGATCTTCTCGCCCTTCTCGCCCTGCGACTCAAAGGCTGGCGCAAAGGTCCTTTCACGCTCAAAAGTCCCACGCGCACCCTACATATTGATAGCGAATGGCAGAGTCAAATAAAGTGGAATCTCCTTGCGCCGCATTTCATGGCATGCGTGCGAGATCTTACACCAGGGGGCAAAGCGCTTAGGATTGCAGATGTTGGGTGTAATAATGGATTTTATATGCTTGCCATGCACGCCATGCTGCAAACACATTTCACAGCGTCTAATGCACCAGAATCTAATTCTGGTGCGCACTATGAAGTCATAGGCTTTGACCCTAGTGCGCTGTTTTTTTGCCAGTTTTCCCTGCTTCAGCAGCTCACACGCGCGCCACTACGCTATGAGCTACTAGGCGTGCAAGATCTCATCGCCTACACAAACACTAAAGCCGCCAAATTTGATGTGCTTTTCTGCCTTGGCGTGCTCTATCACAGGAGCGATGTGTTTGCCACGCTAAAATCCCTTGCCCAAAGCCTGCACAAAAATGGTGTGGCGTTTATAGATACACTCATCTTCGATCCTGCCAACTTGCTTTCTAAAGGCTCCACACCAGAATCTAGCGCCTTGCCCCAGCCACTGCGCGAGCTGGATCTGGTGCTTAGCGTGCGCGGAAGTTATGCTAAAATGAGCAATGTCTATTTCCTGCCTACGCTGCGCGCGTTGGAGGGCTGGTGTGAGCGTTGTGGATTTGTGGATATGGAGCTACTAGCGATCATGCCTACCACCACGCAAGAGCAGCGAAAAACACGCTGGATAGATTCTCTAAGTCTAGAGAGCTTCCTTGACCCAGACGATGAAAGCAAGACTATTGAGGGCTACCCAGCACCTAAGCGAGCATATATCAAAATAAGGAGAGCATAATGGACGAAGAGGAATTGCAAGAGCGCCAGAGTGTCTCGGTCAATGACAGGGTTGTGGGCGCAAATATCAATATGCACTTTTGCGGGCATCTTGAAGAAATGAGTAAAGACAAAGCACGCGTAACGCTCACCACACGCGAAGACATGGAGGTAGAGCCAGGCATTACACATACAGGCTTCGTGCAAGCAGCCGCTGGGTTTGCGGCGCTTTGTGCAATCAACAAGAAGCACTCTATCATTATCGGCTCTGATGTGAAATTCCTAGCTCCTGTGGAGACAAATCAAGTAGTCGAGTTAAAAGCCAAAACCCTGCTAGGCGATATGCGCAAATGCGAGGTCAAAGTCGAGGGGTTTGTGCTTAATATCAAAATCTTTGATGGATTATTTTATATCGTCATCTTTGACAAAAAGCTCTTCAAGCTTAAACTCAAAGACGACAAGGAGCTATGATTTGCTCATCGTGCTTGTGGTAGATAGTTTTGCAGATAAAAGCAATGGCACTTCTATGACTGCGGCACGCTTTGCTACTGCGCTACAACATGCCGGGCACAGCGTGCGCGTGGTCGCGCCACATGTGGAGGGAGAGGGATTCTACCCTGTGCGCACACGCTATATCCCTATCGTATCGGAGTTCTCACGCCCGCAGCATATGGTGTTTGGCAAGCCTGATAAAGCAGTGCTGGAGCGAGCGTTTGCAGGGGCAGATGTGGTGCATTTATTTTTGCCCTTTAAGCTTGAGCAAGTCGCCATAAAAGTAGCGCAATCTATGCGTATCCCCTATATGGCAGCCTTTCATCTCCAGCCAGAGCATATTACCTACAATATCGGTCTCCAAAATCTTGCCCCACTCAATCGCTTTATTTTTTGGCTATTTCACCGCCGGTTTTATCGGCATATCCACCATATCCACTGCCCCTCCAAACTTATCAAAGACGAGCTCGAGCGCGCAGGCTATGGCGGGAAAAAATATGTCATCTCCAATGGCTTTGATCCAAGCTTCAAAGCAGGGGATTCTGGGGTAGAATCTAGAGCAGAGCAGGAAATGCGACAAGAAATTCAAGCAGCAGACAAAAAGGCTAGCGCCCCTATCCATATCACAATGGTGGGGCGATACTCCCCAGAAAAACGCCAAGACCTTCTCATCAAAGCCATCGCGCAAAACCCCTATCGCGACAGAATCCATCTCCACCTAAAAGGCATAGGTCCTAGGGAATCCAAGCTAAAAAAGCTTGCGCAGAGCCTGCCAAATGCAGTGGATTTTGGCTTCTTGCCTCCGCATGAGCTTGTAAAGCTTTTGCAACAAACCACGCTCTATATCCATGCTGCTGAAGTCGAGGGCGAAGCCATAGCGTGCCTAGAAGCCATAGCGTGCGGCGTGGTGCCAGTTATCGCGGATTCTAAAGTCTCGGCGACTTCGCAGTTTGCACTAGATCATCGCTCGCTTTTTCGCGCAGGCGATGCCAATGACCTAAGCAATAAAATCACCTACTGGATAGAGCATGAGAAAGAGCGTGAAGCACAGGGCGAGCGCTATGCCAAAGCTGCGCAAAACTACACACTAGAATCCTCTATCGCCAAAGCCATTACCATGTATGAGGAAGTCATCGCAGATTTTGGGGCTTACTACGCAAATCGCCCCTAACATACCAAATCACAGCCAAAGGATTCTCATGGACAACCCAACCCTAAGTCCCAAATCTCTCCAAATCGTAGAAAAAATCCTAAGCAAAAACGACAAAAAAGCCAATGAGCTGCGCGAAATCTACGCGCACGATAATCTCTATGTCATAAATCTCATGAGCTCGCCAGGCAGCGGGAAAACGACCCTACTAGAATCGCTCGCCAAATACAGCGAGCAGGCAGACATAATGATGAGATTTTGCGTGATTGAGGGGGATTTGCAGACCAACCGCGACGCAGACAGGCTAGAGCATTGCGGAATCGCTGCGCACCAGATTCTCACAGGCGCTGCCTGCCACCTAGAAGCCGCCATGGTAGAAGACGCCTACAATGCACTAAAAGCGCGTAATGCGCTTGATGTAGAATATCTATTTATCGAAAATGTAGGCAATCTCGTCTGTCCCGCAAGCTATGACTTAGGCGCACATCTAAACCTCGTCCTACTCTCAAGTGCCGAGGGTGATGATAAAGTGCTCAAATACCCCAGCATGTTTCTTTGTGCAGATGCGGTAATCATCTCTAAGGCGGATTTGTGCGAGGTATTTGACTTTTCTATTGATAGGGTGCGCGCTGATCTTGCGCAACTAAAGCCTAATATCCCAATCTTTCTAACCAGCTCCAAAGATATAACAAGCCTGCATGAGCTTGTGAGATTCCTTGCAGAATCTAAAAAGATGGGCTATCATTCCACCCATTGTTTTTAGCCATGAAGGAGTATCCATGTGCCTAGCAATCCCTTCAAAAGTCCTTTCCATAGATAGCAAAAAAAACACCGCGACAATCGAGACGCTAGGCGTGAGCCGAGAAGCCAGCCTTGATCTCATGCAAGAAGAAGTGCAGGTAGGCGAATATGTGCTGCTGCACATCGGCTATGTGATGAGCAAAATCGATACAGATTCTGCGCTAGAGTCTATCGAGCTCTACAAGCAAATTGTCCAAGATATGGACGAGGAAGAATATCTCGAGTGAGCCTAAATCCCCCACAAATCACCAAACTAAGGAGTAATCATGAGAATTTGTGTGTCATCTGTTTTTGCGCTATTTTTCGCGCTTTGTAGTAGTGTATTTGCGCAAGAAGGAGCAGAATCCAGCGCGCTAAATGGCGGAGCTGATGAGCTCAAAGGCTACTATATGACGCATGTGGGCGATAGCGGGCGCCAAAGTATCGTGGAGTTTTTCTCGCGCAATGGTAAATTTTACGCCTATGGCTTTGCCAATGTCGATGGTAGCGGTCCTAAAAAGGATAGCAAAAACCAAAATCCAAAGCTCCGTGATCGCTTTGATAAAGGCTCGGTGTTTGTCTATGGATTGAAAAAAGACAGCAAGGCATTCAGCGGGGGCGAAGTGTATAACTATGATGATGGCAAGACATATCATCTAAAAGTTACCAAAGAGCCTAATGGCAATCTCACACTTCGCGCGAGTATCGATAAGCTAGGCATGATGGGGCAAACACTCATTTGGACACCACTTACCCAAGAGCAAATCGCCAAATACCAGAGCGAGAAACCAGACTTCAAAGTCGTGGAAGATTCTCTAGCAAACGATATTGCCCAAGAATTTAAATAAGCCTTGAAGCACACCATGCCAGAATCCATATCCACCAAGCCTGCCACTCTCTCTCCAGCCCTTTCTGCAACAATAGATACAAAAACACTGCTCGAGAGCTTCCGCGATAAAGAAGCTATCCTTGCATTAGGCAAGGAGATCTCTCATGTCGCCAGAGAGCTGGAGCAGCCAATCTACATGATGGAAGTGTGTGGCGGACATACCCACACGCTCATGCGCTATGCACTCGCCCAGCTCCTGCCTGAAAATATCGAGTGTATCCACGGACCAGGCTGCCCTGTATGTATCATGCCAAAGCACCGCATAAACCAGGCATACGATATTGCTATGCAAGAAGATGTAATCCTTCTAACACTTGGTGATATGATGCGCGTGCCAGGCTCACATGGTAGCTTGCAAGATGCCCGTGCTAAGGGGGCTGATGTGCGCTTCATCTACTCGCCCATGCAAGCCCTTGAAATCGCGCGGGAGAATCCCACCAAGCGCGTGGTGTATTTTGCCATAGGCTTTGAGACAACGACGCCTATGACTGCAGCCATGCTTCAGCGCGCCATAGATTCTGGGCTGCAAAATCTCTTTATCCATAGCAATCATGTCCTAGTCCCCCCACCACTTCGCGCGATACTAGATTCTAGTGATTGTAAGATTAACGCGCTTATCGCACCCTCTCATGTAAGCGTGATTGCTGGAGCTAAAATCTATGCACCAATTTTTGAACGCTATCATATCCCTATTGTTGTGAGTGGGTTTGAGCCTGTGGATATGATGGAGAGTATTTTAGCTATCGCACGCCAAGCCAAGGAGAAATCCCCACGCCTCGAGATCCAATACAAACGCGTAGTAAGCATGGAGGGAAACACAAAAGCACAAGAGCTTGTAGAGCAGTTTTTCACACTCCGCGAGCACTTTGAGTGGCGCGGACTTGGTGAAATCCCAGAATCTGGATTGCAGCTTAGAGAGGAATATCGCGCCTATGATGCAGAATGCGAGTTTAGCGCAATACTAAGCCAAGAGCCAATCGCGGATAACAAAGCCTGCCGATGTGGCGATATCCTGCGCGGTGTAGCAAATCCGCTTGATTGCAAAGTGTTTGGCAAATCCTGCACACCCGAGCACCCACTAGGGAGCTGCATGGTCAGCAGTGAGGGCGCATGCGCAGCCTACTACAAATACGGCAGGAAGATCTAGGCAAAAGACTCTAAGCCAAGGCGCAGAATCTGGCATTTTAGAAGTTTCTTTGCAAAATCCCGCTAGACTTTGGATTCTAGCTCTTACAAAGCTAGGGAATCTCACCACAAGGACTGCAAGTGCAAATAGGATATTTTGGTAATCACGGCGGGCGCTTTGTCCCAGAGACGATTATGAATGCAATCAATGAACTTGAAAGTGCCTACAATACATACAAAGATGACCCAAGCTTCCAGAGCGAGCTATGCGCACTACTGGATGAATGCGCTAATCGCCCATCTAAGCTCTACCATGCCAAACGCATGAGTGCTGATCTAGGTGTGCAAGTCTATCTTAAACGCGAGGATTTAAACCACACTGGCTCACACAAAATCAATAATGTCCTAGGACAGATTCTGCTTGCCAAAAAAATGGGCAAAACCCGCATAATCGCCGAAACAGGTGCGGGGCAGCATGGTGTAGCAAGTGCGACAGGTGCCGCGCTTCTGGGGCTAGAGTGTGAGATTTTCATGGGAGAAGAGGACGCCAAACGCCAAGCACTCAATGTCTATCGTATGCGCCTACTTGGTGCGAAAGTCCATCTCGTCTCCAGTGGCACTGCCACACTCAAAGATGCTGTATCTGAAGCCTTGCGCGAGTGGAGTGGTCGTATGCACGACACACATTATCTCATCGGCTCGGCAGTTGGACCACACCCTTTCCCGACAATCGTTCGTGATTTGCAGAGTGTCATCTCACTAGAATCTCGCGCACAAATTCTAGAATCTACCGGGCGGCTGCCAGATATGGTTGTCGCTTGTGTGGGTGGCGGGAGCAATGCTATTGGTAGTTTTCATCATTTTATAGGAGATTCTAGCGTGCGACTCATAGGCTGCGAAGCTGCGGGCAGAGGTGTAAATACGCCAGAGAATGCCGCGACAATTACCACTGGCAGAATGGGGATATTTCATGGCATGAAGTCGTATTTCTGCCAAGATGAGCAAGGACAAATCGCGCCTGTGTATAGTATCTCGGCGGGGCTGGATTACCCTGGTGTGGGTCCAGAGCATGCGTATTTGCATGACATCAAACGCGCAGAATTTGTGCCAATCACCGATGATGAAGCAGTAGATGCCTTTGAATATCTCTCCAAAATCGAGGGTATTATTCCAGCGATTGAAAGTGCTCACGCGATCGCCTATGTCAAAAAAACTGCCAAAACCCTGCCCAAAGACTCGCTTATCCTTGTAACCCTCTCTGGCAGAGGAGATAAAGACTGCGCCGCCATGGCACGCTACAAAGGAGAAGATATCTATGAGTAATACAGCAAAATCCACCCAAACTAGCCCAGAATCTAGCATTTTAGATTCTGGGCTTACGCAAGCTTTTGCCAAGAGAAAGGCTTTTATCCCTTTTATCACCTGCGGCGATCCTAGCCTAGAGTTCAACGAGCGTGCGATTTTCACACTGATAGAAAATGGTGCTGATATCATCGAGCTTGGGATTCCATTTTCCGATCCTGTGGCAGAGGGTGCAGTGATCCAGGCTGCAACCGCGCGCGCACTAGAATCTGGCACAAGACTTAAGGAGATATTCTCTCTGGTAGAGCGCGTGCGAGCAAGGAGTAGTATCCCGCTGGTATTTATGACCTATGCCAATATCGTATTTTCACATGGGAGCAGGTGGTTTTTCGACCAGGCGCGGCGACTTGGAGTCAATGGTGTGATTATCCCTGATGTGCCCTATGAGGAGCGAGGAGAATTTCTTCCTTATACCCAAGGCGTAGATCTCATCTCACTCATCACGCCCACCAGCGATGATAGGATTGATCACATCGCTAAAGATGCGCAAGGCTTCATCTACTGCGTTTCATCGCTCGGGGTTACAGGCGTGCGTAATGCGCTAGAAATCAATGCCAAAACTATCGCGCGTATCAAGCAAGCTTCCAGTGTGCCTGTGGCAGTGGGGTTTGGGATCTCCACACCAGAGCAGGCACACGAAATCGCTAAATATGCTGATGGCGTGATTATCGGTAGTGCGATTGTCCAAATCTGCGCGCAACACGATAAAAACCACGAGCAGCGATTAGAGGAGCTTGGGAACTATGCCACATCTATACGCAATGCGCTAGATTCTTAGATTCTGGCAAGGCTTTTGGGCTAAAGGATTACCTAGGGTAATGTGTGGCTATTGGTGATTAAAGCTCTTTGATAAATGTGTGCGCCATCGATTTTGAAGTTGTGCGAGTGGTAGGGATAGAAAGCACCTCATAGCACCTAGTGTGCTCAAGGAAGTGCAGGCAAATGCGATCGCCCACGCGCACTTCTTTGCTACTTTTGACACGCACACCATTGATCTCCACGACATTATTGTCGCACATGTCTTGGGCGATTGCGCGCTTTTTGACAATGTTTGTGGCATTAAGAAAGCTATCAATCCGCATAAAATTTCCTTGTCATCGCTAGATTCTGGACTTAGCAGTGTTTATCGCGCAATTGTATATGAATTTTGCAAATTCGCGCTCCAAGCCCCAAAATTTCGCGGTAAAATTTGCATTTATAGGGGAATTTTAGGTAGAATCCTGGAATATTAGTCTGCAGATACAAAAGGTTCGTGATGATTTTTGAAGTCAAATCGCCCATTTTAGGCTTTGAAGATGTTGTGAAAATGAAGCTAGAGAAGATTGATGAAATCTTCATGCGCTTGAGTAATGTCGATGCTCCAGCGCCTGTTTTTGTGCTGGTCAATCCTTTTATCTTGCGCGAGTATGACTTCGAAGTCCCGGTAGCTATGAAGCTATTGCTCGATCTCGAAAATGCTAAGAATATCTTTGTCGCCAATATCATGGTCATGCAAACCCCAATTCAAAACTCCACGATAAATTTTCTCGCACCTTTGGTATTTAATTTTGACAATCAAACCATGGCGCAAATCGTCTTAGATAGCTTCAAATACCCAGCATATAGCATCGCAGAGCCAATCTCCAAATGGTATAAAGAGGGCGAGAGTCTTGAAAGCGCTAATGCAAATACCAACACTAGCGCGCCAGATTCTGCCGATTCATAGTCAAATCCCAAGCGGTGTCAGTCAAACTCACCATACAGATTCTGCAAATACCACAAATCTTGCAGACTATGCCCAATATATTTTGCCCGCATAATCTCCCATAGCAGAATACTCCCTAGATTTTATTTTATGCTTGTGGCACGATGATGAGCGCGCTACTGCTCGGGCAGATTCTGCTTTCTTGCGCGAAACTCCTGCGTGATTTTGACCTGCCAGAGCCTGTGGTGCTGGGCTTATCAGCACTCATGTAGCACACACTCATTGAGCATAGACTAAGCCTGATAGCAGCCCTTCACTAAACACCTGGCAATCTCAAAGCCTCGCAAAAGAGCACCTCATCACAACTTCGTTATTTCTAAAATCCCCATATCGGCAGTGGATTCTGCTCTCAAAGCTTTGGCACGATTGATATAATCTCCAATATCTTGGTGTATAATGCCGAAATCTCAAAGATTAAGGAGTGTGCATGCTAGTAGCAGCAGTGGTGTTATTGGTGCTGTGTGGAGCAGTGCTGTTTTTTGGGATCAAAATCATCTCGCAAACAGATGTTGCCATCATCGAGCGGCTAGGGCGCTTCCACCGAGTGCTAGATGGGGGATTTCATTTTATCGTGCCATTTATCGATAGGGTCTCGGCTGTGGTGAGTGCGCGTGAGCAGATGATTGACATCGGGCGCCAGCAGGTCATCACCAAAGATAATGTCAATATCAATATTGATGGGATTGTCTTTCTTAAAGTGTTTGACGCCAAGTCTGCTGTGTATAGTGTCAATGACTATAAACAAGCTATCGCCAATCTTGCGACAACCACGCTTCGTGGTGAAATCGGGCGAATCAATCTCGATGACTCTCTCTCATCGCGCGATAGACTCAATGCCGCACTACAAGTCGCACTTGGCGAGGCAGCGAATAACTGGGGAGTCAAAATCATGCGCGTTGAAATTAGCGAGATTTCTGTCCCCAAAGACATTGAAAACGCCATGAATCTACAAATGAAAGCCGAGCGCGAAAAGCGCGCAATCGAGCTAAAAGCCCAAGCGGAAAAAGAAGCCCTTATCCGCAATGCTGAAGCGCTCAAGCAAGAGAAAGTCTTGCAAGCTGAAGCGATAGAGCGCATGGCAGATGCGAAGAAATATGAGCAAATCGCACTAGCGCAAGGACAGAGCGATGCCATGGAGCTAATCGCCAATCAAATGAGCAAAAGCGTGCATGCAGCGGAATTCCTCCTGGCAAAAGAGCGCGTAGTGGCATTTAATGAGCTAAGCAAAAACCCTAGCAAAGATAAAGTCATCATTCCCTATGAGACAAGTGAATTTATCGGCGCACTTAGCGTGCTAGGCGAGTTTCTAGGCAAAGGCAAAAAGGCATAACCATATAAGCGGACTAGATTCTGGAGCAAGCTAGAATCTAGTCTAAAGCTGGGTGCTTGAATGGGAATCTAAACAAAAGGAGAGATATGTCAGCGGTTGTGCTGCTTGGCTTGGGACTTGCGTTTATCGTGGCGGAGATATTTTTCGCGTCATTTTTCCTGCTTTTCATCGGGATAGGGCTACTTGGCACTGCGGTGTTGGAGTATTTTGTCGGGCTTGCGCGCTTTGGTGATATCCACATGTGGCAAGCGATAAGTATCTGCGCAATCTCGCTGCTCTCTTTTATCTTGCTCAAAAAACCCCTGCAGCTACGCTTCAAGCGATCGCAGAAATATAGCGATGTGTTTGATGAGGCAGCAGGGATTGGCGAGATACGAGAGGGAATGGTGGATTTTAAAGGCACACTCTGGGCGTATGAATATGTAGATTCTGGGGATTTACACCAAAATCCAGACCAGAATCTAAATCAAACACTACATAATGGCGATAAAGTCAAAGTTCTAGCAATCAAAAATGGCAAAGCAATCATCACTACACCAAGCTGTAACAAAGCATAGCCGAATCCACACGATATAAAACTTTACGAAGCTTTTCTGCTCTTTCTCACAAAACACCATAAATTTGTAGCAAAATGACACAAAAAACGCTCTTTATTTTATGGGCTTTATATCTGCATTTTTCTATAATGCAATACCCTGTATGGCAAGGACAAATTACATTTTAAGGAGAAACAATGTTTCAATTTACCATATCCGTGGGAAATTTTATCGTCAAGCTATGCTATGTGCTAGCTCTTATTGCTGTTGTGATTACTGGCATAGCCACAATGTTTAGCGGTGGGTTTGGTGGTTTTTTAAGTGGTTTGGTGATTATTGCTGTTGGGGTCCTGCTAGTCATCTTAACCTTTTATTCTGCTTTTTATCATTATTGATATTCATCAGCAGCTTATAAATCTTAATGCCAAACTTGATAAGACAGAAAACAAGGAGAATCTCTAAAAGCCCTTTTTCAAAGGAGCTTTTAGAATCTTGCAATCCACCTTTTTTGTGGATTGCAAGAATTAGTGGGCTACCGCTTCACTTGCACCCACACCACTTTGAGCGCGGAAGTCTTGTGCTTCAAAGCCACTTCTATCAATCTTCGCTCGTTTAGAGCCATCAAACTTAGAGATAATAAAAATTGCTATAAAAGTCAAAGGCATTGTAAAAATTGCCGGATGATCATAAGGGAAAATCGCAGACTCAAAGCCAAAGCTTGTTACCCAAATGCTAGGACTTAGCACCACAAGTGTCAGCACTACAATAAGCCCTATAAGTCCACCCCAAAACGCCCCTTTAGTTGTGAGATTCTTCCAATAGATTGAAAGCAGCAATATAGGGAAATTCACACTTGCAGCAATCGCAAACGCAAGCCCCACCATAAAGGCGATATTTTGCTTTTCAAACAAGAATCCTAACGCGATAGCTAAAATCCCTAAGAATATAGTCGCACCTTTTGTTACTCTCATCTCTAATTTAGGATCACATTTGCCATCTTTACAGACATTCACAAACAAATCGTGGCTTATAGCCCCAGCCCCAGAAATCGCAAGACCCGAGACTACCGCTAAAATCGTAGCAAATGCCACCGCTGAAATAAAGCCTAAAAAGACATTGCCCCCAAGCACTTCTGCTAGGCTAATTGCCACCATATTTGCCACACCGCTATAAGAGCCATCAGGCTTTGTAAATTCAGGATTCCCATAAAGCAAAGCAATCGCACCAAAGCCTATGATAAAGGTAAGGATATAAAAATACCCAATAAGTCCTGTGGCGTAGAACACTGACTTTCTAGCTTCTTTCGCATCTTTGACCGTGAAAAAACGCATTAAAATATGTGGCAATCCTGCTGTCCCAAACATTAGTGCAAGCCCAAGAGAAAGAGCAGAAATGGTATCTGGTAGAAATGTCCCCGGCGACATAATCGCTTCACCTTTTGGGTGATGAGAAATAGCTTGTGAAAAGTAATAAGTAAGGTCAAACTTTGTCAAATACAGCACCATAATCGCCATAAAGCTAGCCCCTGCCAAAAGCAGCACAGCCTTAATGATTTGCACCCAAGTTGTGGCGTGCATTCCGCCAAAGACAACATAGCAAATCATCAAAATCCCAACTAGAATCACCGCAACGCCATAAGGAAGTCCAAAAAGCGCTTGTATGAGCTGCCCAGCTCCAACCATTTGTGCGATAAGGTAAAACACAATCACACTTAGCGCAGAAACTGCAGAAATAATGCGAATAGGCTTTGCATCAAGGCGATATGCGGTAATATCAGCGAAGGTAAATTTCCCAAGATTGCGAAACTTTTCAGCAATCAAAAATAAAATAATAGGCCACCCAACCAAAAAGCCAATAGAATAAATCAGCCCATCAAATCCATCTCTAAAAACTAATGCCGTAATACCCAAGAAGCTTGCCGCACTCATATAGTCCCCAGCGATCGCAATACCATTTTGCGCCCCTGTGATATTACCACCAGCGGTGTAGAATCCACTCGCGGATTGACTCTTTTTGTTTGAAAGATAAGTGATAAACAATGTCGCTAGCACAAAGGCTAGAAACATACCAATGGCGATTGGATTGACATCGGCTTTCGCTCCGCCTGTATTGATTGCATCGGCACAAAGTGGCAAGACACCAAATGCGCTTGCAAGCAATGTAGTAGAAAACTTTTGCAACACTTTCATTGAACACCTCCTTGCTGATTTTTGTAGTCGATCTTGCCATCTTGTAGATCTTGGATTAGATTAGACTCTTGCAGCTGATTTAGAATGTTTTCTTGATCTTTATCAAAATAAGTATTTGCTAGGAATGTGTAGATTCCCGTAACAATAATGCTTAGCACAATGATAAACAGCCCAGCAATAATCCCAAGCGTAATAGAGCTTGGTCCCAAGCGATAGCCAAGCACTTCTGGGAATAGCCCCACACTAAGCACAAAAGCGTAGTAGCACACCAAAACCACCAATGAAAGAACAAGCGAAATTTTGTTTCTAAAGCTAACAAACTGCCGAAATTTCGATAAGGCTTTTTGCTGATTCTCTGTAAGTTTCATCACGCTCTCCTTTGTGTAAAAGCTTCCTGTTACCATCTATTCCATACCAATAAAGTAACATACACCTCGATACTACAATAAAAAATGTGCAATAAAATACTATACAAGGAAAATATCAATAATAATTGTAAAATAGTAACATATATAAAAATACATGTGTAAAAATGTCAATCAAATGACTGCCTATCTTGTCTCCATGTAATCGCGTTACGAGATTCTAAGCGATGACATGCGCCACCGATCTGGCATGGATTCTAGTGTAGATTCTGGCTGTGGCTTTGACTCGCAAGCGATTGGCTTGGCTCTGTGTGGGGCTGTGGCTTGGGCTGGATTGACTAGACTCGCGCATTTGGTCAAGCTAACGCGATCTAGCATTTGCCCAAGGCTTTGGAAAATAATTTCGCCCCATACTAAACACCAAGATAAGCAAGGCGCATAAGAAATAAACATTTGGTCAAAGAAAGGAATTTAGCAAAACGCCATGGTTTAATGACAAGCCCCTAGAATCTAGCTTTAGATTCTAGGGTGGATTCTAGCTATAAAGCTTAGAATTTATAGGCGTAGGAGAGTGATACCATATGTCTTGGTGAAGCGATAAAAGTGCCCAGGGGGATTACATCAATGCTATTTTGACTGCTTAGACTATCTTTTATCGATACTTTTGCTCCACCTTTTGTGGTGCTATATGTGCGGTAGTGGTAGGTTATGAAAAACTGATGATTGGCTTTGTAGAAATAATGTAGCCCTAGAGAGCTCGCCCAAGCCGCACTTGTGCCAAAGTCTCCTACTGCATTTAGTCCTTGATTACTCCCCTGTGTAGCAAGCAAGTGTGTGATTTCAAATCCTGTGCCAATATTGAGTCCAAAATTATAAGCTTCATTGGCGATAAAGTCATAGAGCCAGGCAACTTCTAGTCCATATTGTAGTGTGTGGGAAGTTAGACGCATATCGGCTTCACCACCATTGGCTTGATATTTAGGGAAATTTGGCTTGTAGTTTGTATAGCCGATATGAGCTTTAAAGCGCACGCCTTGATTAAGCGCATAATACCACTGATGACCAAAGATAAAATTCACAGGCACTGCTAGGAGCTTATTGTCATTAAGTAGCGGGTCGCTTACCGAGCTAATAAGTTCTGGGAGATATTGGAAGTGATTACTGCCAAACGCCAAGCCTACTTCTGCGCCGATAAAACAACCCGTGTTTGCCACCTTGCCTTTGCAGAATCCAAATGCACTGCTTTTAGATTCTTGGGATTTGGTGGATTCTACACTTGTGCTAGATTCTGGGCTAGATTCTGCAGAATCTACTTCCGCGTGCAATGCGCTAAATGCAATCAAGCTGGTGATTGAGATGAGTTGGATAAGCCTTTTCATTGTCGCTCCTCTATGATATGTAGCCTAAAATGGAGCGTGCATTGTAAATCAAAAAAAAAAAAAAAAAAAACAAGCCCCAAAAGCCTAAATGGCAGATTTTGAGCTAGATTCTGGGACTCTATGAATATGAGCAAGCTAGGTTTAGAATCTAGTTTATATCAAGGACTACCACAAATAACCCGCCCGCACATAAGGCTATTTATAGGAATCTTTCATGCTATTTTCTATTATAATTGCGGCTTTATTTCATCGATAAGTCTAAATCAAGGAGTTCTTATGTTTGGATTTTCAAAAAGTCCTAGCAGCCACAAGATACCAACCAAGCACATGCTAAGTCTCTATCTCAAGCCCGGAGAAGCGCAAAAAACCCTAAGCGAGCTTACAATGCGCCCAAAGCTTGCTATTGGCTACTGCTTACCAAATACAGATTTCGCAAGCCTCACACGCGAGATTAAAAGCGCCTTAGGAGAATCCTGCACACTTATCATGGCTAGTAGCGCGGGGCTACTTTGCTCCAGGCATTTACATACGCCGCTTCCTAAATTTTACGGCGATGGCATAGATGGCATGGGAGCAAGCCTTATGCTTTTCTCCAGCGAGATGATTGATCATATTCACATTGTTGAGCTAAATCTAGGCACGCAATACAGCGACCCAAACGAGCAAATCGCATTTATCGAAAAAGAGATCAAAAATATCACGCCCCCACCATTTAAAGTAGAGCACCACAATACCCTAGCCTACACACTGATTGATGGGCTTAGTGGGGCAGAGAGCTTTCTCATGGAGAGTATTTATAATGCTGGGCGATTACCATGCTTGTATGTGGGCGGAAGCGCTGGCGGGAAGCTAGACTTCCAAAACACCTACATCTATAACGACAAGCAAATCGTGCAGGGCAAAGCTGTCATCACCTATGTGAAATTCCGCCCGGATTTTCACTTTGGGATTTTCAAAACCCAAAACTTCAAGCCCACTGCCACGAAATTTGTCGTGCTAAATTCTAATGTCAAAACGCGCACACTTAGCGAGTTTCTTGATACAAAGCACTACCGCAGTATCAATGTGCTTGATGCGCTAGCAGAGCATTTTGGCTGCGATGTCGCGCAGGTCCCAGAGAAAATGAAGTCCTATGCCTTTGGCGTGAAAATCAACAACGAAGTCTATGTGCGTTCGATTGCAAATTTTGATATCGAGGGCAAAAAAATCTCCATGTATTGCGATATTGATCGAGGTGAGGAGCTATTTTTGCTCGAGCGCGTGGATTTGTATGCGCATACCCAGCAGGACTATGCGCGCTTTGCAGCAAATAAGCCAAAACCTCTTGGCGGAATCTTTAACGACTGCATTTTGCGAAGACTCAACAACAGCGCTACGCTAGAGAAAATGAATCTTTTTGCCGATGTGCCTGTGGTTGGATTCTCGACATTTGGTGAGCTACTAGGTGTAAATATCAATGAAACTTTGAGTGCGGTTTTCTTCTACCATGTCAAACAGACAGATGGTGGTATGGGCTTTAGCGATGAGATTCTCGATAGCTTTCACCTACAATATAGCCAGTTTAAAACCTACTTCCTCCAGCGCAAGCTCTCTCGCCTCGAGCTTATCGACACTATCCATAAACTCATGCTAAAGCAGCTTGGCTCTTCTATCCCTACACTCAAAAGTGCTAGCGATACGCTCGAGCTTGTTAATCGGGATTTTGCGCAAATGGAAACACATCTTGATGAAGTGGATATGCAGTTTAATGATTTTGCCCAGAATCTTGAAGATAGCATGCACTCAGGCAGCCAGGAAATGGATCTTGGCGCACAGATCTCCCACTTACTTGACGAGATTGACGATCTAAATCGCGTGCTAGACATCATTGCTGGAATCGCAGACCAGACAAATCTCCTCGCGCTCAATGCCGCGATCGAAGCTGCACGCGCTGGAGAGCATGGGCGAGGATTTGCTGTCGTGGCAGATGAAGTGCGGAATCTAGCCGAACGCACTTCAAAAAGCCTAAATGAGACAAGCGCGTCGGTAAAGTCGGTGATCGAAAGCGTGCATACGATTGATAGTAGTGCGAAAAATGCCTCAAGCGGTATGATACGCGTCTCCGAACGATCTAAAACCATCTCTAGCATCATCACAAATCTCATCAACAATGGGAAAGAGCTCTCTGCGCAAATGAGCCAAAAAGCAGGGGTAAGCGAGGAAATCAATCAAGAGCTCAAAAAAATCAAAGTATATGAACTCGTGCTAGAGAAACTTGAAAAAGGCGATGAGGCGTCAAGCCACTAGATAGCCCATAAAGATATCAAAGGAGAATCCATGAGCATAAAAGAACAAATGCAAGCAGATCTCAAGGAAGCCATGAAGAGTGGTGATGTATTTTTGCGCGATTGTGTGCGGCTGCTGAATGCTGCGATTAAACAAGTCGAAGTCGATACGAGAAATAGCCTAGATGATAGCGGTGTCATCAAAATCCTAAAAAGCGCTTACAAACAGCGAGAAGACGCCGCGCAGGCTTACAAAAATGCTGGTAGGGAGGATCTCTATGAGCAAGAAAATAAAGAAATGCAAGTCATCTTGCGCTATCTCCCAGCCCAGCTAAGTGATGAGCAGCTAGAAAATAAGCTGCGCGAAATCATCGCTGATACAGGTGCTAGTAGTCCAAAAGATCTTGGCAAAGTCATGGCAGCAGCCAAAGCGCTAAGTGAGGTCGCTGATGGACGCAGAATCTCCACCATGGCAAAATCCCTGCTTGGTGCAAATGCCTAAAACTCTCACGCCTACATGAGTCAAGCCACCTCCAAAGCCATTCCCATAGGTGTGGTATGCACGCTTATGATTGCGCGTTTTAGCGATCATGGCGCATATCTCAAAGTGCCAGATTCTGGGGATTTGGATTCTCGTGTGGATTCCCAAGCGCATGGGCTTAGCACACCAAAATCTAAATCTCCAAACCCCAAGCCAGATCGCGTCAAACACGATCTCCATAAAAACACCCAAAAACACTTCCACGAAATTCTGCTACCCAAGAAGTTTTGCCTTGATAATGCGCAAGTGGGGCAGAATCTAGAGGTTTTCACCTACACAGATTCGCTCGATCGCCCTGTCGCCACCACCAGCCTCCCGCTAGCCCAGCTAGGCGACATCGCCGCACTTCGCGTCGTGAGCCATGGAGAGCATGGGGTATTCCTTGATCTAGGGCTGGAAAAAGATATATTCATGCCCACCAAATCCCCTGCAAACTATGCGTTAGGCTCTCTAGTAGTCGTGTGGCTTGGGCTTGATAAAACAGGACGGCTGATCGCCAAAAAGGATATAGAATCTAAACTCAAGCCCTACAAACCACACAAAAAAGCTGGATTCTACCGCGGGAAAAAAGTCTCCATACTCCCATACTCCCTAAGCGCACTTGGGCTAAGCTGCGTGGTAGAGAGTCGCTACTATGGGCTACTCTATGCACCGCGCAGCACTGATTCTGGAGTAGATTCTAGCACAAAGACTATGCAAACTCATTTCGCGCGTGCGGGTTTTACGATTGGGGAGAGGGCATGGGCGTTTATCCACAAAGTGCGAGCAGATGGCAAGCTCGATCTTACCCCCTCAAGCGCTAAGGATACACAAAGCGATGAGCAAAAGATTCTCCACGCCCTATACGAGCATGGCGGCAGCCTAGCGCTACACTATGATAGCCCACCAGAATCTATCCAAGCCCTGCTAGGGATAAGCAAAAAATCCCTAAAACGCGCCCTCACAAAGCTTCTCGCACAAAAGCGCATTGCCCTAACGCCAAATGTCGGCATACGCGCATTGTAGGGGCAAGCTTCACAAGCTCAAGCCACGCAAACCTAGCCCAGCCTAGTAGAATCCACCCTCTAGATCTGTGGAGATTTGTAGGCGAGATAGCCCACAATATTTAGCAAAATCGCCAAGCCAAGCAGCCCCACAAGCGCGTAGGTAAAGCTATGAAAATGATCATAAATTTTGCCAATCACCACAGGGGATAGCGCGGCGATGAGGTAGCCCACGCCTTGTGCCATAGCGGAGAGTTTGGTGGCGGTTTGGATATTGGAGCTTTTTGTAGAGATAAAAAGCAGCGCGATCCCAAACACCCCTCCCACAGGCACGCCAATAAGCACAGAGACGATTGCTACCACCCACACCTGCTGGGAGATAAGCAGCAAGGCGAAGCACACAATATACGCCCCACAGATGAAAATGATGAGATAGATTCTGCGAGCACTAGGCAGCACCCCAAGCATAAGCGGCGCGAAAAACGCCGTAGGCACGAGAATGCAGTAGGCTAGAATCATCATCTGTGAAGCAAAATGCGCAGAGAAGCCAAAGGATATAAGAAAGCTAGGATACCACGCGAAAAAGCTATATGCAATCGCGCTTGTGATCCCCATAAACAGCGTGATTTTCCACGCATTTACATTGGCAAAAAGCGTGCCTGTGGCGGTGGATTTGAGCTTGGGGCGTGAGATCCTGCGGTTGCTCATTTGAGGCAGATAGCTAGCAATGGCAGCCACTGCGAGAATCGCCCAGCTAGAGAGAGCTAAAGGCACAGGCAGCAGCCCTATAAGTGGCAAAATCAGCAGCACCCCAAGCATAGCGGAGAAGTTGAGCACAAGGCTGTAAATCCCCATTATTTTGGGGATTTGTCGGGGGAATTTGGATTTGACAAGGCTTGGGAGTAGCACATTTGCCACGGCAATCCCACTGCCCATAATCGCCGTGCCGATAAATAGCTCCGCACTCCCGCCCACGCAGCGCACAATCTCACCTAGCAGGATACAAAGCAGCCCCACAAACATCGCACGCACAGGCTGAAAATACGAGACAGCAAAGGACACAAGCCCAAAGGCAAGCAGCGGCAGGCTGGTAAGCAGCCCAGCAAGCGCGGCATTTAGCGCGTAATACTCACGCACAGAATCCACCACAGGCGCGATAGAAGCGATGGGTGCGCGGAGATTTAGGGCGATTAGCACGATGGGTAGGAGATTGATGAAAAAGATTTTGCGGCGTGTGTTGGCGGTGGATTGTGCTTTGCTCATTGCTGGCTCTTTGGGGGTGGATTGTTGCGATGGATTCTAGCATACTTGGGGCTTTTTGGCTGGTGGAGTTTGCCTGCTAGGGTTTGTGCGATATGGCTAGAATCCACTTTTGAAAATGTTATGCGGGATAGGACTTTGAGGGATTATTAGGCTTTAAGCGAGGTTTCTACCACTTGTTTATACGCTTTTGCTTCTCTTGTCTGCCACAAAACCACGCTTTTGATACATTCTTTTTCAATGGCTTTGATAAAAGATTCTATAAAGTCAAAATCAATATTATGAGAATCCAAAACAGGCAGTAAAATCTCTGTTTCGTTGAAAGTCTTCTCAAAATCTCTCACTAAAACACCTTGAAAAATCCTTTGGTGTTTATTGAGCCAAGTGATGAAAAATTGTGCGATTGTGGCATTGAGCCCATTAAATTTTGGATATAAAGTTTTAGTAAATTGCCCTGCATAAAAGTCCTTTTGCATATAGAAAAACTGCATTCCAAGCATACCTACAGCTATGCTTTCTCCCTTGATTTTATGCTCCTCGTCTAAATATTCCACATAACCTGCTATGCCATTATTTAAACAAGTGCGGGTAAAATAAGGATATGGGGCATTTTCACCAAAGCTAAAGCTATCTTTATTTAACTGCGGATTAGATTTTACGCTAAAAAGCTTTTCGCATTTAAAGCTTTTCCACTTAAGCGGTGCTTCCTGTGGTATGCTTAGATTCTCAAAGGACCTTAGAGCTTCTTTTTCTTTTTGGCTTAAAGTATAATCATTTAAGCCTGTAACCTTAAGATACGCCTCGAGTTCCTCGAGTCGCTCCGCCTCGAGTTCTTTAATATAAGATTCCATATAGCTAAAAGCAATTTCATAATCACTTTCGTCATTGCGAGAAAAATCGCTAGATTTTGTATTTTTGTCATTGCGAGAAGTTGCGTTAGCAACTTCGTGGCAATCCACTTGAGAATCTGCTTTGTTTTTATGGATTGCTTCGTTGTGGGCTTCGCCCACGCCTCGCAATGACGGAATAAGCAAAATGGGCAGAGAGATAATTTCTTGTGAAACCTTAGCCCAACCCGATTTATCATTCCAATTATATTTTTGCAAAACCTTTTGCAAAAGGGCGGTAAGGTAGAGATAACAAAGGGGGCTTAATTCCACGCTCTCTTGTATCAACTCGCTTTTAAAACGCAAAGCGTAAGCATCTTGCAAGATAGCAAAATCGTGCGGTTGATAAAATGCTGGGGCATCGCCATTTGCCGCTACTGAAATGACATTTTTTAAAATTTCCGCTCCATTTCGTGGCATATAACAGGCTATGCCTTGATTTGCACTCGTGCAAGTAATGGCAGGCAGGTCGCATTCTTCGGTCGGTTCTGTGGGTAAATTTCCCTTATTGTAAGTGTGTTTTATAGGCTTGAGATGGTCAAACAACTCGCCGATTCTAAAGCTTTTCCACTCGCCCCCGTTTTGCTTGAACTCTGCTTCAAGCTTTACTAAACGAGGGCTAAGGGCGTTTCCCTCCATTCCTCCATTTATAGAATCTGCCTGTGTATTTTTAGATACTTCGCTACGCTCAGTATGACAAGAATTTTTCAGCACATTGCTTACTTCCCACGCTAGATACTCACTCACGCATTTTTTAAAGTCCGCTAAAGTGGGCGTTGTGTCTATCTTTTTGTGTTGAGAGTAAGTCCAGTCTCTGCCCTCCAAATTTATCGTGTCTTCTATATAAGAGTCTTTATAGTAGTGAAGATAGCCACTCCCATATAGCACGACATTGATAAGCTCTTCATATCTCGCTTTAGCGTTATCCGTATCTTTCAAATTTGTGCTTGCTTTTGCCTTTTTGCGTGCGGCTCTTGTGTAGCCATCGCTAGAGAAATCAATAAATTTTACCATTTGCTTCACATTATGAGCCTTACCCACTTCAAAGACATAAATGGCTGTTTGCACACTGCTTTTCCCTGCAAATAAATCGCTTGGCATTTTAATGCTTGCTAGAAGTGTGCTATGCTTTAGAATATCTGCTGTGTAGGGAAGTCCATTGCCACTGCCTGCATTTTCTTGGATAATCACACACGCCCTGCCTTTGCTCATTTTCCTTAACGCCCTTTCTACAAAGATAAAGCCCTTGCCACTTGCAGAATAGGGGGGATTTAGCAAAAACACATCAGCGGGGAAATTCTGCCCCTTTTTATCGCCTTGCTCATAGCTTCCATTAAAGTCTTTCAAGCTATCTTTATGCAAGAGATTCGCCGAGCCATCATCAAGCAAAATCATATTTAAAATACCAAGCAAGTAAATATCACTTCGCTTTTCTATCCCTAAAAGCTGGTAGGCTTTGATGTGAGCGATTTTAGCTTCTATCTCTTTTGGACTTTGCAAGGTGTTTGCATCTTTTATCATCGCATTCATAGCAGAGATGAGAAACGCCCCAGAACCAGTGGCATAATCCCACACAAAAGAGTCTTTATTCACCCCTGCAAGAGAAACCATCATATCCACTACATAGCGAGGGGTAAGGACTACATCATTTTTCTCATTATCTGGGACTTCAAGCCATTTTGTAATGGAGTTAAAAAGCCTACCTGCGATGTCGGCGGTTTGAAGCTTTTTGACAAGAGGCAGGATATTATCAAGCACGATTTGATAAGTCTTTTTTAAAGGGCTTTCATCACTTGTATGGAGTAAATCCTTTGCATAGGAGCTTGGTGTATGAAGCTTGGAATGGATAAATGCAGATTCTAAATCATTGATTACCATAGCGACTTTTTCTTGTGGGAGATTTTTCTCGCATAAAAAATCTTTGATTTTATTTAGGAAAATCTGCCCATCATTTGAGTTAGCCCCTTGCTCACATTTTAGCTCTTCTACTCTTAGAGGTGCGATTTTGCCTTTTACGCCTTGTGCTGCCATAATCATACCTACAAGCAAGGCGACTCTCGTGTTTGGATTGATATTCAAAAGCTCATCGTGTAGGAATTGATTGAGTGCGTTGAGCTTAGATTCTATATCACTTTCTAGGTTTTCTATCGCATTTTCACGCTCTTTTTCATCTAGTGATAGAGAATCTAGCTTTGTAATAAAACTCTCTAAATGCTCTTTAGAAAAGCAACTTAAATCGCTAAAATCGCCGATTTTCTTAGGGACGGAGAGATTTTTGCGATTAAGATAATAAAAAGCATATTGAGTTTTTAGCTCACTGGCATCTTCATAGCCATTGATACCAAGCGCGATAACTTCATCATAGCTATGTGTGTAGTCTAAAATCGCATTTGCATAATGCACCGCACCATTTAGGGCATAATCATTGATGTTTTTATAATGCGGTTCGCCTTTGCTAGTAGTATTTTCTACCGCACCATTTTTAAGCTTTTCTAATCTACCTTTTGTGCCTTTGACTTCTATCATCACGGGGATTTTTCGCCGTGTCTCTGTGGTAAGAAAAAGCTTAATATCTGGGTAATTTTTCCCACTACCGCCACTTTTGCTAGGGTATTTAGCAAGGGCGGAATCTATATCGCTATTGATAGATTCTGTCTTTGTATAGTAGGATATGCCAAACTCTCCTAACTGCTGTTTTGTCCTATCTTCTATGCGTTCTTCTATACTTGCCATTACTCTCCTTTATACGATTAATAGGATAATTTTTTGCCGTAATCCTATCTCTTTTATAGTCATATTCCGCTTTCTCCCTTGCTTCCTTTTTTTGTCTTTACCCTAATTTCTCTCTTGCGATTTGTTTTGCTACATCTAGGGCTTCTTGTATTGCATTAGAATCTGTTATCTTGCCTCCAGCGGTAGCAAAGTCATCTCTGCCCCCACCATTGCCCCCTAAGATTTGTGCGACTTGCTTTACCCACGCTCCAGCTTTGAGACTAGATACGCCCTTTACTCCAGCGGTTAGAGAGACTTTGCCGCCAGATTCTGTTACAAGCAAAATCGCTACCTTTTCATTCTCATTTTTCGCCCTATCAATTATGTCTTTTGCCTCTTTTGCCTCCACTGAATCTAGCTTTAGGACGATGAGTTTCACGCCATTTGCTTCCTCATAATCTAGGCTTTTGACACTCTGCTTTGCCTTATTTGCGGTATCTCTTGCCTCTTTCAAAGCATTTTGCAGCTTTGCCACACCTTGCAAGACATCTTGGGCTTTTAGCTGCTCTTTTAGGCTTTTTATGGATTCTAGTGCCGCTTTGCCATAGTGATATGCCGCTTTGCCACACACCGCTTCAATACGCCGAACCCCGCTACTCACGCTACTTTCACGCACGATATAAAAGCTCCCAATCTCTGCGGTATTGTGGATATGAATCCCCCCGCATAGCTCAATAGAATCGCCGAGGGTTATCACACGCACACTCTCCCCATACTTCTCGCCAAAGAGTGCCATAGCCCCCTTTGCTTTAGCTTGTTCTATCCCCATAGTCTCGCACACTTGCGGACAAGATTCTGCGATTTTTTCATTGACTAGGGCTTCTATTTGCTCTAACTCATTGACGCTTAACGCCTTTGGGTGGCTAAAGTCAAACCGCAGGCGATTTGCTTCTACAAGGCTTCCAGCTTGAGCGATATGGCTGCCTAGAATCTGCCTTAGGGCGTAATGCAATAAATGCGTAGCGGAGTGGTGTTTAGCGATTTCAAAACGACTAGAATCTACTTGTGCTTTTACCAAATCGCCTGCTTTTAATGGGCTTAGGGTGTGGATTTTAGAGAGATTTAGCCCAAAGTATTTTTGGGTATCTAAAACTTTAGCGACTATGTTTTGCGGACTGCTAGAATCCACTTTACCAGAATCTTGGCATTCTAAGGATTGAGATGAGAAATCGTGGTTTTGCGAAGCGGAAGCAAGAAGCTTACTCGGCGTAAGTGCCGTAGTTTCCGCTGAAGCAATCCGCGATTTATCGCTCAATACTGAATGCCCCAAGCTAAATAATACTCCCTTATCCCCCACCGGTCCACCTGATTCTGGGTAGAATGGCGTAGATTCCAACATCACCCAGCCCTCTTGCCCTGCCTGTAAAGATTCCACTCTTTTAAAGCTAGAATCTAAAAGGGCTAGGATCTTAGATTCTGTGTTTATACACTCATAGCCCACAAACTCATTCTTTCCAAACTCGCTTAAAAGTGCATTAAAATCGCCATCTTTTACACTATCACCGCTTCCTTTCCAGTGTGCTTTGCTTCTATCTTTTTGCTCCTGCATACATTTTTCAAAGCCCTGCAAATCTATGCTTAAGCCAAGCTCACGCAACATATCTTGCGTTAAATCAAGTGGAAAGCCGTAAGTGTCGTAGAGTTTAAAGGCTATTTCACCATTAAAACTTTTTTCATTCTTTTGCCGCATAGAATCTAGCTCGGCTTGAAACAACGCCATTCCCGATTCTATCGTCTCAAAAAATCTCTCTTCTTCTGCCCTACACTGCTCTTGCAGGGCATTTTTACGCTCTTTTAAATAGCTATAATGTCCGCCCATAGAATCACACACTACCCCTACGACTTCATATAAAAATGCCTTTCTCAAGCCTAGCAAATAGCCGTGCCTAACTGCCCTGCGTAAGATTCTACGCAAAACATAGCCCCTGCCCTCTTTGTCAAAATTCACCCCTTGTGCGAGTAGAAAAGCGACAGCTCGTGCGTGGTCAGCGATGACACGGAAGCTTGCAATGTCTTTCTTACAAGAATCTATTATATCTTTTGCAAAGTCCATCGTGTTTTTAAGCAACACACTATCGCGGTAATAGCTCTTACCTGTAAGCTCCTTAATACACTGCATTATGGGTGCAAAAAGACTAGAATCAAAATTATTTATCTCACCCTCTTTCAGTGCGATTACTCGCTCCAGCCCCATACCTGTATCAATGCTAGGCTTAGGCAATGGTGTCAAAGTCCCATCAGCACTTCTTTCATACTGCATAAACACAAGATTCCATATCTCTAAAAACCTATCCCCTTCACCGCCGAAATAGTCCTCTTCTCCATTAAAAAACTCTGCCCCTTGATCCACATATATCTCACTGCAAGGTCCGCAAGGTCCTGTATCGCCCATTTGCCAGAAGTTATCCTTATCGCCCATTCGTTTAATGCGACTAGATTCTATATGCTCCTGCCACAATTCATAGGCTTCATCATCACTTTCGTGTATCGTTACATATAAAAGGCTCTTATCAAAGCCTAGAATCTCTGTTACAAACTCCCACGCATACGCAATAGCTTCTTTTTTAAAATACGCCCCAAAGCTAAAATTTCCTAGCATTTCAAAAAGCGTGTGATGGCGCGCTGTGTAGCCGACATTTTCTAAGTCGTTATGCTTCCCACCCGCACGGATACACAGCTGTGAGCTTGTAGCGATATTGGGGCTTGGGGCTGGAATCTTGCCAGTGAAAATATCCTTAAACTGCACCATTCCCGCATTGGTAAAAAGCAAGCTCGCATCATCTGGCACTAAAGGCATAGATTCATACACCTTATGCCCCTTGTTTGCAAAAAATTCTAAAAACTTGGCACGAATATCCATACAAACCCTTTATGATAAATTATGCGACATTGTAGCAAATTCCCTTTATCCCCCCACTCCCTGCCCCTGCATATAGCGGCTAAGTATCTCGCACGCGCTTAGAGAATCTAGCACGCCGTTTTTCCTATATGCTTGCCTAGACTCTCTTTTGGCGTGGTGTAAAGACTCTAGCGCGTGTGTGCTAGTGAAGTCTTCATCGACATACACAATCTCCCCGCCAAAGCCAAGCAAGCTTATAAAATGCCTAATGCGCTCTTGCGTGCTTGTATCTCCCCCTAGCCCTCCGCTTGGCAGCCCTATAACAAGCCTCTCCACCCCCCTTTGCTCTAAAAGCCCTGCAAGCTCTTTGGCAGCTTGGTTGCGATTGCGCCGCATAATTGGCTTTAATGGCAGGATAATGCCCTGCACGATATGCGCAAGCCCTATGCGCTTTAGCCCCACATCGCACGCCAAAATTTTAGAGCTAGAATCCACTTTTACACTCCACCAATGATTATATGCCGCTAATGATTATGCGCCCATTTTCACGCGTAATTTTCCCCATAAGCTCATACTCAAGCACCTGCTCCCCAAATCGTGCAAAGGCTTCTTCAAAGGTGGGGTTGCTACGCGCGAAATCTAGCAGCTCATCATCTTCTAGCACTTCTTGCGCCTTAAGGTCAAAGCGCAGGGCTAGGGCTTGGGTGAAAGCTTCTATATCTGTGATCGCACTCGCGCGCTCTTGGGCTAGCAAATCCTGTGTGCCAAGTGATTCTCCTATGCGGTGGGATAGCACAAATATCGGCTTCCCAAGCTTGGTGCAGAGATTAGCACTAGCAAGCGAGCCGCTATATCTATCTGCTTGGGGAATAATGACAATATCGCTCAATGCCACAATCAAGCGATTTCTATGGAGAAAGTCGTGCCGCTGGGGATTGGGGTTGCACTCATACTCACTAAGCACAAGCCCTTGGTCTGCGATAGCTTGGATTGTTTTGGCATTACTTGCTGGGTAGAATCTATCAAGGCTTGTAGGCAGCACGCAAATAGTCTTAGGCAGCGCGGCACTATGGGCGATAATGTCCGTGCCAAGCGCACCCCCGCTAACGATGATCGCTCCAATATTGGCTAGCGATTTGGCAAGCAAGGTGGTGTAGGTTTGCGTGTAGGTGTTGGGCTTGCGCGTGCCGATTATGGCGATTTTTGGCACAGAATCTAGCAGCCCAACATCGCCCAAAAAATACAACTGCGTAGGTGGGGACTGGAGCTGCTGGAGTGTGCTTGGCAGACTTGGAAGTGCCTGCATCAAAACTCACTAGAATCTAAAAAATCTTTAGGTCGTTTGGATTCTGCGCCAATCCCCGCACGCTCACCCTTGCTTTGATATGCTGGGCTTTGGGCTTTTTCACTACTCCATTCAATATTGATGAAGCCTTGGGTTTTTTCTTGCTTAATTCTATCGCTAGGGCAGCCAGAGATAAACGCCTCTACCTCACTTTGCTCGCAGTCTTTGATAGATTCAAAGCTTGCTGCGCCTTTGCGTGATTTAGATTCTGGTTTGGTAGCACCTTTAGCTCCTTGCTTGGCGCTTTGACGATTTTGCTGATGTTTGACTTGGGTCTGGCGCTTGACTTCCTTAAACACACTATGATCGATTTGCGAAGACTTGGGCACTTTAACGCTTTGACTTGGAGATTGTGTGTTTTGTGTATTCATAGATGTGCGAGAATCTTTGCTCCCAGAATCCGGCGCACTCGATTCTAGGCTAGCCTGCGCACCTCCTGCTCGAGCGATCGCACCAGAATCTACCCCATTAGAATCCCCGCTAGCCATACTTGTGGATTCTGGCGTTTGTGGGTCGAGATAGTCATTGTGCGGGATTGCAGTGGGGTTGGTGGCATCAGTGGCGAGATTTTGGCTATGAGGATTCTGCTCCGCTTCGCTTTCTTCAAAAATCTTTGCAATTTCACTTCGTGGGGCTAGACTAGCCGAGGGAGGTGCTGAAGTTTTGGCGCTCTCTGGGCTCGATATCGCACCTGTCAAAGCACTTGAATTTTTGGCTTTAGCAAGATTCTGGGCGATGAGAGATTTTGCTATGGGTAGATCTTTGATATAGACAAGCTCCACATCTTTGAAAAGTGTGTATTTCGCATTTGCTAGGGCTTTGAAAGTGCTTTGATGTGGGTGGCAAATTGCGATAGCATAGCCGTTTTTCTTGGCTGTGGCGATGGCGAGCTTGAGCTGGCTTGTGGTGTAGGCGAGAGTTGGAGTATTATCAAGGAATACATCGCGCTGGAGCAGTGGGCGGCGGGCTTGTTTGTAGAGCTTGGGCACAGCAGTCTCTGCACTCGTCCTAGAATCCACAAACTCTATACCAAACTCCTGCAGCACTTCAAGTAACGAGCTCATCGCGCGTTCGTTTGCGGTAAAGCGACTGCCAGTATGGTTGTTGATAAACATAAGACGCGGAAAATCCCGCTTAATCGCCTCGACATGATTGCGAATCTCTTCTTTTGATGAGCTCTCTAGTAGCCATTTCTGGCGTGTTTGGAGAGGGGTTTGTGCTTCTAGCGGCAAATGCACCATATAAAATGGCACGCTTGCTGCAAGCACGGCAGTCTCTGGGGAGTCCGGACTCACAGGGAAAAATGAAGGCGTGATAGGGAGATTGAGTTTTTGGAGGTCGTTTAGCTGACCCCTATACGCCATGTCGTCCATAATGATAGCCAGCATTGGCTTCTTGGCTTTAGGCTTTTGGGATTTGGGGGCAAGAGTTTTTATCACAGGTTTTTTAGATTCTGGGGTGGATTTAGCAGAGTCGCTCGCGGATTCTGCATCTTTAAAATCCTTAGAGTCTTGCGAATCTTTTGTCTGCTTCATAATATGATCCCAGTTAATCGCAGAATCTGGCGCGGTCGCAGGTGTAGTTGTAGGCGTGGCAGAAGCGTTTGCTTGACTAGATTCTGGGGTGAGTGTGGTTGGCGTGCCTTTGCTGGCTTTGTATTCTTTATAGAATCCATAGCCAAAATATGCCGCACACGCGATGACTGCAATCCCCATAAGCGAGCTAATAAGCTGTAAAATCTTGAAAAACTTCCTGCTGTCCATGAGCCTTTTCCTTTGTCTTTATTCCCTAGATACTAAGCCTTGGCTTGGTTGCCCACACCATGTGTCTCGCCCTACACCTCATCTAATGTGATCTGCACTTCAAGTGTGCTTACTTCTTGGTTCGAGTCCGCTTTTATGGTGATTTTATCTGTTTGGGTGTATTTGCGCACCACTGCTAGAATCTCTTCTTTCATCTGCTCCATATAAGGCACTTTCACGCTTCTCTCGTGTGCGAGCATTATCGTAAGCCTATCGCGTGCGACTTTCGCGCTACCGCCATCTTTGCTAAACAACTTTTTCCAGCTCATTGAAACAGCCTTTTAAAGCCTTGCAAAATCCCGCCTTGCTTTTTAAACTCCACAAACGGCACTTCATCGCCTAGGATTCTAGCCACAATGCGCTTGTAGCACTCACCACTAATGCTAGATTTGTCATAAATCACAGGCTCACCGCAGTTTGTAGCACTCACCACTCTCTCATCTTCTGGCACAAGCCCGATGAGTGGGATCGCTAGAATCTTTAGCACATCTTCACTACTAAGCATAGAGCCGCTCTCCACAAGCTCTGGTTTAATGCGATTTATGATTAGATGCTTTTGCACCTTTGCGCCCTTGGCGGCTTTATCACTTTTGGCATCGATTATGCCAATCACCCTATCGCTATCGCGCACGGAGCTCACTTCTGGCGTTACCACCACTAGCGCGCGATCCGCCCAGAAAATAGAATGCTCAAAGCCGCCTTCAATCCCCGCTGGAGAATCGAGCAAGATATAGTCAAACTGCTCTTTAAGCGACTCAATTAAAGCCTTGACCTTTTGCTTGTCTAAAATGGTTTTATCTTTGCTCTGGCTTGCTGGGAGGAAGCTAAGATTTGGCGTCTTTTTATCTTGGATTAGAGCTTGTGAGAGAGCGCATTTGCCCTCCATCACATCAATGACATCATAGACTATGCGATTTTCAAGCCCCAAAATCATATCGAGATTTCTAAGCCCTATGTCAAAATCCACCGCTACGACCTTTTGCCCCACTTGCGCCAAGCCTACCGCGATATTCGCTGTGGCGGTGGATTTGCCTACACCGCCTTTGCCTGAAGTAATGGTAATAACTTCTGCCATACATACACTCCTTTTACTTAGTTGAAATAAAGCAATTCACATTCCCCGCAATTCAATCGCCATTAAGAAAAGGCAGAAAGATACAGCTCACAATCTGTGCCCGATCTCGCGCCCAGCTCGCGCTTGTGCTTTGCTGCGATTATTTGCGCCTATCTGCCTCTGGTGCGAAAATCTCCTCACACAAATCGCTAGGTGCTGTCTCTATGGCAATTGCATTGCCAAAGCGAAGAGCAAAACCGCTTAAATCCATTTCATTTGCAAAATCTTCCGCGGATTTTGCTTTATCTTTTTGATTTTCTAGCGAGCAAATGAGAATTTTGATCTCTTGTGTGTAAGAAGTTTTATCACCATTTTGGACGACTTTAAATACCAGCTTTGGCAGCACGACTCGCGCACCAGGCGCAACCTTGAGAGAGAGAAATCTAGGTGCATTTGCCCCGTGATCCCAGCCATCACGCTCAGTATAGTCGCCAGGCTGACTCTGGGCGATACTTCGCGGTGCTTCTAGCTCAAAGGAGTCCAAAAAATACTCCCCAGAATCTAGCACCACCACCTCATCACGCACCTTGCGGAATCGTGCGGTGTTAATCGCGCGATTAAAGGCATTTGCCCCGCCAATAGCAAAGCGATCGCCAAAGCTGCCATCTTCATTGATCTTGCGCCAATAAGTGAGCGCAGATTTGGTCATGAGCCTATCACGCGCAGTGTCATAAAATGAGCCTGCGAAATTCCATACAATCGTAGCTGGATTCTCACTCACAGGCTTTGGCACCATCGCGCAGGACACAAACCAAAACCCAACGCATAGCGCTAATACATAGCCAACTAAACGCCCCACAGCCATTTCTCCTAACTCTGCTTATAAATTCTGGAAACACACAAGAAATTTCTGGGCATTATAGCTGAAATCCTAAAATAAAGCGCAAGTGCCAATGGCGATGATTTTGCTATAATCGCGCTTTTGCTAGAATGCCTAGCAAGGTTACTAGATCCATGTAAGGAATATTTATGAATATGCAAGCACTCCAAAGTAAAGCCCAAACCCTTATCGAAGCTCTCCCCTACATTCAGCGCTTCAGTGGCAAAATAATTCTTATCAAATACGGCGGTAGCGCTATGGAAGATGAGAATCTCAAAAAAAGCGTGATCAAAGACATCGCGCTACTAAAAAGCATAGGGTTTAAACCTATCATTATCCATGGTGGTGGAAAAGAGATTAGCAAATGGGTGGAGCGCACAGGTGGAGAGGCGCGGTTTGAACAGGGCTTGCGGGTAACAGATCCTGCCACGCTAGAAATCGCGCAAATGGTGCTCAATAATATCAACAAAGCCCTTGTGGGCTATATGGCAGGCTGTGGGGTGCGCGCGGTGGGGATTAGCGGCAAAGATGGCAATACATTTCTCGCGGAAAAAAAGCTCGTAAATGGCGTGGATATAGGATTTGTAGGGCAAGTAAAGCAGGTAGATACGACACTTGTCCTACGCCTGCTTGATAATGACTTTGTCCCAGTGATTTGTCCTATCAGCATGGATAAGGACGGGCAGGACTATAACATCAACGCTGATGATGCTGCCTACGCACTAGCAATCGCACTAAAAGCCGAAAAGCTTGTCTTCTTAAGCGATATTGAGGGGATTTATCGAAATTTCACAGATAAAAGCTCGCTCATCGCTATGCTAAGCACAAACGAAGCAAAAACACTACTAGAATCTGGCGATATTAGTGGCGGCATGCTGCCCAAGCTGCAAAACTGCATAAAAGCCGTGGAAAACGGAGTATCGCGCGTGCATATCATTGATGGGCGGATTACCCACTGCTTGTTGCTAGAGTTTTTCACAGATAGTGGGATAGGCACAGCAATCGTGCGCGGGTAGATTTATATTGTCGTTTGCTATTTAGATTCTGCTCAAAACCACACCGGAATCTAGCTCATAAATTTTCACTAGATCATCATTCCAAGGAGATACCATGCCAGCTAAAAACTCCCTAAAATCTACAAAACCAAGCGCTCTAGGCGTCGATGAAAGCGCGATTCTCCAAGTTTATGCACGCATGCCCATAGTCTTTGATCGTGGGGAGGGTGTATTTCTCTATGACACAGCAGGGAAAGAATATCTGGATTTTGGTGCAGGGATTGCGGTAAATGCACTAGGCTATGGTAATAGCACATTTACAGCCGCACTAAAAGCCCAAATCGATAAACTCTTGCACATCTCAAATCTCTACTACAATGCTCCTGCGATGGAGGCTGCCAAGAAGCTCGCGCATGCTAGTGGGCTTGAACGGGTGTTTTTCACCAATAGTGGCGCAGAGGCATGCGAGGGCGCAATAAAAGTGGCAAAAAAATACGCCTATGAGAAAGGGATTCGCGGTGCGCAAATCATTGCCATGCGCAACTCATTCCATGGGCGCACGCTTGGCGCGCTCTCTGTAACAGGCAATAGCGCATATCAAAAGCCGTTCAAGCCCCTGCTCTCTGGTGTGAAATTCGCACACTTCAACGACACACGCAGTGTAGAAAAGCTCATCAGTGAGAAAACCTGCGCAATCATGCTAGAAACTATCCAAGGCGAGGGTGGCGTAACGCCTGCTAGCCAAAGCTTTTTGCGCGATATGCGCGCACTTTGTGATAAGCACGATTTGCTACTAATCCTTGATGAAATCCAATGTGGCATGGGGAGAAGTGGGAAAATGTTTGCCTACGAGCATTATGGAATCAAGCCTGATGTCATCACCACAGCAAAAGCACTGGGCTGCGGTGTGCCAGTGGGCGCATTTGTGCTTAGCGAAAAGATCGCACTACAATCACTAAAGCCAGGCGATCATGGTAGCACTTATGGCGGGAATCCATTTGCATGTGCAGCAGTTAGCAAGGTGTTTGATATTTTTGACGAGCTTGGGATTGTGGAGCATGTGGCACGACTAGAATCTACGCTCACAAAGGTGCTCCAAACATTCTGCGCACGCTATGATTTTCTCCAAGAAGTGCGCGGCAAAGGCTTCCTGCAAGGCGTCCAAATCCGCAAATCCAGCAAAGTCCAGGCAAAAGACATCGTCGCGCTTGCCGCAGAAGAAGGGCTCATCATCTTAAGTGCCTCGCAAAATGTCCTACGCTTCGCTCCACCGCTTATCATTAAAGAGGAGCACATTGCCCTTATGCAAGAGCGTCTTGATAGAGCGCTAGCCAGAATCTAAGTCAAGCTCGATCTAAAGGCAAATCCGCAGAATCTAGGCTTGGATTCTGCGCTAGATTCTCCCTCAACTTTTCGCCCCTACCCCTCAAGCTTCTCCCATATCGTGCCTTCTGCGCTATCACTAAGCACAATCCCACGAGATTCTAGCTCCGTGCGGATTGCATCGGCTTTTGCGTAGTTTTTCTGTGCTTTAGCCTCTGCACGCAAGGCGATTTGCTCTTGTATATATGCTTTCTCCTGCTCGCTTACTCCCTGCTGGAAATATGCCACGCAATCCCCCCCACCAATGCCGAGCAACTGCTGCACAAATGTGAGATTTGCCAGCAAGCTAGCTTTAAGCGCTTTGTCTTTTGGCGCAGAATCTAGCTGCGCATTGGCATGGTTTAGCATTTCTTCTAGCACACTTAGGGCTTTTGAGATATTAAGATCATCGCGCATTGCCCCAAGCAGTGCATTGCAAAATCCAGCATCCGCTAGCTCCTTTTGCCCTAGATTCTGGGCTTCACTAGCAACTCCAGCTATGCCACCTGCACCACCCACTAACCGCTTTTTGAGGCGGTAGATTTTATCTAGCCGCTTTTTGCTTTGTAGCAAATCACTCTCGCTAAAATGCAGCAGAGCGCGATAATGCGTGCCTAGCAAGTAGTTGCGCACGACCTCTCCGCCATAGCGAGCAATCGCATCTTTGACATAAAAACTATTGCCTAGAGACTTGCTCATTTTCTGCCCATCAATATTGACAAACCCATTATGCACCCAGTATTTTGCAAGCTCTTTGTCCGTAACGCAGCGACTCTGGCAGGCTTCATTCTCATGGTGAGGGAATAGCAAATCTGCACCCCCACCATGGATATCAATCGCATACTCCTCGTCCTGGTAGGCAAGCACCTCTTCAATCATTGCCGAGCATTCAATATGCCAGCCCGGGCGACCTTTGCCTAGCGGACTCTCATAGCCCACATCGCCTTGCCCCTTGTAGCTTTTCCATAATGCAAAATCACGGGGGTCTTTCTTGTGCTCGTCATTGTGGATTCTGGCTTGATTCTCATCATCTATGCCACGCGCAGAAATTTCGCCATAGTGCGGATCGCTAGGGACATGCAGATATATATCACCATTTTGCAATGTGTAGGCATTGCCCCTCTCTAGTAGCGTGGATACAAGCTGCGCGATAGGCTTTAGATTCTCGCTTGCCTTTGGCATGATATCAGGCTTTAGCACACCTAGTGCTTCCATGTCGCGCAGATAGGAGTCGATATAGCCTTGCGCAAGCGTCTGTATATCAAGATTGCGCGCGTTGGCTTTGTTGATGATTTTGTCATCAATGTCGGTGAAATTTTTCACAAACACCACATCATAGCCTAGCGCCACAAGCGTGCGTCGTAGCAGGTCAAATGCTATGGAGCTTCGCGCATGCCCCAAATGCGCATCATCATACACAGTGGGTCCGCAGACATAGATTCTAGCAGTATTTGGTCTAATGGAGATAAAGGGGAGCTTTTTTTTCTGCTTGGAGTCATAGATTGTCATTTGTATCCTTTGTTTTGTATTGGCTCTATATGCCTGGAATCTGCACAAGTGCGCGCCATAGTAGCAGCACTGCCACTTCAAGTAGCAGCAGCAGTGCTAAAAGCAGGGCTTGCTTTTTAGCCTGCATTATAGCCCAAAACTGCCCCACACCAAATGCCCGCACACTTAGCACAAACAGCACCACACCGCTCAAGCTCCCCGCAAGCGCGAGTCCAAACGCCCCCCAAAACTGCATGAAAATCAATGAAAACACCACGCCAAGCAGCAGAGAAATTGCCGAGATTTTAGCCGCTTGAGCTTGGCGATTATGCGAGTAAAGATAGAGAGAGAAAATCCTAGCACAGCCAAAAGGCACAAGCCCTAGCATATAGCCTGCAAACACTAGCGCACACTCCATAGTATCTGTGCGCGAGAATTTCCCATGCTCATAGAGCAGCCAAATAATTTGATCGCTTAGCACAATTCCGCCCACAGAGCATATCATAAGCATAAAGAGCAAAAACCAAAATGCCCGCTTCATCGCGCTTAGGGCTTTCTCCTGCTCGCCTGCTTTGATGGCTTTTGCCACCATAGGAAAGAGTGCAGTGGAAATAGCAATAGCAAAAATGGCTAGTGGGAGCTGAAAAATGCGATTGGCATAGTAGAGATAAGAAATAGAGCCAGTGGCAAGAAAAGAAGCAAGAATGGTATCAATAAATGACGCAAGCTGTGCGGTCGAGCTACCAAGCATTGCCGGGAGAAACTGCCTAAAAAATGCGCGAAGCTCTGCGCGGATTTTTTGGGCTAGGCGCGCAGATTTAGAATCCAAAGCAAAATCCATAGTAGATTCTGGCGCGGATTCTAGGGCGCAATTTGTATCGCCCGCTTTGCTAGATTCTGGTTTGGGGCGTTTAAGCAGTCTTGCAAATAATCCGCCCTTAAACAATCCGCCTTGGCGTGCGAGGCGCAGCTCTCCCACCCCGCAGATAAAGAGCCGCAAAAACCCAAGCTTATAGAGCGGATAGATATGCAAACACACCTGCGCCACTCCCCCTACTAGCACACCATAGCTCACCATATACACAATCATAAGCCCATCGCTATCGCGAGCAAGCAGCAGTGCGCAGATCATGGCAATGTTGAGCAGTGCAGTATTATATGCACTCACCCAGAAGCTCTGCTTATACTGCAGCAGCGTGCTAAAAAATGTTACCCAAAAAACCAGCAACAGATACCAGAAGTGGATTGCCACGATTGGCTTTGCTAGCTCGATGAGATCTTCACTAAATCCAAGCGCCAAGACTCTTGTAAATGCACCGCTAAATGCCACTACAAGCAAAGAAAATGCAATAAGGATAAGCGAGAATATACCAAGCACTAGCACGCTAAATGCGCCCTTTTTGCTGCTAGCAATAAAGCTTGGCAGGAAGCTTTGAGTAAATGCACCCTCGCCAAAGATTCTGCGAAAGAGATTTGGGAATTTAAACGCGACAAAAAATATATCGCTATACACGCCAGCTCCCAGGATATTTGCCATGCTTAGATCCCGCAGGAATCCAAACACCCTCGAGCAAAGAATCCCGCTACTATTGGTAAGAAATGCCTTTTTTAGCACATGATGTCCTTTGTTTCTAATGTGGTGATTGCGCTTTGCTGAAATTTTACACTAGATTCTAGGGATTAGAATCTACAAGCCCAATCTCGCGCATCTACTCCTCCCTAGAATCTTATAGCAAGGATTCTAAGATAGGATTTGATATGGCTTTTGGGGGCTTTTTTGGGTAAAATCGCAGGATTTTAGCTTAGGATTTTACATGATGGATTCTCGCGCGGACAGGGTGCTATTCCTTTGCGCTTGTGGTCTTATTACCATAGGCGTATTGATGAGCTACTCGCTCTCTACCTATACGACACTCGCATATCGCTATAGTGATTTTCATTTTTTTGAGCGCGAGTTTGTGAGCGCAGTGTTTGGGATTATGATCATGTGGATGTTTGCCCAGCTTGCGCCGGAAAAATACTTCTTAAAATTTGGCTTTTTTTTGTTTTTTCTCGCATTGATTCTTATGCTACTTATGCCATTTCTCCCAGAATCCTTGGCGACTTCCGCAGGCGGAGCGAAACGCTGGATCCGCTTGCCGCTTATCTCTATCGCGCCTAGCGAGTTTTTTAAAATCGGCTTTATTTTCTTCCTAGCATGGAGCTTCTCGCGCAAATTTGTTGATAATCACAAACGCACAATCACACAGGAGATTCTAGTGATTTTGCCCTATATTGCGGTGTTTTTCATCGCAGTGCTACTTATTGCTGTCATGCAAAACGACCTAGGGCAGGTGATCCTCCTGGCGCTAACACTTGTCGTCATGCTAATTGCAGCAGGCGGCAGCTCTGGGCTATTTGGGATTTTACTACTCATTAGCAGCGTGCTAGCTGGGATATTTATCGCCATTTCTCCACATAGAATCGCACGACTTAAAACCTGGTGGGCGAGTGCGCAGGACTCTGTGCTGACTATACTGCCAGAGCGCATGGGCGCGTATCTGCGAGTGGATAATCTCCCAGAACCCTATCAAATCCTGCATGCAGCAAATGCCATACATAATGGCGGGTTTTTCGGGCAGGGGCTAGGCAATGGCACAATCAAGCTTGGATTTTTAAGCGAAGTGCATACAGATATGGTGCTAGCTGGGATTACAGAAGAGGGTGGGCTTCTTGGGCTAAGTGTTTGTGTAGGGCTTATCATCACAATCGTTTGGCGTGTGCTGAAAAATGCCAATCGTGTGCAAAATGATGTGTATTATCTTTTTTGTATTGGTATTGCTATGCTTGTGGGGCTTAGCTTTTTGATGAATGCACTTGGCGTAGCAGGGCTTATCCCGCTTAAAGGAATCGCTGTGCCATTCCTAAGCTATGGTGGTAGCTCCATGCTGGCAAACTGCCTAGCCCTAGGACTGGTGCTAAGTATCTCGCAAAAAGCACAATACCAAAAATCCTAGCATGCTTTACTTCCCTAGGATTCTGTGAGACTTTCCATGTATCCCCAGAATCTACCAAAAATCCTAGCCATAGTTGCCCCCACTGCTAGCGGTAAATCCGCGCTCGCCATGCGTTTGGCGCGCATGCTTGGAGCAGAGATTTTCTCGATTGACTCACTAAGTGTGTATAGAGAGATTGACATCGCCTCTGCCAAGCCCACACGCCAGGAGCTTAGTGAAATCACGCACTATGGGATAAACGCGCTCTCCCCAGATGAGCATTGTAGCGCAGCAGTGTTTATGGAGCTTTTTACGCAAGCACTCAAGCAATGTAGCAAAGAGATTTTACTCATCGTTGGCGGGAGTGGATTCTATCTTACTTGTTTATATGAGGGGCTCTCTCCTATGCCAGAGATAGGAGGATTGATAAAAGACTCTATCGCTAAGCAGATACAAAGCCTCTCAAGTCCCTATGAGTTTCTGCGATCTATCGACCCAGCGAGTGCGGATTCTATCTCATCTAGTGATACATACAGAATCCACAAACTCCTTGCGATTTACTTTTCCACAAGCACCGCACCTAGTGTGTATTTTTCCTCACATGCTAGAGCAGCACTTATCCCAGAGCCACAAATCTACTCGATTGCCATGCCACGCGAGCAGCTCATCGCTCGCATAGAGCAGCGCACGCAAGACATGCTAGACCATGGGCTTATCGATGAGGCGCGCACTCTGCTTGAGCGATATGGGCGCGCGATTCAGCCCTTTAGCGCCATAGGGCTAAAAGAGTGTTTGGAATATTTTGACAGCAGTATTGATAAGCGCGCACTCCAAGAGCAAATCGCTATCCACACACGCCAGCTCGCTAAGCGCCAAGCCACCTATATCCGCTCAAAATTCCCCGCCACTATAAGTGCCCCAAGCGATAATCTCTATGAAATCATCATGCACGAGCATGGCAGGGGTCTTTAGATTTATCTGCGCAGTGGGCAAGCCCTGATCTGCGCTATAATCACAAAATCTTTCACCAAAGAACCACCCACAAAGGAGCCCAATGCAATCTATGCCAGAATCTAAACCCACGCTAAAACAGAGGCTCGAGTATTTCACGCTCATCGCTCGCAAACTCACGCTACTGCTCATCGCCCAAATCAAGCTTGCTCGCGCAGATAAGGTGCTGTTTTTTAAATCCATAGAGCAGCAAATGACACTTATGGGCGCGCACCCAGAGGTGCTATGCGCTTATGCCCGCTGTATCAAGCACCGCGTTCGCCAAATCCAAAACACCACAAACCTCCGCTCCTATCTTCGCTTAATCCAACCTATGCGCTCGCCTAGTATGGAGTTTGTGCGCATAGGAAGCGGCAGTAGTGAAGCCTATCGTAGAGAGTTTTATGGCGATGGTGGCTACTGCATGCTTACCCCTCCCCCACTAGAATCTAGCTCCACACAATCTGGCAGTATAGATTCTAGTAAAGCCCCCATTGCAATTTCTCTTGGCATCTGGGAGTCTTCCCCATGGGATTTAGAAATGGCAGATAAAGGGTATCGAGTCCTAGAGTTTGATGCCTCAATCAATCACTCCCCCTATCCCGATCACCCAAATATCCACTTCACTAAGTTATTTGTCGGGGCACAGGATACTCCAGATACGATAAGCTTCGCTCGACTTATGAGCGAAGTAGATATTAACCCCAGCGCGCATAATATCCTGCAATGCGATATCGAAAATGCCGAATGGGAGATTTTGGACTCTATTGATTTAAGACTGCTGGAGCATTTCTCGCAAGTGATTTTTGAGTTTCATGCGTGCAATCCAGATGATGAGCAAGGCGCCAAGCTGCGCTTACGCGTGCTAGAGAAGCTTCGCGCGCATTTCACTCCTATCCATATCCACTATAATAATAATGGTGATGTAATGATAGGTGTAATTGATAGTGAGGCGCTAATATTTTGCTCGCTACTAGAGATAAGTTACCTGCGAAACGATTTGCTCCCTAAAGATGCCATGCCAGTCTATGGCTACGCACTCACCAACCTAGATATGCCATGTGTGCCAAATAAGCCTGAAATCCCAGTAATTTTCCCAAAAAGCTTAGAATCCACCGACCAGGTTTAGATTCTGTGTTTATTTCGCCTTATCGTTAGATTTGGAGAGGCTAAGTGGGCAGTGGGCAAATCGACTTACACTTGTAGATTCTGCTACAATGCGTGCTATGCTCACAAGCGACACTACAAACAAAGGACATACAAATGAAAGAAAGCTTTTTGGATTCTGGGATTATGAGGGTGCAGAAGTGCGCTGGTGTTTCAGCGCTATACGGATAAATCTATCCACTGCTTTGAAGCCAGCCCTACAAACTACCAAAAGCTCCTAAAAACTATCGAGCTAAATCAAGCCACGCGTATTATCCCTGTGAATAACGGGCTAGGTGCGCGTGAAGAAAAGCTTATGATAAATATCTATGGAGGTGGCTCTAACCTGATATTTTCGCACTATTCCTTTGGTAGTGAAGAAGCTCATATCATCACGCTTGATAGCTATGTGCAGCAGCATGGAGTAGAAGTTGGGTTTATCAAAGTGGATATCGAGGGGTTTGAAATGGAGTTTATAAAAGGCGCCAAACACACAATCTGCACGCAAAAGCCCACAATGCTCATTAGCATCTATCATCAAGCGAGCGACTTTTTTGACATCAAGCCACTCATCGAGTCCTGGAATCTAGGCTATGAGTTTCATCTGCATAAGCCAATCGATGACAGAATCTCCCTAGAGACGGTGCTATTTTGCGAAATCCCGCCAAAGCATAGAAACGCATAGCACATAGAAACTAGATGGGCTGGATTCTGGTATGCTGGACTAGCGCGAAGCCAGCCTAGAATCTAGTGCGTCAAAATATGCGCTGCCATGTCAAGGATTCTGTGTGCATAGCCCCATTCATTGTCATACCATGCCATGATTTTACACATATTCCCCAGGCAGAATGTCAAATCCTGTGCGACTATCGCACTACGCGTGTCGTTGTAAAAATCACTACTCACGCCATACTCGCTATCCATGCCCAGAATCCCCGCCAGCGCGCCACTAGATTCTGCTATAAACAGCTCTGTGATTGTGCGCTCATCGACACTGCGCTTGAGATAGACATTGCAATCAAGCATAGAGACATCAGCTACTGGGACGCGCACGCTGTGTCCGTGTATCTTGCCTTTCATATCTGGCAGGACCTTGTAGAGTGCGCGCGCAGCCCCTGTGGAAGTGGGGATAATATTGAGCCCAGCAGCGCGCGAACGGCGCTTGTCGCTATGATGAGCGACATCTAGGAGATTCTGGTCGTTGGTATAGCTGTGGATTGTGGTGATGATCGCACGCTCTATGCCAAACTCTCTATCCAGCAGCATGGCGATTGGAGCTAGGCAATTTGTCGTGCAAGAAGCATTAGAGATGATAGACTCACCAGCATACGCAGTGTGATTGACCCCTAGCACAAATGTAGGCGTATCATCAATGGCTGGAGCAGAGATGATGACGCGCCTAGCACCTTTAGCAAGATGATGGGAGACCTGCTCGCTGGATAAGAAATGCCCACTGGATTCTATCACCACATCTGCCGTGCCAAAATCCAGCTCCAAAGGATTTGCATAGGAAAATATAGGAATAGGTTTAGGCGTGGATTTAAGCTGACCTGTCTTAGATATACTTGCTGATCTAGGGAGCGTGTCTTTTGGACTAAGGGCAAGGGCGTGATTTTCATAGCGCACCTTATAGTCTAGCTCCCCATGCACGGAGTCTTTCTCTAGCAAGTAGGCTAGATTCTCGCTATTTGCGATGTCATTTATCCCTACAATCGTAATCTCTCGCGCCAACGCCGCACGCGCGATCGCTCGCCCAAGCCTGCCAAATCCATTGATAGCAATTTTCATCTGCGCCCCACTTTTGGAGAAATTCGTTTCAAATTATACTACTTTACTGCGCTATGCTTTTAGCAAAGATTTATAGGATTTATCCTAGAATCCCAAGCTTTTAAAGGAATCCCATGCAAACCAAGCTAAAAACCCTCCCCCAACTTCAAGAATCCAGCACCCCAAGCACAAATACACCAAAAAAGCTTGAAAAGCTTATCGTCTTTAGCGGACCTTGTGTCATCGAGAGCAGCGACCAGCTACGCAGGATTGCAGAGGGGCTGGCATTTTTGCAGGAGCGGGGGGATTGCGATTTCTACTTCAAAGCCAGCTTTGATAAAGCCAATCGCACTAGCCTAGAGAGCTACCGAGGTCCAGGCTTGGAGCAGGGGCTTAAAATGCTAGAATCTATCAAAAAAGAGTTTGGCTACAAGCTCATCACCGATATCCATGAATCCCACCAAGCAAAGCTGCTTGCTGAAGTTGTCGATGTCATACAAATCCCAGCTTTTCTCTGCCGACAGACAGATCTCATTGTCGAAGTGGCGAAGACAAATGCAATCATCAATATCAAAAAGGGGCAATTTATGAGCCCAAAAGATATGCAATACAGCGCACTCAAAGCCATTAAAACGCGCAAAGGCGAGCATGGTAAAGCGAGCTTTGCAAGTGCGCTAGAGAGTGGTGTGTGCCTATGCGAGCGAGGCAATAGCTTTGGCTATGGGAATCTAGTTGTAGATATGCGCTCGCTCGTGATTATGCGCGAGTTTGCGCCTGTGATTTTTGACATCACACATAGTGTGCAAATGCCAGGCATGGGCGGGGGAAAAAGCAGTGGGGATAGTAGCTTTGCCCCATATCTCGCGCGCGCTGCTGCTGCGGTGGGGGTTGATGGGGTGTTTCTCGAGACGCACTACGACCCAGCAAACGCACTTAGCGATGGAGCAAATATGATAGCGCTAGCAAAGCTCCCTGGGCTTTTTGATGAGATTTTTGCAATCCGTGCAGCCCTAGAGCAGGCATAAAGCATGGCAAATTCCACCCAGAATCTATGCTGTGCTAGATTCTAGCGCTAGAATCCACACCACACGAAAGGATAGTTATGAAAACATCTCCAAACAACATCATCGAGGGCAAGCTCCTTCTCCAAGGCAATGAACGCGTAGCAATCCTCTGCTCACGCTTTAATCATATCATCACCGATAGACTCATCGAGGGAGCGCGTGATAGCTTCCTGCGCCATGGCGGAAGCGAGAATCTACTAGACATCGTGCTGGCACCAGGCGCGTGGGAGCTGCCATTTGTGCTTGATCGCCTGCTGCGCCAAGAGCAAAAAGGAGTGAAAAAATACCACGGGATCTGCGCGCTAGGCGCGATTATCCGCGGAGGGACGCCGCACTTTGACTATGTGAGCGCAGAGGCGACAAAGGGCATAGCCAACACCACGCTCCAGCATGGCGTGCCAGTGAGCTTTGGCGTGCTTACCACAGACAACATCGAGCAAGCAATCGACCGAGCTGGAGCAAAAGTCGGGAATAAGGGCTTTGAAGCGATGAGCTCACTCATCGAGCTTATTGATTTGTGCAAAGTGATTTAGGGCACGCTCATGGCGACACGCACGCAGGCTAGGGAAGCGGTGGTAGGGTTTTTATACGCGTATGAGTGCGGCAATAGCGCAATCCTAGAATCCGCGCCCGCCATGCTCACCGCACGCAAAATCAAAAACAAGCAGCAAGATTTCGCACTCGCGCTACTCTCTGGCGTGCTAGAGCGCTTTGATGAGCTCTCAAGTGCTATCACCCAGCATTTGAAGGAGTGGGAATTCTCTCGGCTTGGACAAATGGAGAAAAGTATCCTGCGGCTTGGAGCGTATGAAATCCTCCACACCGATACCGACACACCTATCATCATCAATGAAGCGATTGAGCTTGCCAAAATCTATGGCGAGGACAACGCACCAAAGCTCATAAACGCCGTGCTAGATTCTCTTAGTGCTAGCTCCACTACCCATGGCACAAAGCCCTAACACGCATAAGGCTGGAGCTTGTGCTAGATTTTGGTGATTTTAGCGCGCAAGCGATATCCACAGCATAATCTCAAGCACTCCGTATCGGCGGATTTTATCCCAATGAGAGTCCAACTTATTGTAAAATCTCTCACTCAAATCATCTCTTACAAGGAGCTATTATGTTGAAATTTTTCTCACTGCGAGGGAAGATTCTTATCTTGGTGTTAGGGTCGTTAGTATGCTTTGTGGCACTTTTTGGGCTTATCATCTATGGAGGAGGCAAAATCGAGCGCAACAGCGATGCTGAGCTGCAAGCCCTGCTACAAGATCAAGTCGAGAGTCGCTTGAAGCTTGGCACAGACTCTATGGCACAGAGCCTTGGCGACCTTGTCAAAGGGCTTGATGAAAAAGAGCAAATCGCCATCATCGCAAAAGCTATCGAAAAATTCCGCTTTGAAGATGATAAAAGCGGCTATTACTTCGTCTATAAAGAGCATGTGCCTGTAGCCCACCCCACGCGCAAAGATTTGATTGGCAAATCATTAGCAGATGCTAAAGATGAGCGCGGGGTATTTTATGTGCGCGAGCTTTTTGCAAGTGCTAAAGAACAGCAGCAAGCCAAGCTAAAAGGTGATGATAAGGGGAAGTTCGTGTATTATGACTTTTCTAAGCCTCTGCCTGATGGCTCCCAGACCATCGCGCCCAAAATCGCTTACGCTGCCATGATCCCAAATACCCAAAATATCTGGATTTCCACAGGCGTATATGCCGATACGCTCAAAACCTATGCCCAGAGCAAAACAGAGTCTATCCTCTCTGCCATGAACGAAATCATGACCCAAGCGCTAATCACAGCTAGCGTGTGCTTTTTGGTGATTTTTGTGCCGCTGGTGGTGATGTTTTACCGCTCGCTTATCAAAGGCGTGAAAACATTGCAACATAATTTCGAACTATTTTTCAAATATCTCAATCGAGAGAGCAAAGAAATCCAGCTTGCTACACTGGATTCTCATGATGAGTTTGGCGCGATGACACAAAAAATCGCGCGTGAAGTGCAGCAAATCTCTAGCGACATGCAGATCGATCAAAATCTCATCGATGAATCCCTCTCTGTCATCAACCACACCAAGCAAGGCAGAGCCACAAAAAGAATCACCCTCTCTGGCTCAAACCCCCAGCTAAACGCGCTTAAAGATTCTGTCAATGATCTATTAAATCTACTTTCAAGTGCCATTGGAA